>JBFFGE010000075.1:0-20394 GCA_041557595.1 Alphaproteobacteria bacterium
AGGACATCGCGGTCCGTCCCGAGGGGCTGGAGATTCGCCGCGACGGGGCGGTCACGAAATTCGTCCAGGCGGTCGAGCAGATCACCTTCAACGCCCGCAACGCGCTCGACAAGGGACAGACCGTGACGGCGATCACCGAACGCGGCGTCTTCGCGATCACCGAGGACGGGCCGCTGCTGACCGAGGTGGCGCCGGGCGTCGATGTCGAGCGCGACATTTTCGCGCGCATGGCGTTCCGGCCCCGGGTGAGCGCCGATCTCAAACCCATGGCGGATTTTCTGTTCCGCCCGGAACGCTTCGATCTCGCCGCCGCGTTGCGGCGATGATTTCCTCCAGTTCAGGACTTTGACCGACCCATGACCGAAGACAAGAATCGCTTTCCCAAGATCACCGAATCGGCGCTAGACGATTTGCGCAAGCGCATCGGCGTCAAGATCGAGAATACGCTGGAGCCGTGGTGCCACGAATCGACGCGCGACAACATCCGCCATTACGCCCACGGCATCGGCGACGACAATCCGCTGTGGTGCGATCCGGCTTACGCGGCGGCGACGCGCCATGGCGACGTGATTGCGCCGCCGTCATTCCTGTTCGCCTGCAGCCGGATCATCTCGGGATATGTCGGCGGCTTGCCGGGCGTCCATGCGATGTGGGCCGGCGCGGACTGGAAATGGCATCGCGAAATCCGGCGCAACGAAGCGATCACCACCGAGGCTTGGCTGAAGGATCTGGTCGAGCACGACACGCGCTTTTCGGGCCGGTCGGTTCAGCAGATCTACCACGTGAATTTCTTCGGTGACGGCGGCGACCCGATCGCCGAAGCGGATAGCTGGTGCTTCCGCACCGACCGGGATATCGCGCGGGAAGAAGGCACGAAGTACGACGACCTGAAAGAACGCGCGCCGACCAGTTACTCCGACGACGACCTTGTGGAAATCTACCGGCACTATGCGAACGAGCAGGTGCGCGGCGCCGAGCCGCGGTATTTCGAGGATACGGAAGTCGGCGAGAAATTGCCGCGCATGGTCAAGGGGCCGATGACGGTGACCGGCTTTATCGCCTATGCGCAAGGATGGGGCGGGCTGTATATCCGGGCGAACAAGCTCGCCTGGAAACAGGTGCATGCGCATCCGGGCCTCGGCATCAAGAACCGGTTCGGTATTCCCGATTGTCCCGAGCGGGTCCATTGGGAGGATGAGTTTGCGACCGTCGTGGGCGCGCCGGCGGCGTATGACTACGGACCTGAGCGATGCTCCTGGATGACCCATCATTTGACCAACTGGATGGGCGATGACGGGTTCCTGCGCGACTCCTACCTGGAGATCCGCCGGCACAATCCGGTTGGCGATACGCTCTACATCGATGGCGAGGTGACCCGAAAATTCGAGGCCGACGGCCGGTCGTGCGTCGAGATCACGCAAAGCGCGGTACAGCAGGATGGCGCGCTGTCGGCGCGCGGCCATGGCGTCGTGGCGCTGCCAAGCCGGGGTTGAGAATAAAATCGTTTTTACAAATTATATTGACCGGACTCGGAACATTCAGCATTTTGGCAACTATTGGCCAAAGGTAGAATAAGGAATACCGGAAAATGCTGCCGCGTTTGACTGTTGGATTTCTGTCGGGACTAGTTTTTTTATTTTCGATTTGTTCGCACAGCTTTGCACAAGGGCACGGGTTTTACATCGGGGGCTATGGCGGACTGAACCTGGCGGAACAAATGCCCCTGGGAAACGCCGACGGGGAACTGTCCATCGGCTATATCGGCGCCGCCGGGCTCGGCTATGACTTCGGCAATGGGCTGCGCGCCGAGGGTCAATTCGGCTACAGCCCGCACGATATCGATAAGATCGGCAGCAATTCGGGCGCCAGCGGCGGCGTCGATGTCTACACATTCATGGCGAATATCCTGTACGAATTTCGTCCCCAAGGCTGGTTTATCTATCCGTATTTGGGCGCCGGGGTCGGCGCGTTGCGGTTGCAGGCGGATGGCGGATAATGTCGCCCCGGTCTCGGGTTCGACGGTGGACGAGGCCGATGTCTCGATCGCCATACAGGCGATTGTCGGCGCTTCCGTCGATGTTACCGACCGGCTGTCGTTCAGCGTCGATTACCGTCATTTGCGGGCGCCGGACCTGACCTTGAACACGAACGCGGGCGGGCAGGTCTTCTCGGACTACGCCAGCCATCAGATCATGGCCGGTCTTCGCTTCCGCTTTTTCTCACCGGGGCCGCGGCAGCACGCGCGCGCGGCGGAACCGGAGCCGCAGAAGCCGGCGATGCGAGAGCCGACCGCCGCACCGGAACCTCTGGTCGTCGAAAAGCAGCCGGAACCGGTTGCGCCGCCGCCGGTGGTCGTGGAACAGCCGCAGGCGTTCGTCGTTTACTTCAATTCGAATTCTTCGCTGTTGACGCCGAATGCCCGGGACGTGATCCGGGACGCGGCGGCGGCTGCGCGGCAAGCCGGCAACCGGCGGCTCGTGCTCGCCGGCCATACGGATTCGTCGGGTTCGGCGAAATACAACAATTGGCTGGCGGAACGCCGTGTCCGGCGGGTGTATACCGCGCTGACCGGTCTCGGCATCGCGCGCGAGATGCTGGAAACCCGGAGCGCGGGCGAATCGGATCCGATGATCGATACCGGCGACGGCGTTTCGGAAGGCCGCAACCGCCGCGTCGAAATCCGCCTGCAGTAAGCCGGACGAGAGGATATTTCGGCGACCCGGGCGCCCTTCGAGAGCCGGCTAGGCCGCCTGCTCCTTGACCTTGAGGAAACGTAGGTCGGGCCAGTCTTCCACCGCCTTGTCGAGATGCCAGGCGTTGCGCGCGAGAAAGACCGACATGCCGGTGTGATCCTCGGCGATGCTGCTTTCGTTAGAATCGCGGAACGATTTCAGCATCCGCGCGTCTTCGGTATCGACCCAGCGTGCGGTGAAGAGCGAGGTGCTTTCGAAACGCACCGGGATGTCATATTCACTGCGGATTCGGTCGGCGAGCACCTCGAACTGAAGCGGGCCGACGACGCCGACGATCCAGTCCGACTCCAGGCGCGGCTTGAACACCCGGGCGGCGCCTTCCTCGGCGATCTGTTGCAAGGCCCGTCCCAGATGCTTCGCGCGCATCGGGTCTTCGGGGCGTACTTTCTGCAACAGCTCCGGCGCGAAACTCGGGATGCCGTTGAACTGTAGCGCCTCGCCTTCGGTCAGCGTATCGCCGATGCGCAGATTGCCGTGGTTGGGAATGCCGATGATGTCGCCGGGCCAGGCTTCCTCGGCCAGTTCGCGTTCCTGCGCCAGGAACAGCACCGGATTGTGCAGCGTCAGCGTCTTGCCGGTGCGCACATGCGCCAGTTTCATGCCGCGCTTGAAATGGCCCGAGCAGAGGCGGAAAAAGGCGATGCGGTCGCGGTGCTTCGGATCCATATTGGCCTGGATCTTGAACACGAAGCCGCTGACTTTGTCTTCCGACGGATCGACCATGCGCCCCGCGGTGGGTTGCGGCACCGGCGGCGGCGCGATCCTGGTCAATCCGTTGAGCAGTTCCCGGACGCCGAAATTGTTGACCGCACTGCCGAAATAGACCGGCGTCATATTGCCTTCCCGATAGGCCTGCAAATCGAATGCGGGACACAGCCCGCGCGCCATTTCGACTTCCTCGCGCAGCGTTGCGGCGGCGTCTTCGGGCAGCAATTCGTCGAGCTTCTTGTCGTCGAGACCGTCGCAGATCGCGCCCTCGTCGGGCGTGTCGGCGCTGCCGCGCTCGACCAGGATCAGCCGGTCCTGGAACAAATCGTAACAACCGCGAAACTGCCGGCCCATGCCGATCGGCCAACTCGCGGGCGTCACGTCTATCGCCAGCGTCTGTTCGATTTCATCCATCAGGTCGAACGGGTCCTGCGATTCCCGGTCGAGCTTGTTGATGAACGTGACGATGGGGACGTCGCGCAGGCGGCAGACCTCGAACAATTTCCGGGTCTGCGTTTCGATGCCGCGCGCCGCATCGAGCACCATGACCGCGGAATCGACGGCGGACAGCGTCCGATAGGTATCCTCGCTGAAATCCTCATGCCCGGGCGTATCCAGCAGGTTGAAGGTGCAACCCGCGTAATCGAAGGTCATGACCGAGGAGGCCACCGAGATGCCGCGCTCGCGCTCCACCTTCATCCAATCGGAACGGGCGCGCCGCTGTTCGCCGCGAGCCTTGACCGCGCCGGCAAGCTGAATCGCGCCGCCGAACAGCAGCAGCTTTTCCGTCAATGTGGTCTTGCCCGCGTCGGGATGCGAAATGATGGCGAAAGTGCGCCGCCGCGCCACGGGTTCGGGTGGATTGGTCATGAAGTTTCTATCCGGCTTGGGAATGCACGATATGGCGATTAATAGGGCCGCTTGCAAGGCGCGATCTCCGGACCGCGCGGCGCGATTATCGGCGCAGATTCTTGCGTAATCCTTTACGCCGCGACCGGGCAGTCCCGACTTGCCGGATTTTCAGCGATTCGAGTGGCGAGCCCGTCTATTTCTGCGACATGGCGAGCATCTTCTGCACCATCTCCTCGGTGACGTTGCCGCCGGTCAGGGCGGCCACCGTCTTGCGCGATCCGTCGGTTCGTCCGCTGAGAAAGCCTGCGGGCGCGACGACGCCGGCGGGTTCGCCCAGCATTTTGGCGCGGAACAGGATGGTTCGGAAGGCGTCGGCGATGTCCTGTTCGCTGATCAGTATGATTTCGTCCATATAGGCTTGCAGATGGCGAAACGGGTCTTCGCCCGGCCGGCGCGCGGACAGGCCGTCCGCCATGCTGTCCCAGTAGTCGATTGCCGTCGGCGCGCCTTCTTGCAGGGAGACATAGGCGGCGTTGGCGCGTTCCGGCTGGACGCCGATGACTTGAATCTTTGGATCGGTCAGTTTGATTGCGGTGGCGACGCCGGCGGCAAAGCCGCCACTGCTCACCGGAACCAGCACGGTTTCCACATCGGGACAATCCTCGACGATTTCCAGGCCGATGCTCGCGTGGCCGGCGACGATCGGCGGAAATTCCCAATTGTCGATGGCGGTCATGCCGCGTTCCTCGGCGATGCGCTCGACCTCCGGCTGCCGCGCCAGCGCATCGGTGCCGCAGAACACGACCTCGGCGCCGTAGCCCCTGGTCTGCTCGACCTTGTACGGGCTCGTGTTGTCCAGCATGACCACGACGATCGGCACACCCAGCTGCGCGCCGGCCAGGGCGTAGGCCTGTGCGAAATTGCCAGAGGACGTGACGACCACGCCGCGGTCGCGCTGCGCGCCGCTCAGGCATTTCAGCGCATTGAAGGCGGCCCGGACCTTGTAGGCGCCGGTAACCTGCAGGTTCTCGCATTTCAGGAACAGTTTTTCCCGGCCAACTTCGGCGGTATCTCGCGCGAGAGGCACGATCGGCGTGCGGCGGATCGACTTCGGGAGCGCGGCGCGCGCCTGTTCGATGTCTTCGAGCGTGGTCAAGCGGGTCACGGTGCATCTCCGGTTTTGCGGAACGGCGATCACTATGGCGGAGGGATCGATCCGGCTCAACCGTATCGCGGGCTCGGCGGATGGTCGGAATTTTTTGCGCGTGCCCGGGCGGCGCTATAAAAGTGTCGTCAACAGGGAGTGCCGCAATGAAACTCACAGAACATGAAGAGGCCGTGCTGGCCGGCGAGATGGGCGTGCCGCGCCAACGCGCGCTGCAGCATCAGATCAAGGTTGGGCGGTTTTTCGATGCCGCCGATCTGGTCGAAATCGCCCATGTGCACATCATGGCCGACACGGAATCGCTGGGCGAGGCGGGGGTCGCCTTTCTCGAAGAGATTGCCGCCTATCCGGAGGCGGATCGCCGCACGCTGGTGCCGACGGTGACCGATCCGCGCGGCGCCGATTTCAACGCCTACAAGCGACTCAAACAGCAGGAGGACTGGATCGGCCTGGAACGCCGCACCATCGACGCCTTTCAGGCACTCGACGTGCTGATGACCGATACCTGCATCAACTATCAGATCGTCATCCCGCCCGTGCTCGGCGAACATGTGGCGTTCGGCGATACCGGCTCGAGCATCTACACCAACAGCGTGCTCGGCGCGCGGACGAATTTCGAGGGCGGACCGTCGGCGCTGGCCGCCGCCTTGACCGGGCGCACGCCGCGTTATGGCTTTCATCTCGACGCCTGCCGTCGCGGCACCGCGCATTTCGTCCTGGCGGACCGGCCGCGCGATTGGGCCGATTGGGGCGCGGCCGGCGGCATCATCGGGCGCGAGATGAGTTCGTATTGGCACGTGCCGGTAATCGACGGCGTCGAGGGCGCGCCCACCTCGGACGAGCTGAAGCATTTCGGTGCGGCGCTGGCGAGTTTCGGCTCGACGCCGCTGTTCCATATGGTCGGCGTCACGCCGGAGGCGCCGACGCTGCAATCCGTATTCGACGGCGCGGCGCCGGAACCCATGCGCATTACGCGGGCCGACATCGACGCGTTCTACGAATCGTATCGTCCCGCCGACGATACGCTCGACGTGGTGGTCTTCGCCGCGCCGCAATTGTCGTTGTTCGAATTGCAAAAGCTGGGTCACCTGCTGGACGGCCGCAAGGTCCACGCAAAGACCACCTTGCTGGCGGCGACCGCGCCGGACATCAAGAAATCGGCCGACCGCATGGGCATCACCGGGAAGATCGAGGCGGCGGGGGGCGTGCTGCTGGAAGGCGTCTGCTTCTACCAGATGCACGCCCGTGAAATCGGCGAGGCCAATGGCTGGCGCCGCCTGATGAGCAATTCGGCGAAGATCGTCAATATCCTCGGCGGCTATGGCTACGAGCCGATGCTGGCGCCGATGGAACAATGCGTCGAGTCCGCCGTCGCGGGGAGGATCGTCTGATGGCCGATACGATCATCAAGGGTCATGTGGGCATCGGTCCGACTGTCAGTGGCCCGGCCCTGGTCGCCCATGACAACTTCAGCGCGCGCTACGACCTCGACCGCATCGCCGGCGTGTTCTCGCGGCCCGGCCACAAGCTGTTCGGCGAAAGTTATCTCGGCAAGGTTCTGGTGCTGAACATCGCCAAGGGCGGCGTGGCGACCGCCTGGATGCTGCACGAGATGGCGGATCGCGACCGGGCGCCGCTGGCCTTACTGCTGAACTACGCGAACCCGATCATGGCGCAGGGCGCGGCCCATGCGGACTTTCCGCTGATCGACCGGTTCGAAAGCGACATCACCGCGGTGATCAGGAACGGCGATCGCGTGACGGTCGATCCGGCGGCCGGCACCGTCACGGTTCACGATGTCGGGTGATCGCCGGATTTTGAGAAGCGGCGAATCTGGCGCAGCGCGGCATCAATTTTGAGCTGAAGCAACTTGCGGCCCCGCGCCGCCGATGCCCGGGTGGGGTCGCCGATCACGCCGCTTTCTTCCATGCCGGGGCTGCCGCTCGGACGCATCCGGTCACGGCGAATGCCGTCCGGAAAGACCGCGAGAAGCTCGGACGAATCGCGAATGCCCGCATGCGATCCGATATCGACCGCGCTTTCGCCTTCGCCGCGCAACCAGTCGACCTGCCCGTTCGCGCTGAAATAATAGTCCGAGACATGCAGAATCCGGACGCCGCTATCCAACCATTCGTCGTTGAGTTTCTTGGCGACCGCGGCAAGCGCCGTTTGGTTGCCGCCGCTGTCGCCGATCAGGCAGATCGTCGTGAAGCCGTGACGCCGCAGGCTGCGCGCCGCCGATTCGACGGTAGCGGCAAACACCGATCCCGGGACGCTGATCGTGCCGTGATAGGCCATATGGCCGCTTGGCGGGTCGATGCGACCCTGCGGCACGTATGCGATGACCGGCGCGACCAGCGCGTTGCCGAGCGCCGCCGCGATGCGCGCCGCCGTATGGCGCATGATGTAGTTGTGCTTGCCCAGCACCATGTGAGGGCCGTTCTGCTCGGTGCCACCGGTCGGAATGATCGCCAGCGTCTTTCCCCGTGCGATCAGCGCCCGCACCTCGGTCCAGGTCAGCGCGTCCAATTCCAACGGCAGGGCATCCGTGCCAATCGCGGGCCGGTCGGTGAATTTCGGCGGCGGCGCTGCGGGCGGCGTGCTCAGCGATGTCAGGACCGCGGTCGCGGCAATTGCCAGAACCAGGAGGCCGGTAAGCCAGCGGGTCATTGCGTTTCCTTCTCGACCGGGTGAATGCGTCGCCAGAGCACCCGGAAGGGGCGGGCGTAAAGCTGCCACACGGAATCGAAGGCGAGGTGTTCGTCATCCGCCAGCCCAAGGTTGAGCGCCTCGCGATGTTTCGGGAGATACAGCGTCCCCGCGATCCAGTCCCAAAAGGCGAAGATGAAGCCGAAATTCTTGTCATAATGGGCGGGATCGCTGCTGTGGTGAATCTGGTGCTGCGCCGGGCTGATCAGGAAATGGCTGACGGCGGGCGGATAGGAAACCCAGATGTGCGAATGGCGCAGATTGTATCCCGCCAGATAGAACAGAAAGACGAAGATGTTGAGGTTGAACAGCATCACCGTTGTCGGCGTCGTTTCGTAGAGGCACTGGAACACGCCGTCGGCCGTCCCGGTGGCCAACGCCACAAGGATGCCCATGAGGATGTCGTCCACCGGATGCATGCGGTAAACGGTCATCGGTGTCAGCACCTGGGCGGAGTGATGCACCTTGTGGAACTCCCACAGGGCCGGGACTTTGTGCTGCAGCCAATGCCCGAGGTAGAGCGCGCCGTCGAACGCCATGACCATGCAGAATGTGTAAAACAGGTGGTCCGTCGAGTGGGGAAGGCGTGCCGCGCCGCCATCGCCAAACAGGTATTTCAGGCCGGCTGCGACGAAATCGGATACGGGTCCCGCGCCGAGCAGCACCGGTGCGATCAGCAACGCGAATCCGGCCCGGTTTATCACAAAATATTTGTAGTCGACCCATGCGGAGCGGTGATCGAAGACCGCGGAAGGAAAGAGAAAGCGAATCAGCCCGCCCTCCGGCGCCCGATCTCCGCCCGCGCGTCGTCGTGCCACCAGGTATGCCGCAACCGCGATCAGCAGCGCCGACCCCAGATAGAGCCAGTAAATTCGCTGGTTCGATACCCACGGATAGAAAAGCGGCCCGAACAATTTCGCGAAAATCGCCGAAATTTCCATGCAATACTCCTGAATGAAATTTTCTACGACGACTGTCTTAAGAACTTGTTAACTTAAATACCGGACAGGCGGCCGGTTCGGCGCGCTGCGGTTTCGAGATCGGAAGGCGCGAGGATGACGGCGATAAAACCCGAATACCGCATGGCGGTGGTGACTGGCGCGAGCAGCGGCATCGGCGCGTCCTTTGCCGGAAATTTGCCGGAGTCGACGGGGCTCCTCCTGGTCGGGCGAAACGGCGCACGTCTCGAAGAATTGCGCTCGCGCCATGCGCGGGCCGGCCGGGCGGTCGAGACGCTGACGCTCGATCTCGCATCGGCCGACGAGCGGCGCGCGCTGATCGAGCGGGCCGAGGCGCTAAAGGTCGATCTGCTGATCAACAACGCCGGAATCGGCGCGTTCGGACCCTTCCTGGAAAACGATCCGGCGGCGGAACTCGGCATGGTCGCGGTCAATGTCACCGCCGTGGTCGATCTGACGCGGGCGCTGCTGCCGGGCATGATCGAACACGCCGGCAAGTCCGGCAATCGGGCGGGATTGATCATCGTTTCCAGCGTCGTGGCGTTTACGCCCGTGCCGATGTTCGCCACCTACGCGGCGACCAAGGCCTTCGAACTCAGCTTTGCCGAGGCGCTGGCGGACGAGGTGCGGCATGCCCCGGTCGATGTGCTGGCATTGTGTCCCGGCGCCACGCGAACGGAATTCTTCAACCGTGCCGGCATGGCCGATTCGGTCCTTCGCCGCGCGGAGGAACCGGACGATGTGGCCCGCAAGGCCTTGCGGGCGCTCGGCCGGCAGCGAGTGCTGGTCAGTCCGGGCAATGCGCGCCTTGCGCTCATGCCGGCCAATTGGCGCCGTCGCGTGCTGGCGGCCGGGGCCGGCCGCTACATGCGCTTCGTCGGGCGGCGCGACTCCTAGATCAACCTGCCTTTAATTGATTCCAATTAAAGGCAGGTTGATCTAGGTTACCGGCAACGCGGTCCGGTATTTGATCTGTTTCAGGGCGAAACTGGATTTGATGCTGGCGACGCTGGGAACCCGCGTCAGGTGATCCATCAGAAATCGCTCGTAGGCGGCGAGGTCCGCGACGACCACCCGCAACAGATAGTCCGCATCGCCGGTCATCAGGTAGCATTCCATGACTTCCGGCCGCGACAGGACGGCGTTCTCGAACGCTTCCAGCGCGGTCTCCACCTGGCGTTCCAGGGAAACCTGTATGAAGACGCTGACCGGCAGTCCGACGGAACCCGGATCGACCAGTGTCACGTAACGCGAGATGACGCCTTCCTGTTCGAGATCCCGCACCCGCCGCCAGCACGGCGACGGCGAAATGCCGACCTGCGAGGCCAGGTCCACATTCGAGATGCGGGCGTTCTCCTGCAGCGCCGCCAGGATGCGGCAGTCTATCTCATCCAGTGCATTTTTGAGCATTAATCGACCTGAAACATTCGAAATATAGATAGAATATTGCGTAATTTGGCAGAATATCGGCAATTTTCGCAAGAACAATTTACCAAAGCCGTGCTATGCTGCCGGATGCGCCGTTGCAGGCGCGGAAAGTGGGGCATTGCTATGGGCACGTCGTTGCGTCTGGTCACGCCGGACACGGGCGGGGGAATTCCCCGCGCGCGTCTCGAAACCCTGGCGGATATCCAGAAGAAGGTTTTGTGGCTGTCCTCCTGGATGATCCATAACGCCAATCACCTGCGCCCCTCCCGCGACGGTCTCAAGGTCGGCGGCCACCAGTCTTCCTGCGCGTCCGCGGTTACGCTATTGACGGCGCTGTACATGGATGTTCTGGGCCCGTCCGACCGAATTGCGGTCAAGCCCCATGCCAGCCCGGTGTACCACGCCTTAATGTATCTGCTGGGCCGGCAATCTCGCGAGAGTCTGGAATTGTTCCGCGGCCTTGGCGGGGCGCAATCCTATCCGTCGCGAACCAAGGATACCGATGACGTTGATTTTTCCACCGGATCGGTCGGGCTCGGTGTCGGGGTAACGCTGTTCGCCTCGCTGGTGCAGGATTATGCGCGATTGCATAACCTGATGGGCGACGGTGTCGCGCCGGGCCGGTTGGTTGCGCTGATGGGGGACGCGGAACTCGACGAGGGCAATATTTTCGAGGCGCTCCTGGAAGGCTGGAAGCACGACGTCCACAATCTTTGGTGGGTCATCGACTATAACCGGCAGAGCCTCGACGGCGTGGTGAACGACCGGTTGTTTCAAAAGATCCAATCGTTTTTCGATACGGTCGGCTGGAACGTAGTCACCCTGAAATTCGGCAAAAAGCTCGAGGCGGCGCGCGGCGGACCCGCCGGCGAGGCGCTGCTGAAATGGATCGACGATTGTCCCAACGATCTGTACGCGGCGCTGACTTTCAAGGGCGGCGCGGCCTTTCGCGACCACCTCAAGACCGAAATGCGGGGTACTGCCGGATTGAAGGAACTGCTCGACAGCCATGACGACCCTTCGCTGCACCGGCTGCTGACCAATCTTGCGGGGCACGATATGGAAAGCGTGCTCGAGGCGTTTCACGCGGCGAAGGACGACGACCGGCCGCAATGCTTCGTCGCCTATACGATCAAGGGACACGGCCTGCCGCTTGCCGGGCACAAGGATAACCACGCCGGGCTCATGAATGTGGAGCAAATGGCGGCCTTTCGCGACGTCATGCGCATTCCCGAAGGCGCGGAGTGGGATCCCTATGCGGGTCTGGACAGCGAGCCGGAAACGCTGCGGGCGTTTCTCGACGCGGTGCCGTTTGCCGAAGACACGTCGCGCCGCCACAGCGCGCCGCCGATTGCGGTGCCCGAAACGTTTCCGATCCCGGCCGGGGAGAAATTGTCGACGCAACAGGCCTTTGGCCAGATTCTCAACGATATCGCAAAGGAGTCGGGCGATCTCGCCGACCGCATCGTGACGACGTCGCCGGACGTCACGGTCTCGACCAATCTCGGCGGCTGGGTCAACCAACGCGGCCTGTTCAGCCGTCGCGAACGGCCCGATGTTTTTCGCGAGGAAAAGGTCGCCTCGGCCCAGAAATGGGTGCGGTCGCGCGACGGCCAACACATCGAACTTGGCATCGCGGAAAACAACCTCTTCCTGTTGCTGGCGGCGCTCGGCCTGTCGCATTCCCTCTATGGCGCGCGCCTGCTGCCGGTCGGTACGCTGTACGATCCGTTCATCAACCGCGGCCTCGATTCGTTGCTTTACGCGTGTTACCAGGATGCGCGGTTCATGGCCGTAGCCACGCCATCGGGCGTGACGCTGGCGGCCGAGGGCGGCGCACATCAGTCGATCAACACGCCGCTGGTCGGCATGGGGATCGACAAGCTCGCCTATTTCGAGCCCGCCTTCGTCGACGAGCTGGCGGCGATCATGGCCTGGAGTTTCCGGCATATGCAGGCGGAGGATGGCGGCTCGGTCTATCTTCGTCTCTCGACCCGCCCGATGGTCCAGCCGAAACGCTCGCTTGGCGACGGGGAACGCCGCGATATCTGCGACGGCGCGTACTGGCTGCGGCCGCCGGCGCCGGGCGCGGATATGGCGATCGCCTATACCGGGGCGGTGGCGCCGGAGGCGCTCGCGGCATTCGAGCAACTTGTCGAGGATGTCCCGGGCGCCGGATTGCTGGCGGTGACCGCACCGGATCGGTTGCATGCCGACTGGATGGCGGCGGGACGGCAGCGCGCGGCGGGCGCGCGGGATGTCCGCGCCCATGTGGAGACGCTCCTGGCGCCGCTCGCACCGGGCGCGGCGCTGGTTACGGTGCTCGACGGTCATCCCGCGACCCTGTCCTGGCTCGGCGCGGTCTCCGATTGCACGCTTTCCGCCCTGGGCGTGGAACGATTCGGCCAATCGAGCGATATTCCCGATGCCTATCGGTTACACGGTATCGATGCCGAGGCGATCCTGGATGCCGCCGCATCGGCCTGCCTGGCGCGGCTCGGTTGAGGGGCGGTCGGCACCGACAGGCCGCCGCTGCGGGCGGCTTCGGCTTGCGTCCGGGCGTCCGATGACTATGATGCGGTGATCCGGAAATAAGGCCGCTACTTCAATGGGAAAACCCGTGCCGAACCGCCTCCTGCAGACCGCTATTGCGATGATTTTACTGGCAGGTTGCGAGACCTTGCCGGAGGGCGATCGTGCCGCGTCCGTGCCTGAATCGGTGCTGCTGACGCCGGCGAAGGGGCTCGGGTATGCGGCGGCCGGCGGCCTGCTCGGTCGAATTCCCGAGAATGACACCGATACGGCGAATGGCGGGACGATCGAAGGCCGGATTTTGCAAGGCAACTATGCCGCCCATCTGTCGCAAAGCGATCAAGAGCGGGCCAAGCGGGCGTCGCTCGTGGCATTCGAATCCCTGCCCTCCGGACAGACCAAGATCTGGCGAAATCCGGATAACGGCCATTGGGGCACGATGACGCCGTCGCGGACTTATTTGGATGCGGTCGGGCGGTATTGCCGGGAATACCGCCAAACGGTCACGCTTGGCGGGCTGGAGCATCGGGCCAATGGCACGGTCTGCCGCCGCGGTGACGGCGTCTGGCAAATTCAGAGCTGATCCTGCGGCATCCGGTCAATCGGGATCGGGCTTGAGGACGCGATGCAGGTCCAGAACCGGCGGCGGCACGGTGGTTTGCGTCAGCATGTCGTGAATTTGACCGCGGTGATGGGTCTGATGATTGAAGAAATGGGTCAGCAGCATCGGCGCAGCATCGTCGAACTTCCGGCCTTCGTTATTTTCGTAGCGGATCGACCCGTCGAGAAATTCCGGCGATAGGCTGCCGGCGAAGGTCTCGATCTTCCGGTCTTCCGCGCGGCGCGCCTGCCGCAACCCATCGAAATCTTCAAACAGGATGGCGTCCAGAGACGTCGACGGTATTTCGCCGCCGGTGAACCGGGTCATCCAAATACGGTCGCCGACCAGAATGTGGTTCAGGGTGCCGTGGATACTCTTGAAGAATGCTTTCCGGATTTTCGTGCGTTCGGCGTCCGGCAACGCCTCGCAGGCATCGTAAAGCCGTTCGTTTGCGAGCCGGTTGTACCGCGCCAGCATGCGATAGCCGTCGATCAGGTCTGCAGACATGCGCCCATATTTTCCGTCCGAAGCGATGGATCAGTTTCCGGCGATGGTCATTCCGTCGATGCGCACGGTGGGCGCGTTGACGCCATAGCGGAATTCCAGATCGTCCGCGGGCACCAGGTTCAGAAACATGTCCTTGAGGTTCCCGGCGACCGTCATTTCGCTGACGGGAAAGACTATTTCGCCCTTCTCGATCCAGAATCCGGCGGCGCCGCGGCTGTAGTCGCCGGTGACGCCATTGATGCCGAAACCCATCAGCTCGGTGATGTAAAAGCCGTCGTCGATGTCGGCGATCAAGGCGTCGCGCGATACCGAGCCTTTAGCCATGTAGAGGTTGGTCGTCGACGGTGATGGCGGGCCCGACGTGCCCCGTGACGCCCGTCCGGTCGTCGGCAGGCCGAGCTGGCGTCCCGTGCCCAGGTCGAGAATCCAGCTTTTCAAGGTGCCGTTGTCGACCAGCGTTATCGGGTCGTTGGCAATGCCTTCCGCATCGAAGGGTTTCGAGGCGAGCCCGCGCTTCCGGTGGGGATCGTCGATCACGGAGACGCCGTCGGACAAAATCTTGTCGTCCATGCTGTCCTTCAGGAAGCTGGTGCCGCGTGCAATGGCAACGCCGTTGATCGCGCCGGCAAGATGGCGCAACAAGCCGTTCGAGACGCGCGGATCGTAGACGACCGGTACTTTCTTCGTGCCCACCTTGCGCGAGTTCAGCCGCCGCACCGCACGTTCGCCGGCGTTTTGCCCGATCGTCGCGGGATCGGTCAGATCCGTCGTGAAGACCGCGGTCGAGTAGTCGTAGTCCCGCTCCATGGCGGTGCCTTCGCCGGCGAGGACGGCGGCGCTGACGCTTTGCCGCGACACCGCATAGCTGCCGCTGAACCCATTGGAGGCGGCAAGGGCGACGCTGGATCGGCCCCAGCTCGCCTCGGCGCCTTCCGAGTTGGTGACGCCGGCGACGGCTCGGGCCGCGTCCTCGGCGATCCGGGCGCGCTCGATCAGGGTTTCAGGCGCAGGCTCCGCGTCGTCCAGGATCTCCAGGTCGGGCGGCGTACCCTTGAACAGCTGGTCCGGGTCCGCCAGCCCGCAATAGGCGTCCTCCGGCACGGTGCGGGCCATGGCGACCGCCCGCTCGACCAGCGCATCGAGCGCTTCGCTCGACGAGTCGGACGAAGAAACCACCGCCTGCTGTTTGCCGATAAAGACGCGGAGTCCGATATCCGTGCCCTCGGACCGTTCGAGTTTCTCGATCTCGCCCAACCGCTGTGCGTGCGACAGCGACACGCCTTCCGCGGCGAGCGCGTCGGCGGCATCCGCGCCGGCTTTACGCGCCCGGCCGATCAGATCGGTAAGCAGATCGAGCGCGCTGGCGTGGGTTGAAAACGCCGTTGAACTGGATGTCGGCATTGCGCAATGGCTCCCGTATTGTCTGGCCGTCCCGGCATCGCCGCATGCCGCCGTTTGGTCACAGATTGGTGAGGATCGATACGATGATTATTACCACAAGCAGGGCCAGCGTCAGAAAGAATTGCCGCCGCGCCCGCGTAAATCCTTCCGGCCCGACCGCCGGCGAGTCGTCTTCTTCGGCGCGGCGCTGCTGAATTGCCTCCTCGCGGGCGCGCAGCCGGCGCACGATGGTCCGGCCGCCCAAAAAGATCACGCCGATGGCGACAGGGAGAACCCAGAGGTACTCCAGCAGCAGTTGGTTGGGATCCGACGCCACGGGGTCAGCCGGCCCCCCTCGACAACGGCGCCACTCAGCCCGCCACGGCGCGGCCGCCCACGCTGAACAGATACAGGGCGTAAAGGCTGGTACAGGCCAGGACGAGCCATGTCGCCGTTTGTCCCACGATGTGCCCGAAGGACGGGCCGGTTTTGCTGGCCAGGCCTTGGGCATGCAGCACGCGCCCCAGCGTCAGGGCGATGCCGAGCACATGCAGCGCCATGACCGGTGCGCCGAGCGCTTCGATGAGCGCCAGCAATACGAGGATTAGCGCCAAATACTCTGCATTGTTGCCGTGAACCCGGATTGTCTGGAGCAGTTGCTGGTCGCCGCCATCGCCTAAATCGATCTTTTTCTTCGCCCGGGCCATCGATACCCGGATCGCCAGGAACAGCGCCAGCAAACCATTCAGTCCTGCATAGAGAGCCGTGATCAAGGGAAGCGTCACTTGCATGGGTCCATCTCCAAATTGCGGGATCCTTGGCGGCGATCATAATCCCTCGCATGACGGAGGCCCATAGGCGATGGTGGAAGCCTAAACCGGCTTCAGCGGCGCGACGTTTGGCCGCCGCCCAGCCATTCTTCGCGATAGGTGAGCCATTCGGCGGAGTCGGTCGTCCAATTGGCGTAAATTGCAACGCCGAAATTGGTCAAATCCACGTTGGCGCCCTCGGACAGTCCCAGGCGAATGCCGCGCAAGCCGCTTCGCAGGTTTTCCGCCTTGGGATTGAAGCTCAACCGGCGATCCTCAAAGGAGGGCACCCCCATAAACAGCATCGCACGTCCGACGGCAAGCGGCCGCAGCGTACGGGTCTGCCAGGCGACGAGGTTGCCGTAAAGCCAGTCAGTCGGAAGCCAGGTCTCGTAGTTCATCACCGCGATCTGATCGGCGTGTTCGGCGACCGCACTGAAATAGGACGCGGTCCATAGGCCGATCCCCTTGCCGGTCAATCCGACCAGCCAGGCAAGTCCCGGGATCGGTTCCACACCGTTCCCGGCAACCGACAGAACGCGGCCGCGGTCGCGGGTCACCGCGCGGGTCGCATCGAGCAGGGCGAGGAAATCGGGGTCGCCGCTCGCAACCGGCTCGATATTGTAGTGGATGCCGTCGAAACCCAGATGCAGCAGGCTTACCGCCACCCCGACGATGTTCTTGCGGACCTTTTCGTTGGAAAGATCGAGCGGACCGCCGCCGCCCTTCTCGCGCTGGCCGACCCAGGCTTGCAGGCGTATGACGGCGCTGCGGGCACGGATTTCGCGCAGGAGTTCGGCCGCCGCGGGAAAGCGCTCGGGCGGCAAGGTGCCGTCGGGCTCGAGCGGGCCGACGTGAAAGAAGACGTCAGTGATGTGATGGCGCCGGAGGCGCGTGACGAGTTCGGCATAGGCGCGGTCGACCTGCGGTTTGCCGACCCAGTGATGCGCGGCCCAAACCGCGTTCGGCCCTTTCGACTGAATGACGGTACGGGGCGGTTCGAGATAGGCGAGATAGCCCCGGAACAGCGTAAATCCAAGCGCGGCGGCCGCGATAACGCCCACCGCGGCAAACGTCCCAAGACGTTTCCAGCGCGCGGTTTTCCCTGCCAATTTTAGCCTCCCGAACCCCATGCCGCTTAGAAGACCTCCAATATCGGAGCAAAGCATGGCAATGATTGGGAGATATTGTGGCGCGCGGGAATACGCGCGGGCGAGAACAACCCGGATGGAAGCCTTGGCCCCCATCCGGATCTTCAATCAGGTCGCGCGGCTCGCCCGGTTGACGGCGCAACTCACCGCCTGCAGCGAGGCGGTGACGATGTTGGGATTGCGGCCGACGCCGTATAGTTTTCGGCCGTCCACCTCCGCTTCGACGAAGGCGACGGCGGTGGCGTCCGCGCCTACGCCCACCGAGTGCTCGCTGTAGCTGTAGATCTTGATGTCTTGGCCGCTGTCGCGCTTCAGCGCATCGACATAGGCGTCTATCGGACCGGTACCCTTGCCTTCGAGCGTGACCTCGTCGCCGTTCTTGCGCACCGTCGCGGTGATGCGCCGCACTTCCGTGGCGTGTGCGTCCGGCACGGTGCGGTGATCGAGGATCGCATAGGGCTCGGTCGCGTTGAGGTACTCGGTTTCGAAGGCGTCCCAGATATCCTGCGGCTTCTGCTCCTTGCCGGTGTCGTCGGAGATTCCCTGGACGACGCCGGAAAACTCGATCTGCAAATTGCGCGGCAACTGCACGTCATATTCCGCTTCCATGATATAGGCGACGCCGCCCTTGCCGGACTGGCTGTTGATGCGGATGACCTCTTCATATTGGGCGCCGACGTCGTTCGGATCGATCGGCAGATACGGCACTTCCCAAATCTGGCTGTTCGACTCCTGCATCGCCGACAGCCCCTTCTTGATGGCGTCCTGATGGCTGCCCGAGAAGGCGGTGAACACGAGTTCGCCGGCATAGGGATGGCGCGGATGCACCGGCAACTGGTTGCAGTATTCGGCCGTGGCGCGCAAATCGCGCATGTTGCGCATGTCGAGCTTCGAATCGATGCCCTGGCTGACCATGTTCATCGCCAGCGTGATTACGTCCACATTTCCGGTGCGTTCGCCATTGCCGAACAGGGTCCCTTCGATACGCTCGGCGCCCGCCATCACGCCCAACTCCGCTGCGGCCACGCCGGTGCCCCGGTCGTTATGGGGATGCAGCGACAGGATCAGCCGGTCGCGCTGCGAGAAGTTGCGGTGCATCCATTCGATCGAGTCCGCATAGATGTTCGGCGTCGCCACCTCGACCGTGGCCGGCAGGTTGATGATCGTCTTGTTGGCGGGCGACGCCTCCCACACATCCATCACCGCCTCGCACACCTCGAGCGCGTAGTCGAGCTCGGTCTGGGTGTAGCTCTCGGGCGAATACTCGTGGACGATCTCCGTCTCCGGCACGGTCGGAATCAGTTGCTTGATGATTTCGGCGCCGTCGGTCGCGATCTTCTTGACGCCCGCGCGGTCCTCGCGGAACACCACGCGGCGCTGCGTCGTCGAGGTCGAATTGTAGAGATGCACGATCGCCCGCTTCGAGCCCGCGATCGACTCGAAGGTGCGGCGGATCAGCTCCTCGCGCGCCTGCGTCAGCACCTGGATGGTGACGTCGTCGGGGATCAGCCCGTCGTCGATGATCTGGCGGACGAAGGCAAAATCGGTCTCGGAAGCGCTCGGGAAACCCACTTCGATTTCCTTGAAGCCCATTTTGCAGAGCGCCTTGAACATGCGCAGCTTGCGCTCCGGCCCCATCGGTTCGATCAGCGCCTGGTTGCCGTCGCGCAAGTCGACGCTGCACCAGGTCGGGCATTCGGTGATGGTGTTGCCCGGCCATTGCCGGTCCGGCAGATCGATCTGCGGGAACGGGCGGTATTTCTCGATTGGCATCACGGCCATGATTTGAACTCCTGTCTTGAAACTGCTGCGTTAAGTCTTCGATTGGCGAACCGCGGCGCGGTCACGGCCATCGGGCGGCCGCGTCAGGCCCGATGACCGCCGATTAGTCGCAGCGATAGGCGCGTCGCATCGCAAAAAGACACGCAAGACCCGCGCCGGCAATAGCGGGCAGGGTCCGATACAGTCTCGGACTCGGATGGATTTTCTATGGGGTAGGACATGACACGGAACTCTTGTAACCAGCTTGAAAACCAGGACGAACGGGACTCTCCCCGACGCTTATAGCGCCGGGCCCGTAAGTCGCAGGCCGATCAGCCGGTATCCAGTGTTCGTGCTCATGGCGCGGAGATTACTGGGAAATTCCGAAGCCGTCAAACGGTTGAGTCACTTCCAAATCCGTTTGCCGCTGCCTGGCAGCCCGAGGTCGCGCCACATCGCGTCCACCTTCTCGATCACGGTCTCGCTCATGCGGATTTCCCGGCCCCACTCGCGCGCGGCCTCGGCCGGCAGCTTGTCGGTGGCGTCGAGGCCGATCTTGGAGCCGAGGCCGGCGACCGGGCTGGCGAAATCGAGATAGTCGATCGGCGTACCCTCGACCAGGGTGATGTCGCGCGCCGGGTCCATCTTGGTGGCGACCGCCCACATCACTTCCTTCCAGTTGCGGGCGTCGATGTCCTTGTCCACCACGATCACCCATTTCGTATAGGTGAATTGCCGCAGATAGGACCACACTCCCATCATCACGCGTTTCGCGTGGCCAGGATAGGCCTTGTCGATCGACACCACGGCGATGCGGTAGGAGCAGCCCTCGGGCGGTAGCCAGAAATCGACAATTTCGGGGAATTGCTGCTGCAGCAGCGGGATGAAGACTTCGTTCAGCGCTTCGCCGAGCACGCTCGGCTCGTCCGGCGGGCGGCCGGTGAAGGTCGACAGGTAAATCGGATCGCGCCGCATGGTGATCGCGCTGACCGTGAAGACCGGGAATTTTTCGACCGAATTGTAATAACCGGTATGGTCGCCGTACGGCCCCTCGTCGCCGTACTCCTCCAGGCTGACAT
>JBFFGE010000076.1:0-20193 GCA_041557595.1 Alphaproteobacteria bacterium
GGGCGGTTCGACCAAACGCATCGGCGGAGTTAGTCGCGAGAAAGGCCGATGATGTTCAGGATGTGGATGAACATGACGACGAAGCTGCCATAGAGGCCGAGCGCGCCGAAGATCGCCAGCTTGGTGACCATTTCGACAGGCGCCTGGAAGTACATGTTCTTGATCATCTGGGTTTCCCAGGCGGTGATGCCGGCAAAGACCAGAACCACGAGGCTGGAAACGCCGAGGCTCATCATGGTGCTCTGAACGAAGAAGTAGTTTACGAGCATTGCGATGATCAGACCGATCGCGGCCATCACCAGGAACTTGCCGAAACCCGACAGGTCGCGCTTGGTGGTGTAGCCGAACAGGCTCATGCCGGCGAACATGCCGGCGGTGATGAAAAACGCCCGGCCGACGTCCATGACCCCTTGTTGGGTCTGGATGAAGGAGTAGACCATCGGCGAGATCATCACGCCCCAGAGCGCGCAATAGATCCAGAAGTAGACTTGCGCCGCGACCGTGCTTTGCATGTTCAGGATCTTGGTGGAGAAAAAGCCCATGCCGAGAACGGCGGCGAACAGCACCCACTTGATGGGGCCGACGGCCAGTGTGTACATAAGTTGCGGCGAATTCGCCATGAACAGGACGACAACGCCGGTAAACGCGACACCCAGCGCCATGTAGTTGTAGACCCGCAGCATATAGGAGCGCAGCCCGGCGTCGATATCCGCGCCGGCGCGGTCTACAGTGTGTCCCTGGGTGGCATATCGTGGATCGAGAGCCATGCTGCTCCTCCATAGCCGTTAGGTTAACTGATTGACTGTCTATATTGGGGATTTTCCTGCGACAATCAATACGCCTTCAATGGTTTCCACTTCGTAAAGCCGTGGCGAATTGTTTCGAAAAATTAACCATACCCGCCTACCGGCCCTTTACGGGTCCTGGCGGCGCGCCTCGAACCCCAGGATCAAATCCACCTGATCGCCGACGAGACCGTTATCGACCGCGTATGTCATGCCGAAATCGCTGCGTTTCAGGCGGCCGGTGGCGTTGATTCCGATGACATAGGGTTTGCCGCCGAACACCCCGCCGCCAATCGGGTATTCGCCGCTCTTGATCCAGGTAACGTTCAGCGTCAACGGTTTGGTGACGCCGCGCAACGTCAGCATCCCCTGAATTTTTCCGCTGCGCGGGCCGGTGGGTTCGGCGGATTTGCCGACGAAAGTCATCTCGGGGAATTCCTGCGCGTTCAGGAAATCCGGGCTGCGGATGTGATCGTCGCGCTTCCGGTGTCCGGAAAAGAAGCTGCCGGTCTTGACCGTGACCGCGATGTCCCGCACGGCAGGGTTCTTTTCGTCGAAGGTGAAACTGCCGGACGCGTCGGTGAAGAGGCCGATCAAGTCGTAGTAGCCGATATGCCGTACCTTGAGCGCGACCGTGAAGTGGGCCGGGTCGATGACGTATTTGGCCGGTTCCGCAGCGGCGGGCCGCGCCGGCAGGGACAGCAGAAGTGCGGCGATCAGGGCCGCCGCGAGACGGTGCGTCGATGTGGGGTTCGATTTGGCAAGCATCGGGTTCCTCCGCCATTGTGCGCGGGATCCGCGCAGGGCCGTATACTGGCCCGAAATAAGCGGCCGCGGAAACAGTCAAACGAAAATGTGATGCGCCCGCCTCAGTCGTTGCGCAGCAGCGGGGCGGGTTTTTGACCTAAGGCGCGCCAGGTGCCGAGAAATCCCATGGCGAGCGTAATCGCCAGGCAGATCAGCATGGTGATCGCGACCGGCTCGGGCGTGAATTGCCATTTCGCGCGCATCACCTGCGTGACGACGGCCCATCCCGCAAGACTGCCGATGACCGCCGCCAGGGCCGCGGTGGCCGCGCCGAGCAATCCAAACTCGATCAGGTAGCTCGCCAGCAGGCTGCGCCGCCGCGCGCCGAGCACCTTGAGGACGACCGAATCGTACACCCGGCGGCGATGCGAGGCGGCGATCGCCCCGGACAGAACCAGCGCGCCGGCGAGCACCGCGACTGCCGCGATGGCACGCACCGCCATGCCGAGCCGGCCGAGGATTTCGTTCACGCCTTCGAGGATTTCCTTGACCCGGATCGCCGAGACGTTGGGGAATTTGTCGGTGACCGCCTTCTCCAGCGCCGTCTCCACGGCGGGGGCGGTCTTTGCCGTGGCGATATAGGTCTGCGGCGCGCCTTCCAGCAATCCCGGCGAAAAGATCAGGACGAAGTTCATCGACAGCGTCGTCCAGTCGATTTGGCGCAAGGTGGCGATGCGCGCGGTCACTTCGCGGCCCAGCAGGTTGATCGTGAGGGTATCGCCGATCTCGAGGCCGAACGCAGCCGCGGCGCGGGCGTCGAACGACACCAGGGGCGGGCCGCTGTAATCCGCCGGCCACCAGGTTCCCGCCACCACCTTGCTGCCTTGCGTCGGCGGCGTTCGCGCCCAGGTCAGGCCGCGGTCGCCGCGCAGAATCCAGGCGAATTCCGGCGGCGGCTTGATTTGCGCCACCGGTGTATCGTTCAGCCGGACGATCCGGCCGCGCAGCATCGGCACGCTGGAGCTCTGGCTGATACCGGGAAATCCGGCGACGACATCCTGGAACGCCGCCAATTGATCGGGCTGAATATCGATGAAATAGAAGCCCGGCGCTTCTTCCGGAATTGTACGATTTATCTGACGCTCCAGATTGGCCTCGATGACCGCGACCGCGACCAGCACGGTCAACCCCATACCGAGGGCGAGGACGACGCTGGCCGTCGGCGCACCCGGCCGGGCGATATTGGCCATGGCCAGCCGCAACAGCGGCCGCCGGGACCGGGGGGCGCGCCGGAACAGCCCGGCGATGAGGCGCGCGGCGGCGACGAACAGCAGCAATGTGACAATCGATCCCGCGACGAACCATGCGGCATAGACCGGCCGATGGGCGGTGACCACGATAAGCGTTGCGAGCACCGCCGCGGTGAGCCCGATCCACAGGATATAGATCCCGCGCGGCGATTGCCGCGGCGGCGCGACCGCCGCTCGGAACAAGCCGCCGGGGGCGACGTCGCGCGCCTGGCCGAGCGGCCACAGGGAAAACGCGGTCGCGGTCAGCAGACCGAAGAGGGCGGCCTTGATCAGCGGCGCCGGGTCCAGCCCCGCCCGGGCGGCGACCGGCAGGTTTTCCGACAAGAGGGGGATGACGGCGAGCGTAATCGCGCCACCCGCGGCGACGCCGATCGCGACGCCCAGGACGGCGAGCGCCAGGATTTGCAGCAGGTAAATGCGGAAGACCATCGGTCCGCCGGCGCCGAGGCATTTCAGCGTGGCGATCGATGTCATGCGCGAATCCAGGAAACTGCGCACCGCGTTGCCGATGCCGACGCCGCCGACCAGCAGCGCGGTCAGGCCGACCAGGCTGAGGAAAAGCGTCACCCGGTCGACGAACCGCTGGATATTCGGCGCGGCGCGTTCGATCGACCGAATGCGCCAGCCCGCTTCCGGAAACCGCGCTTCGAGGCGTTCAATCCACGCCTTGGGCGTGACGCCTTCTGGCAGGGCGATTCGGGTGTGATGGCGGATCAGGCTGCCCGGCTGGACCAGGCCGGTCGCGGCGAGCGCCGGTTTCGAAATCATCACGCGCGGCCCCATGTTGAAGGCGCGGGTGCCGCGATCCGCTTCCCGTTCGATTACCGCCGTCAGCTCGACGGCGATATCGCCGATCCGCAAGCGGGCGCCCAATTCGAGGCCGAGTTTGTCGAGCAGCCGGCGGTCCGCGGCCGCGCCCCAGGCATCGCCCCGGCGGCCCAGGGCAACCGCCCGTTCGGCGTCGCCGGCCAGCCTGAATCCGCCATAAAGCGGATAGGTCTCGTCGACCGCCTTCAATTCGACCAGGCTGCGCGCGTCGCCGCCCGGCACGACGGCCATGGCGCGCATTTCGGCGATTTCGGATGTCCGTGCCGTCGCTTCCTTCAGCCAGGCGCGCTGCTCCGCGGTGGTGGTCCGATGGGTCAGGCGCAGGTCGACATCGCCGCCGAGCAACACCCGCGCATCCGCGCGAATGCCGGCAAGGATGCTTTGCGACAGCGACCCGACACCGGCGATTGCCGCGACCCCGATGGCGAGACAGGCGAGGAAAAGTCGGAAGCCGCGCAGCCCGCCGCGCAGATCGCGCCGGGCGATACGCCAGGCGAGCGCAAGATCGGACACTACGACGCCAGGCCGGCTAGGGCGGCCGGTCGGCCGGCATCGACGATGCATCCGTCGACCAGCCGGATTTGCCGGGCGCAGCGGCCGGCCAGGATCGGGTCATGGGTAATCAGCATGAGCGTGGCGCCCCGCCGGTCGGCGAGATCGAACAGCAGCTCGATGATCTGCGCGCCGGTTTCGCCATCGAGATTGCCGGTCGGCTCGTCGGCGAGCAACAGCCGGGGCTCGGTCGCGACCGCGCGGGCGAGGGCGACGCGCTGTTGTTCGCCGCCGGAAAGCTGTCCGGGATAGTGCTCCAGCCGGTCCGCCAGCCCGACCGCTTCGAGTTCCACCGCCGCGCGCTCGAAAGCATCGGCGCGGCCGGCGAATTCAAGCGGCACCGCCACATTCTCCAGGGCGGTCATGGTGGGGATGAGATGGAATGCCTGAAAGACGATCCCCATGGTGTCGCGGCGGAACAGCGCGAGCGCATCCTCGTCGAGCGTGCCCAGTTCCTGCGACGCCACCTCGACGGTTCCGGCGGTCGCGCGCTCCAGTCCGGCAATGACCATGATCATCGATGTCTTGCCGGACCCCGATGGGCCGACGATGCCGACCCGTTCGCCGGCGCCGACGTCCAGGTCGATGCCGCGCAGGATATTGACCTGACGGGCTTCGGTCCCAAGTGTAAGCTCCACGCCGGATAGGCGGACAATCGGTTCGGACAGTAATTTTTCAGTCATGATTCACACCGTATACCGGAAAACTTGCCCGAAGGTTACGCCCCGAGCGGGCGCCCGCAGGGGCCGACCGGATGCCGGGAAGGCAGGGGATGCAAGCGCATTCCGTGCATATGGCCCCTGGCGCCCGGGTTTCAACGCCCTTTTGCTGACGGTCGCATTCGCGGCGGGAATTTGGCTGTCCGGCACGGCGCATGCCGGTCAACGGGTCATCCTCGCGCTGGGCGATAGCCTGACCGCCGGCTACGGGCTGACCCAGCAGGACAGCTTCCCGGCCCGCCTGCAGGCCGCGCTGCGCGCCGCCGGCGTCGATGCGCGGGTCGTCAATGCGGGCGTCTCGGGCGACACCAGCGCGGGCGCGCTCCGGCGCGTCGATTGGCTGATGGCGCAAAAACCCGACCTGGTCATCGTCGAATTTGGCGGCAATGACGGATTGCGCGGTCTCGACCCCGCCGAGACCCTGCGCAATCTGGAAGGGGTCATTGTCAAAGTCCGCCGGCATGGCGCGCGTGTGTTGCTGGCGGGCATGCTGGCGCCGCCCAATCTCGGACGCGACTATGGCGCCGCCTTCAACGCCGTCTTTCCCGAACTCGCGAAGCGGCATAAGGTTGATTTCTACCCGTTCTTCCTGGACGGTGTGGCGGCGAAGCCGGCGCTCAACCTCGCGGATGGCATCCATCCGAATGCGAAAGGCGTGTCGGTGATCGTCGAGCGAATTCTGCCGTATGTACGGCGCGCATTGGGAGAGGCGGGATGACCACGAACGCGGCGTTTCTCGCCGGCCATGCCAGCGCGCCCGACTGGCGTGAAGCGGCGGCGGCGGTACTGGCACAACTTGGGACGGCCACCGCGGAGCATCGGCTTGGCTTTCTGTATGTGACGCCGCACTTTGCCGCCCATCTTGGCGAGATCGGCGACTTTCTCCGCGATCGGACCGGCGTGCCGCACTGGGTCGGGACCGCGGGGTTGGGCGTTTGCGGGAGCGGCAAGGAATATTTCGACGAACCCGCGCTGGCGGCGATGGTCGCGCCAATCCCCGAAGACGCCTTCCGGGTGTTTTCCGGGGTGTCCGAAGATACGGATGACGTGATGGTGCGCCATGGCGATTGGCTCGACGGGCCGGTCACGCCGCTTAGCGTCGTCCACGGCGATCCGCGCAATCAACGGCTGCCGGACCTCGTGGAATCCCTGTGCAACGCGACCAATGGCTTTTTGGTCGGCGGGCTGACTGCCGCGCAGGACAGTTTCCCGCAATTCGCCGATACGGTGGAGGAAGGCGGGCTGTCGGGCGTGATGATCTCGCTCAACGCGGTGCCCGTGCAGTCGGGGCTGACCCAGGGATGTTCGCCGATCGGCGGCATGCACCAGGTGACCAAGGCGCAGGACAACATCATTTTCGAACTCGACGACCGCCCGGCGCTCGATGTCTTCAAGGAGGATATCGGCGAGGTTCTCGCGCGCGACCTTCGCCGGGTCGCCGGCTATATTTTCGCGGCGCTGCCGGTCTCCGGATCCGATATGGGGGACTACATGGTGCGGAATCTGGTCGGGATGGACCCGGAGTCCGGCGCCGTCGCGATCGGCGAATATATCTCGGCCGGCGATCAGGTCATGTTCTGCCGGCGCGACCACGACAGCGCGGTAAAGGACATGCGGCGGATGCTGGGCGACCTCAAGAAGCGCGCCGGCGGCAGTCCCGTTCGCGGCGGGCTCTATTTTTCCTGTTGCGCCCGCGGCCCGAACCAGTTCGGCCCGGATAGCGCCGAACTGTCCCTCGTCACGGAAGAGCTGGGCGAATTTCCCCTGGTCGGCTTTTTTGCGAATGGCGAGATCAACAACAACCGGCTTTACGGCTACACCGGCGTCCTCACGCTGTTCTTGTAGCGGCTGACGCCGCGTCGCCGCAGGACCCGCGCCCATGCTTCGGCTGTTCATCGCCATTGCCTTGCCGGAAGCGCTGCGCCGGCGCTTCGCCGGCCTGTGCGCCGGGCTGCCGGGCGCCCGCTGGGTGCCGCCCGAGAACATGCATCTGACGCTGCGTTTCGTCGGCGAGGTCGGTCTCGATCAAGCGCGGGATATCGATGCGGCACTGGCGGCGGTGCGCGCGCCCAAATTCGATCTGCAGTTCGAGGGGCTTGGTATTTTCGGCAAGGCCCGCGCCGCGCGTGCGGTCTGGGTCGGCGCCAACCGCAGCGACGCACTGCTCCACCTGCAGCGCAAGGTGGAGGTCGCGGTCGTACGCGCGGGTGTCGGGGCGGAGGAGCGCAAATTCTCGCCGCACGTTACCCTGGCCCGGTTGCGGGCTGTCCCGGCAGCGCGGCTGGAGCGCTATGTGATCGAGCATGGGGCATTCTGGGCGCCACCGGTCGCGGTCGAAAAATTCGCGCTGTATTCCAGCGATCTCGCCGCGTCGGGCGCCGTTCATGCGGTCGAAGCGGAGTATCCCTTGTCCGATTGATCCGATTGATCCGAGTAATTCGGTTGGCCCCTCAGCGCAGGTCGGCCCGGATGGCGTTGAGCCAGCCGCGCGATCCCGATTCGATCAGGTCGAGCGCGAGCTCGAAGGCGTCGGAGGCGCCGTGATACGGGTCGGGCACGTCCATCAGGCCCGACTCGGGCGCGGCGTCGAGGAACATCGCGATCTTCTTTTCCGCGCCCGGCGGACAGCGCCGCAGGAGTTGTTGGTAGTGGTCGCGGTGCATCGCCAGAATGAGGTGAAAATCGACGAAATCCTGCATGCCGAGCTGCCGCGCGCGCAGGTCGCCGAACTCGTAGCCGCGTGCGCGCCCCGCCTGCAGCGCGCGGTGATCGGGCGGTTCGCCAAGGTGGAAATCGTGCGTGCCGACCGAATCGACGCCGATCCGATGGGCCAGGTCGGCCTCGGTCACCATATGCCGGAACACGCCTTCGGCGGTTGCCGACCGGCAAATGTTCCCCGTGCAGACAAACAGGACGCAGTACATCGAATGGGACCTGTATGACGTCGCGCACAACAATGCGAAGGGGTATTGTAGCGCGCGCTGCCGGAATGGCGAATCGCCCGGCATGGTTTTTGTCGTACAACCCACATATATGTCCGTGATGGCTGACGGTCTCGACCCGCTACTGACATCGATACGGGAGTGCCGGATATGCGCCGATCACCTGCCGCTCGGTCCACGGCCGGTGGTGCAGGCGCTCGGGTCGGCGCGGCTGCTGATCATCGGCCAGGCGCCGGGCACGCGGGTGCATGAAACGGGCATCCCGTGGAACGACGCCAGCGGCGACCGGCTGCGCGATTGGCTGCAGGTGGATCGCGAAACTTTTTATGACCCGTCGCGTATCGCCATCGTGCCGATGGGATTCTGCTATCCCGGAGTCGATCCGCGGGGCGGCGACAAGCCGCCGCGGCCGGAATGCGCGGCCGAATGGCACGCGCGATTGCTGCCGTATTTGGCGAGCGTGGAATTGACGTTGCTGGTCGGCGGCTACGCCCAGAAGTTCTATCTGGGCCGCCGCGGCCAGCGCACCCTGACCGAAACCGTGCGCCGATGGCGGGACTATGCGCCGAAATTCCTGCCGCTGCCGCATCCGAGCTGGCGCAACACGGCGTGGATCCGGAAGAATCCCTGGTTCGACGAGGTGCTGGCCGATTTGCGGGCCCGGGTGGGTCCGCTGCTCTAACTTTATAGAATCGATCAACTTTTCTGCCTTTAATTGAGTCCAATTAAAGGCAGGTTGATCTAGCTCGATTCGATCGCGTCCATTTCTGCGTCGGAGAAGCCGAAATGGTGGCCGATCTCGTGGATCAGGACATGGCGGACGATGTCGGCGAGCGGCTCGCCCGACCATCGCCAATATTCGAGGATCGGCGCGCGGTACAGAAAAACGATATCGACGCCGGACCCCACATCGTGAACGCTCTTTCGGTCGAGCGACTGGCCGTGGTAAAGCCCCAGCAGGTCGAGCGGGCTCACCAGATCTAGCGCCTCGCAGGTCGCCGGGTCCGGCGCCTCCACGATGCGGATCGCCAGCCCGTCCAGCGGCGCCCGCAGCGCATCGGGAATCGAGGCGTAGGCGCGCGCGGCGAGCGTCTCGAAATCGGCGATGCTGGGTGCGGGGGATTCGGTCATGCTCGGCAAACCATAGCGTTGCGGGTTCGGACAGGCCACAATGTGGCTTCGATATAGATGTGATCGAATGCCGGCGATTTTAAGAGGAACGGACATGGTGGAAAAATTGAGCGGAGCCGCACGCGACGCCGCCCTGGCATCGATCCCGGAATGGCGCGACGTCGCGGGACGGGACGCCGTGACGCGACGTTTCAAATTCGCCGATTTCAACGAGGCGTGGGGCTTCATGACGCGCGTCGCCCTGCAGGCGGAGCGGATGGACCATCATCCCGAGTGGTCCAACGTCTATTCCCGGGTCGAAATCACCCTATCGACCCACGAATGCGGCGGGCTGAGCGAACGGGACATCGCTTTGGCGGCGTTCATCGACACGGCGGCCGCACAGTGACCGGCGGCGGGACACGCCTGCGCGGGCTCGGCCTCGCGGTTCTGATTGTCCTGCTGTCCGGGCATGGCGTGCAATCCGTGCGCGGCGACACGCGGCCGGCGACCTTCGACGATGGGATGCGGGCGCACCTTGCGAAGCGCTATGACGAGTCGCGGCCGATTTTCGCGGACCTTGCGGCGGCGGGCGCCATTCGGGCGCAATTCATGATGGGGACCATCTACGAGCAGGGGCTCGGCGTTCCGAAGAGCCTGTCGCGCGCGGCGGAGTGGTATCGGATGGCCGCCGAGGGCGGCAACGCATCGGCGCAATACAATCTGGGCGTTCTCCATCAATTCGGGAAAGGCGTGCCCAAGGATGCGAAATCGGCCGCACGCTGGCATCGAAAGGCAGCGAACCAGGGGCACGGCCGGGCGCAAAACAATCTCAGTACATTCTATTACACCGGCGTCGGGGTGGCGCGCGATCTGGCGGAAGCCTGGAAATGGCTGACCCTGTCGGCTGCCGGATTGACGGGGCAGGGCCGTAACATCGCGCTGCAGAACCGGGCCATCCTGGAAAAGGAAATGACCGAAGCCGCCCGCGCGGAAGGCCGCCGCCGGGTCGCCGCCTGGCGGGATCGCCGCGCGAAGTAACCGCCGTTAGGCTATTTATTGCTCGCGTCGCATTGATCGTATCGACCTAATCTCTGTGTCTTTTTGCAAATGCGTCGTCGCGCACCGTTTCGGTTCGCTCGGGGTTTGCTCTACCGCGGCTGCATCCTGAGCGCGCTGTCGAGCCGCACCACCGTGCCGTTCATCACCGGATTGCCGATCATGTGCAGCGCCAGGTCGGCGAACTCCTCGGGCCGGCCGAACCGGGACGGGAAGGGCAAGGTCGCGGCCAGGCTGTCGCGCGCCTTTTCGGGCAGCCCCATCAGCATCGGCGTGGCGAACAGTCCCGGCGCGATGCAGAGGACGCGGACGCCGATGCGCGCAATTTCCCGCGCCGCCGGCAGGGTCAACGCGGCAACGCCGCCTTTCGATGCGGCATAGGCCGCCTGGCCGATTTGACCCTCGAAGGCGGCAATCGACGCGGTGTTGATAATGACCCCGCGCTCGCCCTCGGCGTTGGGCGTGCGCCCCGCCATGTCGGCCGCGGCGAGGCGCAGGATATTGAACGTGCCGATCAGATTGACCTCGATCACCCGTGCAAAATCCGCAAGCGGCATCGGACCGTCGCGACCGGCAATGCGCGCCGCGGGCCCGATTCCCGCGCAGTTGACGCAGAGGCCGGCGGGCCCGTGCGCCGCGCGCGCCGCGGCCACCGCGCGTTCCCCCGAGGCCGCGTCGGCGACATCGCATTCGATCGCGTGGCCGCCGATTTCCGTAGCGACCGCGTTGGCCGCCGCGATATTGCGGTCGAGCACGGCAACGGTCGCGCCGGCGGCGGCCAGGGCGCGCGCGGTTGCGGCGCCGAGGCCGGAGCCGCCGCCCGTGACAAGTGCGGGCATGCCCTTGATTTCCATGGAATCCTCTTGACCAAAGAACTGTCCCGCCGGGTATAGCAGAAGGCGGTGCGACTTCCCATATATGGAAAACTATGCAGAAAACTGCGGATCAGGGTAGTTCAGACGCCGAGACCGGCGTCCAGCTATCCCGCAATGCCGAGCGGGTTCGGCGCGGGTTCTGGCCGAAAATCCGGCGCACCATGGGGCGCATCCCGTTTACGCGGGAAGCGGTCGCTGCGTATTACTGCGCCTTCGACGCGCAAACGCCGCTCAGGGTGAAAGGGATCCTGCTGGCGGCCCTGGCGTATTTCGTCATGCCGGTCGATTTGGTGCCCGATTTCATCGCCGGGCTCGGATTCACCGACGACGCGGCGGTGCTGCTAACCGCGTGGCGAACGGTCGCTTCCCATATTGCGCCGCACCATCACGCGCGTGCCGCGGCATTCCTGGACGACCCATCGGATCACTCCGGGGATCACCCCGGCGCCACCACCTGATCGGGCAGCCTCTTTTCCCGCGACTCCTGGCGCGTGATGTAGAGCGTCGACGCGATAATCAGCAAGGCGCCGAGCACGGTGACCAGGCTGGGTTGCTCCGCAAAGAAAAAATACCCGGCGGCGCCGGCGAAGATCAGCCGCGTATAGTCGAACGGCATGATTGCGGTTGCTTCGCCCACTTTCAGGCCGCGAATCAGGCAGGCATGGCCGATGCTGAGCCCGGCGCCGATCGCGGCGAGCATGGCCAGCTCTTCAATCGATGGGGTCTTCCACACCACCAGCGCCGGCGGCAAGCAGACGAACATGGGAATCAAGGTGCCGTAGAACAGGATCGACAAGGATTTCTCGGTCGCCGTCAACCGTTTGATGAGGACGATGCTCATCGCGACGAATAGCGCGTTGAGGACCGCGGCAATCGCGCCCGGGCTCATCGACGGGCCCGGTTGCACCATGATGAGCACGCCGCCAAAGCCGAGCAGGGTCGCGCACCAACGCCGCCAGCGAATTTTCTCGCCGAGGAACAGCATTGCCAGCAGGATGACCCAAAGCGGTCTCGAGAAGCTGATGCCGGTGACGTCGGCCAGCGGCAAATGCGTCAAAGCATAGAAGATGGTCATCACATGAAGCGAGCTGGTGATGCCGCGGGCGAGATGAAAATTCATCCGGTCCGTGCGCAACACGGACAGGCCGTCCGCCGACATCAGGACGATCGGCAGCAGGAACAGCGTGCCGAAGAAACCGCGGAAGAACGCAATTTGGAAGCTGTCGATAGAGGTGCCGACATACTTTATGAGCGAGTTCGTCGCTGTGAATATGACGGCGCTCAGCAACAACCACAGCGCACCGCGCAAGTTGCCCGGCAAGGCGCCAAGTAGAGCCGTCAATCGTTGATTTGCCGGCAACAAGATTCTCAATGTGCAGTGGTGTCGTTAGGTCGAAATTTCGCTAGAGGATTATCACATCAAGATCATTAAAGAAATTGTAAAGCGCAGCAGTTAATGCAACTTCGTCAAGCCGCTGCCGCAAGTCTCGACAGCTTCCTCGGCCATGTGCAATGGTTTCCCGGAGTCGGCGATTTGGAGAAGTCCATTGGGCGAAACGGCCGGAATGACGCTTTGGCAGCCGTCGGCAGAACGGATCGAATCCGCCAATCTGACGGCGTTCCGCCGGCATCTCGAATCGACATGCGGCGCCTCTCTGGACGACTACGCGGCCCTGCATCGGTTTTCCATCGACCGGATGGAGACCTTCTGGCGCGCCGTCTGGGACTTCACCGGCGTCGTGGCGGCGGATCGGGGCGAAACCGTCCTGGCCAATGGCGATGCGATGGCGTCGGCGCGCTTTTTTCCGGATGCGCGGCTGAATTTCGCGGAGAATTTGCTGCGCCGCCGCGACGATACCGCGGCGATGGTGTTTTGGGCCGAGGACAAGGTCAAGCGACGCCTGTCATGGCGCGAGACGTATGACCAGACCGCACGGTTGGCGCGGGCGCTCAAGGCGGCGGGCGCGGCGCCCGGCGATCGCTGTGCGGGCTTCGTTCCCAACGCGCCGGAAGCGGTGCTGGCCATGCTGGGGACCGCGACGCTGGGGTGTGTCTGGACGTCGTGTTCGCCCGATTTCGGCGTTCAGGGCGTCCTCGACCGGTTCGGGCAGGTCGCCCCCAAAGTCCTGTTCGCCTGCGACGGGTATTACTACAACGGCCGCTGGATCGATACGCTGGACCGAGTCGCCGAAATCCTCGACGCCTTGCCGTCGGTGGAGACGACGGTGGTGTTTTCGCTGCAAGACCGCGCCCCCGACCTCGGCCGCTTGCGGAATGCGGTCGCCTGGGCCGATTTTCTGGACGGTCCGGCGCCGGGAGACATCGAATTCGCGCAGCTGCCGTTCGGTCATCCGATGTACATCCTCTATTCGTCGGGTACGACCGGTGCGCCGAAATGCATCCTGCATTCGGCCGGCGGAACGTTGCTGAAGCACCTGGAAGAGCAGCGCCTGCAATGCGACATCAAGCCGGGGGACAGGGTGTTTTATTTCACCACCTGCGGCTGGATGATGTGGAATTGGCTGGTCAGCGCGCTGGCGTCGGAAGCGACGCTCCTGCTCTATGACGGCTCGCCCTTCGCGCCCTCGCCGAACATTCTGTTCGATTTCGCCGACGCGGTAGGGATGACCCTGTTCGGCACCTCCGCCAAATATATCGATGCGTTGGTGAACGAAGGTCTGGATCCGATGGCGTCCCACCGCCTCAATACGGTGCGGACGATTACCTCGACCGGCTCGCCGCTGGCGCCCGAAGGCTTCGACTATGTCTACGACCATATCAAGCAGGATGTCTGCCTGTCGTCGATCGCCGGGGGAACCGACATCGTCGGGTGCTTCGTCGGCGGCAACCCGACCGGGCCGGTTCGCCGCGGCGAGATCCAGGCGTCCGTACTGGGCATGCAGGTCGAGGTGTATTCGGAGACGGGCGAAAGCCTGATCGGTGAAAAGGGCGAGCTGGTTTGCACCCGGCCGTTTCCGTCGCTGCCCCTCGGCTTTTGGGAGGATCCGGACGGCGCGCGATACCGGGCGGCGTATTTCGAGAAATTTCCAAATGTTTGGTGCCACGGCGACTTCGTCGAAATCACCGAACACGGCGGCATGATCATCTATGGCCGGTCGGATGCCACGCTCAATCCCGGCGGGGTTCGCATCGGCACCGCGGAAATCTACCGGCAGGTGGAGTCCTTCGCCGAGGTGGAGGAGGCATTGTGCATCGGCCAGGAGTGGGAGCGAGACACGCGGATCGTCCTGTTCGTGCGGCTGCGTCCCGGCGTGGCGCTGGATGACGCGCTGGTGGAGCAGATCCGCAAGCGCATCCGGCAGAACTGTTCGCCCCGCCATGTCCCGGCCAAGGTGATCGAAATCGCCGACATTCCGCGGACGAAATCGGGCAAGATCACCGAGCTGGCGGTGCGCGATATCATCCATGGCCGGCCCGTCAAGAACCGGGAAGCGCTCGCCAATCCGGAAGCGCTGGCGCTGTTCGAGGCGCTGCCCGCGCTGCAGGAAAAGTGAGGCGGCCGGTGACCGCCGCCGCCGGGACGGCGTCATGACGGCGGGCATCCGTTCCGTCATCCGCGATCTCGAACTGCAACAGATCGGGCAGGTGTCGAGCCTGGCGATGGGCGACCCGGACGTCATTCCGCTGTGGTACGGCGAATCGGACATGCCGACCCCGGGCTTCATCAACGCGGCGGCCGGCGCCGCGCTGGCCGCGGGCGAAACCTTCTACACCCATAAGCGGGGCATCCCGGAACTGCGCGCGGCCTTGGCGGGCTATTCGACGGCGCTCTATGGGGCCGACGTGGCCGAGGACCGCATCAGCGTGACCTCGTCCGGCATGGCGGGGATCATGACGGCGATGCAGATGCTGGTCGATCCGGGGGACGCCGTGGCGATCGTCGGTCCGGTTTGGCCGAACGCGCGCGCGGCGGTCGAGATCATGGGCGGACATCCGCGCACCGTGGGCCTGCGCTTCGGCGACGCGGGATGGACGCTGGATCTCGACCAATTGTTCGCGGCGTGCGATGACCGTACCCGGGCGATCTTCATCAATTCGCCCGGCAACCCGACCGGCTGGACGATGGGCCGGGAGCAGCAGCAGGCGGTGCTCGATTTTGCCCGCGCGAAGGGGCTTTGGATCCTCGCCGACGAGGTCTATGGCCGGATCGTCTATGACCGGCCGGTCGCGCCGTCCTTCCTGGAGATCGCCGCGCCGGACGATCCGGTGATCGTGATCAACAGTTTTTCCAAATCCTGGGCGATGACCGGCTGGCGGATCGGCTGGCTGACCCACCCGCCGGCCTGCGGCGATTGGGTCGCCAATCTGGTCGAATACAGCACCAGCGGCACGCCGACATTTCTGCAGCATGCGGCGCTGACGGCGCTTCGCGACGGGGAACCGCTGGTCGCGTCGATGGTGGCGCTGTGCCGGCGCGGGCGGGAGACGATCGTGGCCTGCCTGGCCGATCTGCCGCGGGTGCGGTATCGGGCGCCGGACGCCGCGTTTTACGCCTTCTTCGCGCTGGACGGCATGACGAACAGTCTCGACTTCGCCAAACGCCTGGTGGGCGAGGCGCGGGTCGGCCTCGCGCCGGGTACCGCATTCGGTCCCGAAGGCGAAGGCTGGTTGCGGCTGTGCTTTGCCCGCGGGCCGGCGACGCTGGAGACCGCGGTCGAACGGCTCACGCCGGCCTTGCGCTAAAGCAATTTCCGAGCGCACCGCAACGGTTCGCGACGACGTATTTGCGTAAGAGAAAAGAGATAGCAGGTATCAGATCGGATTGGCGGCGTCCACGGATCGCTTTGCTTCCGCCAGCAGCCAATCGCGAAAGGCCCTGACCTTGGGTCGATTGGCGGACGCCTCCGGCGCCACCACATAGTAGGCATACGCGGTCGGCAGCGAGACATCGAACGGTTTGACGAGCCGCCCTTCGGCCAGCGCCTGCGCGGCGATCGCGCTGCGGCTCAGGGCGACCCCGTCGCCGGCGATCGCCGCGTCGAGCACCAAATTCGCGAAATTGAACGACGGGCCGCGCAACGGATCGATGCCGTCGACACCGGCGGCGAGCAGCCAGCGCGTCCAATCGTCGCGCTTGTAGTCGTGCAGCAGCGTGTGGCGGCGCAGGTCCTCCGGCCGGCGCAGCGGGATCGGGCCTTCCAGAACAAGGGGGCTGCAAACGGGGAAGACGTCTTCGGTAAGGAAACGGTCGGCGCGCAGGCCGGGATATTCGCCATGGCCATAGCGGATTGCGACGTCGGCATCGTCATTGACGAAATCGACAAGCGCGTCCTCCGCATCGATCCGCACGTCGATTTCGGGATGCGCGGCGCGAAACAGCTTGAGCCGCGGCACCAGCCAGGTCGCGGCGAAAGACGGCAGCACGCTGACGGTCAGGGCGCCGGTTTCCTCCCGCGCGGCCAGGCGCTCCGTGGCCCGGACCAGCAGATCGAGCGCTTCGCGCACCGCCGGATGATAGGCATGACCCGCTTCGGTCAGGGCGAGCCGCCGGTTGTAGCGGTGGAACAACTCGACGCCTAGCCACTCCTCGAGCCCCTTGATCTGATGGCTGATGGCGGCCTGGGTCACATGCAATTCTTCCGCCGCCATGGTGAAGCTGAGATGCCGCGCGGCCGCGTCGAAGACCGGCATTGCCTTGAGCGGCGGTATCCGACGTGCCATCGGCCATCCCTTCTGTCGATAAGTAAAACTGATCCGATCCGTGAGATTATATCATTTGTCGAATCTTGAGGAGTTACATATTTAAGTGTTCCAGAGGCCGTTTGTGCGGGGTGGCCGGAATCGGCGGCACCGCCAACAATTAGGACAGATAATATGAATACCGATGTATTCAGGCTTCAGACAGGCAGGCCTTTGCCATCCGGGCAGGCGATTCGAAACTTGACCGGATCGCTGTCGCGCGTGGGCAAAGTTCTCGGAACGTGGCATCGGCGCGCCGCGCAAAGGCATCAGCTCGCGATGCTCGACGCGCATCTGTTGAAGGATATCGGTCTGGACCGCCGGACCGCCGAGGCGGAAATCGCCAAGCCGTTCTGGCGCGCCTGAGGCGCGGACAGGCGCCGGCCTGTCGTCGCGCTGTCTGTGGGAGTCCGGGTGGAGCGCCCGAAGCATGAATGTCCGAACCCACACCGCCGCATCGTTGCGCGGCGCGGACCGATACGGCGGTCGGTTTATCGGGATCCTCGCGTCGCTTTGCGACCGGCTTTGGGTGTGGCGCGAGCGGGCGGCGCAGCGCAAGATGCTCGCCGGACTCGACGATCGCGCGCTGCGGGACATTGCCCTCGACCAAGCGACGGCGTCCGTGGAGGCGGCGAAACCGTTTTGGCAGGTCTGACCCTGCGGTCGTCATACCAGAATCGCGCGGAGGAGGCGCGGCATGCTGACGCTCTATGACTATCTTCCGTCCGGTAACGGCTTCAAGGTGCGCTTGCTCCTGCGCCAATTGGAGCGGCCGTTTCAATTGGTCGAACTGGATATTCTCGCCGGGGAGACCCGAACGCCGGAATTTCTGGCGCTGAACCCGAACGGGCGGATACCGGTCCTGGTGGATGGCGACACGGCGCTCTCGGAATCGAACGCGATCCTGTTTTACCTCGCCGACGGCACGGCGTTCCTGGCCGAGGACCGCGTCGGCCGCACCCGGACGCTGCAATGGATGTTTTTCGAACAATACAGCCACGAGCCCAATATCGCGACGGTGCGCCATTGGCTGTGCCATCTCGGCCGCTCGGAAGACGAGCCGGCGGTGCAGGATAAACGACGTGCCGGATACCAGGCGCTCGGCGTCATGGAGCGCCATCTTTCGGATGCCGATTTCTTCGTGGCCGATCGATACGGCATTGCCGACATCGCCCTGTATGCCTACAGCCATGTCGCCCATGAAGGCGGTTTCGATCTGTCTGGCTATCCGGCGATCAATCGCTGGCTCGACCGGGTTCGCGAGCAGCCCCGATATATCGAAATCACCGACCGGTAAGACGAGGCGGATCGGGCGCGCGCCGGGCTCAGCTTTCGTCCCGCACCGTGATCACGACCTTGCCGGTCGACCGGCGTTCGACCAGGCTGGTGAGCGCGGCCGCGGTGTCTTTCAACGGATAGGTGGCGCTGATATGCGGCTTCAGCTTTCCGTCGCCGTACCAGGCGCAGGTCTCGGTCAGGGTGTGGCGCATCACGTCAGGCTGCTCGAAGCGGTAGGTACTGAACGAATACCCGATTGCCGAGATATTCTTCACCAGCAGGTAATTTGCCGGAATTTTCGGAATGTCGCCGCTGGCGAAACCCAGGGTGATCAGGCGGCCTTCATAGTTCAGGCATCGCATCGCCTCGTGCGACGCCGCGCCGCCGACCGGGTCGTACACAACGTCCGCGCCGCCGGTCAGCGCCTTCACCCGGGCGCGAATGTCCTCGCTGGCGTAGTTGATCAGATGATCCGCGCCGTGCGATTCGGCGATGCGCAATTTCTCGTCGCTACTGGCGCAGGCGATCACCGTGGCGCCCAGCGCCTTGCCGACCTCGACCGCGGTCAAGCCGACACCGCCGGCCGCGCCGAGCACCAGCAATACCTCGCCGGGCAACAACCTCGTGCGGTGGGTCAGCGCCAGATGGCTGGTGCCGTAGGCGATCGGAAACGCCGCGCCGTCCGTGTAGCTCATCGACTCCGGCATCGCGACCAGATGGCCCGCATCGACCAGCGCCTCTTCCGCATAGGCGCCGCTGCGCATCGGCGCCAGCACCCGGTCGCCCGGCTTGAATTCCGCGACGCCGGGCCCGACCTCCAGCACCTCGCCCGCCGCTTCCATGCCGGGGATAAAGGGCAGCGGAGGGATGAATTGATAGACGCCGGTCAGCATCAGGCTATCGGCGAAATTTACCCCGGCGGCATGGACGGCGAGCCGTACTTCGCCCGGTCCCGGCGTCGGTGCGGCGACCTCTTCCAGCTGAAGCGCGCCGATCCCCGCCAATTCATGAATTCGAATTGCCCGCATGCTGATCCTCTTTTGCAAAACCGTCGGCCGCGGACCTTGCCTCGCAGCGGCGGGGTATGCAAGTTTGCGCGCCATGCGCGGATATTTCGGAATTGGCGTCGAAGGCATCTCCAAGCCGATGAACGTGGGCAACCTGTTTCGGTCGGCCCACGCCTTCGATGCGGATTTCGTGTTTGCGATCGCGCCGGCCATCGATATCCGCGAAATTCACAAATCGGATACGTCGGAAACCTACAAACACGTGCCGCTTTACGAATTCGCGACGGTCGACGACATGGTGCTGCCGAAGGGCTGCCAGCTGATCGGCGTCGAGCTGCTTGACGAAGCGGCCGACCTGCCGAGCTTCACCCATCCGGAGCGCGCCGCCTATGTGCTGGGCCCCGAGCGCGGGTCGCTGTCGCCCAAGCTGGTCGAGCGCTGTGACCATACGGTGAAGATCCCCACCAAGTTCTGCGTCAATGTCGGCATCGCCGGCGCCATTCTTCTCTACGACAGGATCATCACGCGCGGCCGATACGCGCCGCGGCCGCCATCCCCGGGGGGCCCGGTCGAGGCACCGCCACCGCCGCATGTGCACGGCGGACGGATCAGCCGCAGCGGCCGCTGAACGCCCGTGCCTGCGTTCTTTGCCGACCATCGAACCGCCGCATCCCTGCCTCTTGGCAGCCCAATGGCATTGCCTATATGGAACCCATGAAGAAACTCAAGCGAACCCGTCCCTGTTTGTTGCTGGTTGTCGTTCTTGCCGCGGCTCTGTCGGCGCCCGTCCGGAGCGAGGACAAGGTGCTCGGTCTGTTCGACGATTGGGGAGCCCAGACATTCCTGGAAAAGGACAAGACGGGCTGTTCGATCTGGAGCCAGCCGAACAAGGAAGGCGGCCAGGCGGCGAAGCGCGGCGCCGTCTATGTTTATGTGACCCACCGGCCCTGGGAAAAACGGATCGATGAAGTCAGTATGGTTGCCGGCTATACCTACAAGAAGGAAAGCACGGTGCATGTCCGGATCGGCGGGCAGAAATTCTCCATGTTTACCGACGGCGATTCTGCGTGGAACCGGTCGCCGAAAGAAGACAAGTCGCTGGTCGCGGCGATGCGGCGCGGCAATTCCATGGTGGTCACCGGCATGTCGAACAAGGGCAAGCAAACGACCGATACCTATTCGCTCAAGGGATTCAGCAAGGCGTATGACGCCATCGCCAAGGCGTGCGGTCTGTCCGGTTAGAGCAGCGTGCGCCCGTTCAGGCGCACATAAGCTGCTCTA
>JBFFGE010000077.1:0-19801 GCA_041557595.1 Alphaproteobacteria bacterium
GCTCGACGACGGAAGCCGGACCTGGGCGAACGTCACCGACCGCGACACCGTCGCCGCGATGATGCGCGAAGAATACTGCGGCCGTAGCGGGTCGATCGACGGCGCAGGCACATTGCGCGCGAGGTGACGATTAGCCAGCGCGCAAGGGAATAAACCGCCTCGCCAGGTGTTCGTAGTTCTAGGGAGTAAATTTTCCCGTCACGAGAACACCGTTGTCCGCGGGGCGGCCCGCCCATCGCCGGCAACCACAGGGAGAGCGAAATGGTCAAGAACCTATATCCGACCTTGCTGATGGCGATCGTTGCGTTTTTGGCATTGAGCGTTGCCGCGGAAGCTCAAAGACCGCACCCGCAGTTTCCCGATATGACCTTCTTCATCACAAGCAAAAGCGGACCCGACGGCGCCAATTTCGGTGGCATCGAGGGCGCCGACAAACATTGCCAGAGCCTGGCGGCAAACGCCGGCGCGGGCGGCAAGACCTGGCGGGCCTATCTCAGCACCCAGGCGGCAGACGGCCAGCCGGCCATCAACGCGCGCGACCGCATCGGCAAGGGACCGTGGATCAACGCGGCCAACGTGGAAGTCGCCGCCAGTGTCGAAGAACTGCATTCGGCCGAAAGCAAAATGAATGTCGAGATCGGCCGCTCGGAAAACGGGCGGCGGATTCCGGGCCGGCAATTCGTCGTCAACCAGCACGACATCCTGACCGGATCCACCCCGGATGGACGCGCCTTCCCGCCAGGCAAGGACATGACCTGCGGCAACTGGACGAAGAACGGCGAGGGCGCCGCCAGGGTGGGGCATCATGACCGCATGAGCGGCCGGACCGGACCGCTCGCGACAACATGGAATTCGGCACACCTCTCGCGCGGCTGCAGTGCCGAGGCGCTAAGGAGTTCGGGCGGCGCCGGCCTGCTGTATTGCTTCGCGGTGAAATAGGCGCGCCGTAGACCGCAGATGTGGCGGACGGCGGGTCCTCATCAACGAGCAGTCCATAATCTGACATGGGATCGCGCCCGCCAGTCTTTCGTAAAAGGCAAGGGCCTTCTTGTTAGCCGACGCCACCTTGAGCGTCATTTGCGCCGCGTCTCGGTAAATACCCTGCGCCGACCGGCATCATCACCGCGCGGCGGACCACGCCGGGCACGATGTTGAAATCCCGGAAAGGAAAGCGCATTCTAAGACCCTGAAGTCGCCGGAACGCGCCAATATCCGGATAAATCGGATGATACCGAAGCGCGGCGGCGCACAGGTAACGTACACTGACATTTGACTCAAAAATCTCGAAATCGGGAAATATCCATAGGGAGGCCAATCTCATGAAAATCATCACCGCGGGCATGTTGTCACTTGCCCTGAGCGCCACTGTCGGCGCGGCAGACGCCTATCCCAGCAAAGCGGTCAATGCCCTCGTCGGCCTCTCGGCCGGCGGCGGAACCGATGTGTATGCGCGCAACCTCAGCGTCACCATCACCAAATTCCTGAACAACCAGCCATTCGTTGTCGTCAACACGGCCGGCGGCGCACAAATCCCGGCGATGAAAGTACTCAAGGGATCCAAGCCGGACGGCTATTCGACAATGGTCGTCTCGATGGGCAGCGCGATCATCGCGACCGGATTGCGAGACCGCAGTGTCGACCTTTTCCGGGACCTCGAGCTGGTCGCCCAGTTCGGCGTCACCAACATCATGGTCGGCGCGTCGAAGCAAAGCGGATTCAAGACCCCGGCCGAAGTCATCGCCGGCATCAAGAAGGCGAATGCCAGCGGCCAGAAACTGCGCTGGGGCAGTGCCGGGCGCGCATCCATCACGACCCTGGCCATGATCGCCTAGCTCAACAAGCACGGCGTCTATGAGATGACCCAGGACATTCCCTTCAAGGGCGGCGCGAAAGTCCGCGCGGCGCTGATGGGGAACCATGTCGATTTTGGATCGCTGGGCACGTCGAATATGTCCGCCTACAAGGACAAGCTCAATATCGTCGCCACTTTCGCGGCGGAACGCGATGCGGCGCAGCCGGAAATTCCGACCTTCGGCGACCTGAAGAGCGACTACGTCCCCATGGCGACACCCATTATCGTTGCCGTGCCAAAGGGAACCCCGCAGAACGTCATCGACACGCTCGCCGCGGCGATCAAGAAGTCCACCGAAGACCCGGAATTCAAGCAACGCGCGGCCAAGGCCGGACAGTCGATCGTCTACCGGGACTCCAAAGCGCTCGCGGCCTATGCGGCGAAACTCAAGAAGGAATGGGGCGATACCATCGCCGTCGTCCGCAAGCGTATCGCGGCGAGCAAGAAATAGTAGCGGCTGCAGACCGGCTCCGGACCATGCCTGCGTAACCGGCCCCCTAGATCAACCTGCCTTTAATTGGAAGCAATTAAAGGCAAAAAAAGTTGATCGATTCTATAAAGATAGAGCAGCTTATGTGCGCCCAAACGGGCGCACGCTGCTCTACCCGGTCGGCAGGTCCGGCGCGGTCAGCACGCCGCAATCCTCGGCGAAGGCGAGTTTCGCGCCGCTGCGGGCCTGCAGTTCCTCGCGCGACAAACCGTCGAGGACTTCGCGCACGACGAAGCCGTTACCGGTCACGTCGACCACCGCCAGATCGGTGTAGACCCGATCGACCACGCCGAGGCCCGTCAGTGGATAACTGCAAGTCTCGACGAGCCGCGCCGCGCCGTCCTTGGTGGTATGCTGCATGGTTATGCGGACGCTTTTCGCGCCGCTGACGAGGTCCATCGCGCCGCCGACGAGCTGACCCTTATGCGTCATCTTGGCGTCCCAGTTGGCGAGGTCGCGGCTGGCCGAAACCTCGAAGCCGCCGAGCAGCGTCACGTCGAGATGGCCGCCCCGGATCATCGCGAAGGCCTGCGACGAATCGAACAGCGCGGCGCCGGGGCGCAAGGTGATCATCTGGCTGCCGGCGTCCACGAAATCCGTGTCGATCTCGTTTTCCTTCGCCAGCGGGCCGACGCCGACGATGCCGTTCTCCGAATGGAACATGACCTCGCGGTCCGACGGCGTGTGATTTGCCACCAGGAGCGGCATGCCGAGCCCGAGATTGACGTAAGTGCCGTCCAGGAGATCCTGCGCCGCGCGCCAGGCGATCTGGTGCCGTGTCAAAGGGTCCACGATCATAGTCCTCCCGCGTTGCTGGGACTGGCGTCTTCGAGTTCGATGACCCGTTGCACGTAAATTCCCAGAATATGGATGCTGTCAGGCTCGATCGGTGCGTCGGTCGCGCTGCCGGTCTCGATCACCGTCGTCCGCGCCGCCATCGCCATGGCGAGACCGAAATTGCCCTGCGTGCCGCGAAACCGGACATTGCCCCAACGGTCCGCGCGCGCCGCACGGATCAGGGCGAAATCTGCGGTGATCGCGGTTTCCAGGACACAGGGCCGGCCGTTGAATTCGCGAACCTCCTTGCCCTCGCCCAGGAGCGTACCCGCCGCCGTCGGCGTGAAGAACGCCGGCACGCCCGCGCCGCCAGCCCGAATCCGCTCGGCGAACGTGCCCTGGGGCACCATCTCGATCTCCAATTCGCCGTCCAGCCATTGGCGTTCGTAATTCGACGTGTCCCGCCCCCGGCTGCGCGCCGCGGAGCAGATCACCCGCGCGACCCGCCGATCGCCGAAGATGCGCGGCGACACGCCGTCGACGAACCGGATACCGTTCAGGATCAAGGTCAGGTCGCGGGCGGTCATATTTTCCAGCGCCCGGATCAGGGCGAAGGGAATTCCCGTACCGCCGAAGCCGCTCACCAGAATCGACGATCCGTCGCCGATCCCGTCAAGCGCCGCTTCAATCGTTTCGACGCGCTTGTCGATCATTCGTCCGTGTTCTCCCGCACTTCGTAATTGCCGGTTTCCGGTCCGGCTTCAAGCGACCTATTAAATTCGAGGATGGCGGCCAACGCAAATTCCAGCCCCATCATTACGGTGTGTCCGCCGGCAGGTCGATGGTCAGGATCAGGGTGCTCAGGCTCTTGCCATGCATATCCTGGCCGAGCGAGCGGGTCACGCCGCCGCCCAGCGCGCCCTCGATCACGAAATTGAGCGCCCGCAGTTTCGGCACCTCGTACCGGGTCACCGGGCCCTTCACGATATGGCGATAGGCATCCATCACCCGCTCGGCGGTCAGTTCCCGTTGCAGGATGGCCCAGGAGTCGTCGTTGTAGGCGACTACGGAGACGTTGGAGGTATCGCCCTTGTCGCCGGCCCGCCCATGGCCGAGATCGTAGACCAGCACCATTACACGGCTCCTTCGACGAAGACTTCCGGTTGGACCAGAGAGCGGTCCAGCAACAGCGACTGCACCGCAAGGATTTCCCGCACGCTGGGATCCGAGCCACCGCCGCCGCCCGCCGGGCCGTTCACATGCATCGCGCGCGCCTCGAATCCCACCGCCTCGGCGGCCTTGCGGTCGTCGGTACGCGCCGCGATACGCAGGCGCACCTCGTAGGGTTCGGGCCGGTCATCCGTCATGCCGTGCAGGCTCGACATGCCGATCAGATCGACCCGCATTTCCGGGTAGTGGAAGCCCCGCAGCCGGAGCCGCTCCTGCACCACCTCGGCGGCCAGTTTGGCGCGCCCCACCGCATTGATGCCGGCGTAACTGACCTGCCCCTCGCCGATATAGCCGTCGAAATAGCCGACCGTAACCTTGTAGGAGTCCGTTCGCGGACGCGCCCGGGCGCCGGCGACGCGCACCCGATGCGGCGCTTCGTCGGTCAGGGTCACGTCGGTGATATCGAGAACGCAATCCGGCGTGATGTAGGCGGACGGGTCGTGCATCTCGTAGAGGATTTGTTCCGAACAGGTGGCGACATCGATGCGTCCGCCGGTATTCTCGAGCTTGGTCACCACCAACCCGCCATCCGCCTCGATCTCGGCGATGGGATAACCCAGCTCCGCCAGGCCGGGAACGTCCTTCTTGCCCGGGTCGGCAAAACAGCCGCCGGTCAATTGCGCCGAACATTCCAGCAAATGTCCCGCCACCGTGGCTTGCGCGAGCCGCGGCCAGTCGTCATAGGACCATCCGTAGTGGTGCATGGCCGGCGCGAGAAACAGGCTGGGATCGCCGACCCGTCCCGTGATGGTCACCGGCGTCTTGGCCGCCAGCGCCTGGCAGATCGCATCCGCCCCCAGATAGGCGTTGGCCGACGCCATGCGCGGCAGGATCGATTCCAGCGGCGCGCCACTCTCCAGCAGCGGCAATTCCGGGTGCGTCCGCATCAACTCGGCCACGTCATCGCCCTGGACGACCGCGCAGGGCACATCGCCAAGCCCCAACTCGGCGGCCAGCCGCCGTGTCGCCCGCGCCGCGCCTGCCGGGTTCGCGGCTCCCATATTGGTGACAATCCGGATACCGTGTTCGAGGCAGTCGGGCAGCACGGCTTCCATGCGGTGTTCGAGCCAGGGATTGTAGCCCTTCTCCGGATTTTTCTGACGGGTCAGGTTTTCCCGCCCGACCGTGCGTTCGGCCAGACATTCGAAAACCAGCCAGTCGACCGTGCCGCTCTTCGCCATATCGGCCGCCGGCGCAATACGGTCGTCGGCAAATCCGGCGCCGACGCCGATGCGGAGCGCTGGGACCGTCATGACGCGACCGTCCCGATCAGATTTACGCCGCGCGCCGGCATGGCGGGCAATCCCGCCCCAACCGTGCCGCCCCGATTTACGATCATGCCTCCGCCTCTCTTCAATTCCCCATAGGCCGGACGCTGTTCCGGCCCCGTCAGGCCATTAAACGGAAGGACAGCGCATTGGGCAAATTCGGCCCCGTCGAAATCGTCAGACCAGGCGCATCGATAAATTGATGCTCCACGGGATTGCCGGCGCTTGTCCTGACGGAAACGCGCCCCATTTTGCAACCGGTGCATATTGATCGCCAATTCGATTGGTGCGACATATCGATGACTGTCTCAGAAGGAGCGCAAGGAATGCTGAACACGTCCGTGACAACGCTTTTCAGATTCAATCGATGGACCGGATCGGTCGTCTGGATGTTCGCGCTCGCGCTCCTGATTGCACCCGCGCCGGACGCGGCGGCCGACGACACCCCCAGCCGACCGGCAACGCCTGCCTCGCCGGCGGCGATGAAATTGGAGTCGGCGCGCACGCTGATCAAGGCGAAGCAATTCGAGGCGGCCATTCCCGTGCTGATGGAAGCGATTGCCGCCGACGACCGAAACGCCGACGCTCACAATCTGCTCGGCTATTCGAACCGAAATCTGGGCCGGTATCCGGCGGCATCGACAGCCTACGCGCGGGCGCTCGCCCTCGACCCGAAGCACAAGGGCGCGCTGGAATATCAAGGCGAGCTCTTCCTCAAGCTCGGGCAACTCGACAAGGCCGAAGAAAATCTCAAACGGCTGGATTCGATCTGCTGGCTCGGATGCGAAGAGTACACGGATTTGAAAGCATCGATCGCCGCCTACAAGAGCAAACGCGGCAGCTGACGACCGGCGCGGTTGCGCAAAGTCCCCGGAAAACGGCGGTTGCAACTTCTCCGAAAAGGTCGGAACATTAACGAAGGTTAACGTCAACTGGATAAGGGGCGCGTGGCGACAGCCGCAGAGGAAACGTCATGAAACGCGCCGGAATAATCCTGGGACTGGTGCTGTCCGCCGCCGGTTGTACGCCAAAAGTGGTCGTCGAAGTTCCCAAGGAACCGATCACCTTCAATATCAATATAAAGCTGGATGCGGAGGTCCGCGTCGTTACCCGCGGCCTGATGCAGGCGGAGAACAATTTGATGGATCGGGTTCCGGTCGACATGCGTTCGATCGACCTCGAAAAACTGTTCCCGCTCCTCGGCGTCATCGGACTGGACGGAACCGGCAGGCTCAGCGGCACCGTGCCGCTCCGCATTACCGACGGCAAGCTCGCGATCGGCAAGGGCGCATTGCGGGCGGTCGGACCGGGTCGAATTCGCTTTGCGGGCCCGGCATTGGCGAGGCAACTTTTGGAACATCCGGAAACGGCGACAACGGTGTCCGCCGTGCTCGCCGACTATCACTACCGGACACTGACCATGCGCCTGGACAAGCCGGCGGGCGACATCGGAACAGCCCTGCTTCATATGGAAGGATCGAATCCGGCCGCATATGACGGCCGTACCGTGGTGTTCAACATCCGAATTGAAAGCGATTACCGGAACTTCAAGCGACGGTGCCTGCCGCGGCGTTCGGAAACGTCCGGACAGCCCGGCGCGCGCCGGGATACCAACGGATGCGGCATCGTCGAACTGCGTAAGCGGCGTGACGGCTGGCGCGTAATTCCGGTGCTATAAGGACGAAAGGCAAATCCGCCGACGCGCAACGGCTTGGACACAAGAGGCCCCATGCCCCGCCAAGGTTGCAAATTGCTTTACCGCGCCATGCGATGCACGGGATTGGTTGCGTTTCCAGACGCGACCTATTGCAGTGTGGACAAACGCGACATGGTCCGATCCTTTTTCGAGCCCCGGATCGCGACATTGCGCGGCGCGCCGCGGATATTGACCAACGTGGTGGAAAGCATTGAAATTTGCGCCGCCACCGCCCGGCATGAAAGGGTAGATGCGGCGGCGTATTTTCGAAATCGCTGAACAGATGCCATGCCAACCTCTTGGGAATGAATTCGTGATCGCTTGGACCCAAAGACTTTTGCGCCTGGGTTTGTTGGCCGCAGTCTTGCCGTCCATGCCCGCCCTTGCGGCCAGCGAGAGCGAGCGCCTGAACATCTTCCTGGACCGGGTGCACGATGCAGCGGTGGCGCGTTGGCCGGAATGGCAGACCAGGATGGGCCTGAAAACGAATTATGATCGGTGGAACGACCGCAGCGACGCCAAGGCAGTCAAAGAGCACGAAATCACAATTCGCGATCTGCAACGGCTTCGACACGGCTTCGACTACAACAAACTCACGCCATCGGCCAAACTCAGTTACCGATTGTATGAGCGCCTGGCGGAAATGCGCATAAACCGGTTCCCATTTCGCCATCACCGCTATGCCGTGAGTCACCTGTCCGGTCCCCACAAACACATAGCCTCCTTCCTGATGAACCGTCACCGGATCGACGAACCGGCCGACGCTCACGCCTATATTGCGCGCCTTCGCGGCGTGCCCCAGGTTATGGATCAGACCGTCGCGCGTCTCACCCTGCGTGCGAAGATGGGTATCCTCCCGCCTCGGTTTGTTTTCCCGAAGGTTTTGGCCGATATCGACGGTTTTCTGACCGGAATGCCCTTCGAGACGACGAGCGACGAGGACACGCTGATCCTCGGCGATTTTCGCAAGAAACTCGCCAAGCTCGGACTGCCCAAATCAGCGGCAGCCGCCTTGCTTCAACAGTGCCGGGCGGCCCTGACCACCGCCGTGAAGCCCGCATTCCTGCGGCTGCGCCAAGCCATGGCCGCGCTCCAGCAACAGGCTACCGAAGACGCCGGCGCCTGGAAATTTCCGGATGGCGCAAAATTCTATGAATTCGCGTTGCGATCGACCACCACGACGGAGATGACGCCCGATGAAATCCACGCCTACGGCGTGACCGAAGTGGCCCGTATCCATGACGAAATGCGGAAAATTTCCAAAGCGCTCGGCTTTAAGGGAAATCTTCGGGCCCTGTTCGATTTCGTGCGGCATGACCCGTCGAATTATTATCCGAACGACCAGATTGGCCGCGCGGCCTACCTCGCCGACAGCCGTGCAATCATTGCCGAGATGCGCTCCGACCTGGGCCGGGCCTTTGCGGTTCGGCCGAAAGCCGCCCTTGTCGTCAAGCGCATCGAGCCCTATCGAGAAAAGACCGCCGCCATCGCCTTCTACAGATCACCGGCGGCCCATGGCAACCGGCCCGGTATGTACTACGTCAACCTGAATGACATGCGGCTAATGCCCAAATCACACCTCGAGGCGCTGGCCTACCACGAAGGCATCCCCGGCCATCATATGCAGATCGCCATCGCGCAGGAGCTCGACGGCCTGCCCAAATTCCGCAAATTCGCGCGCAGCACCGCCTATTTGGAAGGTTGGGCACTCTATGCGGAGCGCCTGGCCAAGGAGATGGGATTTTACCGCGCGCCCTTGTCTGATTTTGGGCGGCTGGCCTGGGAACTGCTGTGCGCGGCGCGCCTCGTGGTCGACACTGGCCTTTACCACAAGCGGTGGACCCGGGAGCAGGCGATCGACTATCTGGACAAGACCTTGCCGGACAGCCACGCGGTCAACGTCAAGGCGATCGAGCGCTATATCGTCTGGCCGTCCCAGGCGACCGCCTACAAGATCGGCATGCGCGAAATTCTGGCGCTCCGCGCAATGGCCCGGAAGCGTCTGGGCAAGGACTTCAAGTTGCGTGACTTCCATCGCGTGGTGCTCGGCAATGGCGCCCTGCCTCTCGATCTGCTGGGCGAGGTCGTCGAACAATGGGTCGAGGCGGGCGGCGGCTAATTGCGGTCGATACCGGCGACGTGCGTCCCCGCGCCTATGCCAGATGAAATTCCTTCGGCGCGACATGCCGCTGAAATCCGGGACGTTCCGCGAGCCGTGCCTGCCAGGCTTCCAGATGCGGCATTGCCGGGCTGTCCTGGCCGAAACAAATCCAGCGGTAGACGGCCGCCCCCGGCGGGATATCGCCTAGCGTAAACGCCGCCCCCGCCACATAGGGATGCGCCGCCAGATGCCGGTCGAGCAATTGCAGGCGGGGCAGAATGGTCCCGCATGCTTCCGCAAGGGTACCGGCGTCGCGCCGGTCGGGCGTCAGGCGGACCAGTTCCATCACCAGGATGTGCAGCACCGGCTCCAACCGCGCATTGGTCCAGTCCATCCATTGGCCTGCCCGTCCGAGAGTCTCGATACTGTCTCCGAACAGCGGCGCCCGCGCATATTTCTGCGCCAGATAGCGGACGATGACATTCGACTCCCAGAGTACGACGCCGTCATCGTCCATAGTCGGAACCGTGCCGTTCGGGTTCATTCTCAAATATTCATGCGTATCGACGATCCCGTACGGCGCGTTGCCACCGGAGACATGCCCGTTCGGCCCCATCGTGGCGCTAGCCGGTATCAGCTCGAAGGGCAGGTCGGCCTCGGCGCAGCTCCACAGCACCCGTTGCGTGTGAATTGAATTGGGACGTCCCCAAATCCGCAATGTCATGATATGCGCGCTCCCTGGATCAACTTTGCTGCCTTTGATTGGAATCAATTAAAGGCAGCAAAGTTGATCGATTTTATATCGATAGAGCAGCCTATGTGCGCCTAAATGAGCGCACGCTGCGCTAGCCCTGCCCCACTGATTTCATGAAATAGGATGATAGCTCCATCGGCCCTTTCGCGGTCGTCCGCAATATGGCTACCCTCCCGACGCAGGACCTTGTAAGGGTAGCGCGCACACCCGGCGAAAGCGCGAGGAATTTGATGTTCAAGGTTGGAGACACGGTGCGCCATGTCGGCCGCAATATCGTCGGCGTGGTCGTCGAGACGGACGGCGACACGGTCTATTTCGAACAATCCAACGGCGCCGAGGTGGATTTCCCGGCATCCGCCCTGGTGCTTGAAAGCCAATTTCAGGCGAAGCACAGCACCTCCGTGCGCGACGATGCCGGCTCGCGGGAATTTGACGCAATCTATGACGCGGTCCTGGACAATCTGTATCCGGCAATTTTGACGATAGGACAGCAATACTATGCCCAGGTTAAGCGCGTTCCCGGAGTCGCGGTAAAAAACTGGGACTCCCTCAGCGCGCTCCAGAAACTCAACGCCATTTCCGATGCCGCAGACCTTCCCGTGAAGACATGGATCGATGCCAACCGGCCCGGCGCGAAACCGTCGCTCGGCGAACTTCAATTGTCGATCCTGGGGAAGCTGGGCAAGAAAGTCTGAAGCCCGTCTTGAGGGTTATGTGACCGGCAATTCCGCGGCCGCCTGCCGCATCCGCACAATGTGTTGATCCGCGGCGAGACCGCCGCCGAGCGTCCGCAGGCATAGATGGGTCAGTCCGATCTCCGTCCAACCGGCGACGCGGCTTTGCCATTCGGCTTCGCGCGGGCCGACGACGGCGATCCCCGCCTCCATGCCGATATCGGCGGGATCGCGCCCGGCCTCCTCCGCGGCGCGATGGATATCGTCACGAATTTCCGAAAATTCCTCGGGCGAACTGAGTACGAACCAACCATCCGCCTGCCGACCGATCCGGCGGCGGATGCGCGGCGCCGGCACACCGCTTGCTCCGATCCATAGCGGGATCGGCCGTTGCACCGGCAACGGATCGATTCCGGCGCCGAAAAGGTGATCCCAACGGCCGTCGAAATCCACGGTCTCCTCCGTCCACAGCCGGCGCAGCAGGTCGATCTGCTCCTCGCAGCGCGCACCGCGGGTATGGAAATCCGCCCCAAGCGCCCGATATTCCTCCGGATGTTTACCGACGCCGATGCCGAGGCGCAGACGGCCGCCGGACAACCGGTCGAGCGTCGCGGCCTGTTTCGCGACCAGGACCGTCGGCCGCGCCGGCAGGACGATCACCGACGGCACCAGTTCGATCCGCGTGGTCACCGCCGCGATATAGGCCAGCGTCGTCATCGGCTCATGGAGCGCGCCCGTACCGGGGCGGAAGACCTGATCCGGTACCCGCAGATGCGTGAAACCAAGCTCCTCCGCCGCTTCGGCGAAGGCCCGAAGCGCGCCCAAATCATCCTGCAGTTCCCGAACGGGGAGCGATATGCCGATACGCATGAACGGTGCCTGAAAGTTGCGAGCGGGACCGCAGTCTAGAGCGCATCCCGCCGGCGGTAAAACAAGCAATCGGAAACCTCGCGGCCGCAGACAATATGCCGTGCCCCACTACGCCAAAAAAAGTAGCGCCGGAGCACCCGGACGCGGGTTACCGGATCGAGAATTTCAGGTACCATTGAGCCGTCGATAGGACGGTCATCCGCAGTATCGCTGCGCGCGCCGCTGCCGGATATGACGGCCACCTCAATTTCGGGAGATGATAGAGGATGCGTAATCGCTATTTCGACGTGCAGCCCATTTCGGGCGCCCTTGGGGCGGAGGTGCATGGCGTCGACCTCGCCGAAGACCTGGATGACGACACCTTCGGGGCGGTGCACCAGACGCTGCTCGACCATGGGGTGATATTCTTCCGCGATCAGGACATCACGCCGGCGCAGCAGCTCGCGCTCGCCAAACGCTGGGGCAGCCTGCATCTGCATCCCCATATCCCGTCCCTGCCCGACCATCCGGGGATCATGGAAATCGTCAAGGATGTGGACGATGTCCATACCCTCGGCGGCAAATGGCATACCGATCAGATGTTCACCGCGACGCCCACGCGGGCCACCATGCTGTACGCCAAGGAAGTCCCGCCGGCCGGCGGCGACACGCTGTTCGCCAACCTGTATTTGGCATATGACGCGTTGTCGGACGGCATGAAAGAGATGATCGGCGGCCTGCGCACGGTCAACGTCTACAACAAGAAGAAAGGCCGCGCCGCGGCGATGCAGGTGACCAACCCGGATGAGGAAGCGCCGCCGGCAGTGCATCCGCTGGTGCGTCCCCATAACGAGACGGGCCGGAACGCCCTGTATCTTTGCTATAACGACATCACCCGTCGGTTCGACGGTATGACGGATGAAGAAAGCCGGCCGCTGCTGGACTATCTGGTGGACCACGCGACCCGACCAGAATTCACCTGCCGCTTCCGCTGGGCGCCGGGCTCGCTCGCCCTATGGGACAACCGCTGCGTCCTGCATCTGGCGGTGAACGACTATCACGGCTACCGCCGCGTGATGCACCGGATCACCATCCAAGGCGAGCCGACGTACTGATCCGCGGCGGCCGCGAGGAAGGCGCATGCGCGAATTGTGCGAACGAATGGCCGCCTAATCCGCGCCCGCCCTGGCACACACTTCGATCGTCTGGCGCAGGGTGCGGGTCTTGTCCACGGTGTCCCGCCGTTCCGAGGCGAAGGGCGATTTGTCGAGCAAGCCGTATAATTTTGCGGCCGCCGCATGAAATCCGTCGGGCATGTCGCACGCCTCCATCGTTTTTGCGATTTCCAGCATCTCGCCGACATAGCGGCCTGACACTGCCGGCAGTGCGGAAGTCATGTTTTCCATCCGCTTGTAAATCGCCGCCTGGCTGGATTGCAGCTCGCCATGCAACTCGTCGCCGACCCCCAACCGCTCGGCGGCGATCAGCATCGCCGTGTGCAGCGCGCTGGTCCCTTTCGTGATCCCCGCATAGACCATCTTGACCGCCGATCCCCGGCCGACCTCGGGGCCGCATTGGTGAACGACGATGCCCTTGCCGTCGAACGCGGCCATGGCGGTTGCCCCCGGACCGCTGACATAAAAACGCGTCGGCTTGGACTTGCCCGGCGGGTTTCCGATGATGCCGCCGTCGATGTAGTCCGCGCCGGCATCGGCGATGATCTGCCCGATGCGACTTGTGGTTTCCGGCGCGATGGCATTGCAATCCGCATAGGGCGGCGTTTTGCCGGTCTTCTTCATGGCGGCGGCGGCCGCTTCCGCTTGCGCCAGGGCCGCTGCCGGCGGCAGGATCGACAGCACGATATCGGCGGTGCCGACGACATCCGCCAGCGATCCGCCGTCCTGAAATCCCGATGCCAGGGCGCGCGCGCGGGTCGGTTCGCTCCGCCCTTCCAGCGTTGCAATGACCTTGTAACCGCTATCGGCAAACGCCTTGCCGACGGCAGCGCCCATTTCGCCCGGGCTGAGGATCGCGACCGTTTCGATTTTCATATTGAGCTCCTTGCAGATGGTTGCCGCCGCCTCGCAGCACTGTGGCGTAATGCGGCGTCCGGTAACGTGCCGTCGATGCGCGTGACAGCGTTATCCTACCACCGAATGAAACCGATCGCCGAGACGGCGCTGGCGGCTGTTTCGCAGTCAGCCCGGCCGCGACGCGTCCCGGGCGCAGCGAAAGCCGATATTGTGATGGCCGGCGCCGGGCCGGCGCGAAACGCCGTCGCCGCGCCAGGCCGCGCGCATATGCACCGCGAGGCCGTCATGCGCGCCGCCCCGCGTCACACGTTCGCCGTCGCCATCCGGATCTTCGCGGCCGTCATCGGCGCGATACGGATACGGCCGATACAGGCTCGATGTCCATTCATGGGTATTGCCGGCGAGCCCGACGATGCCCTCCGGCGTTGCGCCCGCCACAGGTTCGGTCACGGGGATCGTCGCATTCCAATCGGCTGCAAAGCGCGCGCGCAGCGCATCGGGCGCCGTCTCACCCCAGGGATAGGTCCGTCCGTCGGCACCGCGCGCCGCCCGCTCCCATTCCGCCTCGGTCGGCAGTCGCTTTCCGCGCCACCGGCAATACGCGCGCGCGCCGGGCCATGAGGGCTCGACCGCGGCGTGCGCTTCGTACCCCGGATCGGCAACGAAGCGCCCGCCCCGCCGGTGGATGCGCGCATCGCCATCGTCGATGTCGTAGAACCGCCGGCCTTGCGCGTCCTTCCAGCCCCGGGCGTTGAGAAAAGCGACGAAGGCGCGGTTGCTCACCGCAACCCGGTCGATCAGGAATGGCGCCAGCACGACGCGATGCGCGGGACGCTCGTCGGCCAGCCCGCTATCGCTCCCCATGACGAACGGCCCGCCGGGAATCGCGGCCATCTCATCCGCACCCGCCGCAAGGACCGTAACAGCCGCCGGGCCAAACAGGATCGCGGTCGCGAACAGCACATAAATTGTGTAAGCGAAAATTTTCATGGCCAAGTCCGTAGATCGTATCGGGTATGGCGAGAATATCAGGAACCGTTGATAGCCGTAAGAAATGAACCCGTGTCAGTCGGAAACCGACATGTCGGATACGCCTCATTTGTCGGAAAGTTTCAAAACGCCGTATAGTTGATCGGACGCACAATCGCGTGTTCCCCGACACCCCCGGCTGGATGAAATGCCCATGGACGCAACGACCGCTCAACTTGTCGACTATACCCTGGAAAACGGCTACGAGACCTTGCCGGAAACCGTCACGGAGGCCTGCAAGGACCGGATCCTCGATACGCTGGGCTGCGTCGCCGCCGGCTACGAACACCCGGTTTCGGTGACGGCGCGGAAACTGGCCGGGCGCTATTCGATGGACACGCCGGCGACCATTCTCGGCAGCGGCCAGCGCACCGCACCGGAGATGGCCGCCTTCGCCAACAGCGTGATGCTGCGTGTGCTCGACATGAGCGACACCTACCGCGTGCTGAGCGGCGGCCATCCGAGCGACATCATGGGCGCCGCCTTTGCCGCAGCCGAACTCGGCGACCCGAGCGGGCAATCACTGATCGCCGCCATCGCGATCGGCTACGAAGTCTACTGCGGCTGCTGCGCCGCCATCGACCTGAACTCCCAGGGCTGGGACCAACCGGTCTACGGCGTCATCGCCTCGGCCCTCGCCGCGGGCAAGCTCATGGGGCTGGACCGGGAACAGCTCGGCCACGCGGTCGCGCTCGCCGCCGTGCCCAACATGGCGACGATCCAGACGCGCAAGGGCGAATTGTCGGCCTGGAAAGGCTGCGCCGGGGCCAATGCGGCGCGCAACGGGCTGTTCGCGGCGCTGCTTGCGCAGGAAGGCATCACCGGCCCCAACATGCCGTTCGACGGGAAATTCGGCCTGGCCGAGATCGTCGGCCCGATCGACTGGCCGCTGACGCCCGGCGAGCCGCCGCACCGGATTGCGACCACCAATCTGAAAAGCTTCCCGATCTGCTATCACGGACAGGCGGCCACATGGGCCGCGGTGGAACTGCATGACGGGCTCGACATCGGCGAGATCGAGAGCGTCGACATCCAGACCTACAACCGCTCCTTCGAGATGATGGCGAGCAGCCCGGCGAACTGGTCGCCGAAAACCCGCGAGACAGCGGACCACAGCCTGCCCTATGTGGTCGGTAGTGCGCTGCTGCACGGTGCGATCGACGAATCGACTTTTTCCGACGCGGCGCTCCGCGATCCCGAAATCGGCGCATTGATGCAGCGCATCACCGTCGAAGAAGACCCGTCCCTTTCGGCCAAACACCCGGAATACTCACCGAGCCGAGTTACCGTCCGCCTCAAGAACGGACGGGAAATTACGAAGGACGTTGACGCCGCGAAAGGCGACCACATGAATCCGATGACATCGACCGAGGTGCAGCGCAAATTCAAGGGCCTGTTCTCCGCATACGGCAGCGACAAACAGGCCGACGACGTGATCGATACGGTCGGCCGGCTGGAGACGCTCCCGGATATCGGCGCGCTTATTCAGGTATTCGGCCGCTAAACCGGCGCGGCCGCACGGGATCCGATGCTGCGAAGGGGAACGATGGTCCGATCATCCGAGGTGCAGAATTTTCTCGATACGACGCAGGCGGCGTTCGACGCATCGGGCGCCAGCGATGCGGCGCGCCGGGTCGCCGACCGGATTTTCGCGGCCACCGCGACAGGCGGCGCGGCGGCCCTTCCGTCCCCCGCACAACAACCGGCCTGTACCTATCTCGATGCGGCGCTTGAGGGCGCGCGCAGCGCGGGCGGGCCCATCGCCGCGCTTGCCGATGCCCTCGCCGTACTTTCGGCCCAACTCGCCTGGTCCCAACGGCCGAGCGGACCGGAAGATGAGACGGCGTTCAAGGACCGGCATGCCAATGCGGTCGTCGTCGGCATCAACGGGCTCGAAACCCGAAGCGATCTCCGGATCGGTATCAGCCTGATGGCGCCGGCGACGCGCTATCCCGATCACCGGCATCCGCCGGAGGAAATCTATACGGTATTGTCGCCGGGCGAATGGAAGCAGGGCGTCGCGGGCCCGTGGCGCTCCCCCGGCATCGGCGGCTTCGTCCACAACACGCCCAATATCGTCCACGCCATGCGGTCGACGGACATGCCGCTGCTGGCCGTGTGGTGCCTTTGGATCGGGGACACCGCATGACCTTCGAAAACAAACCACCCATGCGAAAAAGCCAGCAAACATTTTCGAGAAAGCAAATTGGAGCGCGCCACCGATGACCGAACCGTTGCCGACCCCCATCGTGAATGCCGATTCAGCTCCCTACTGGGACGGCGCGCGTCAGGGGAAATTGCTGCTGCAGCGCTGCGGCGACTGCGGGACGCTGCGCTTTTTCCCGCGCTACCTCTGCACCGATTGCGGGTCCGACAAAACAGAGTGGACAGGCGTGTCGGGCCGCGGCACCGTGCACAGCTTCACCATCGTCCACCGCGCCGCCTTTCCCGAATTCCAGGACCGGACGCCCTATGTGGTGGCGCTGATCGACCTCGCGGAAGGACCGCGGATGATGACCAACATCGTCGGCGACGATGCCCTGTCGGTCCGGATCGGCGACGCGGTTACGGTGACCTTCGAGGAACGCGGGACCGAGGGCGCGAAAGTTCCCCAGTTCCAGCGCGCGGAGGACTAGGCGATGACCGGCCTTCGCAACCAGGTAATAATCGCAGGCGTCGGCGAATCCGACATCGGCAAAGTGCCCGGGATGACGGGCATCGGCCTCAACGCGCAGGCGTGTAAGCGCGCGCTGGACGACGCCGGGCTGACGCTGAAAGATGTCGACGGCGTGCTGACCGCCTACACCATGACCGAACCCTATTTCATGCTGGGAACGGTGGTCGCCGAATATCTGGGCATTCAGCCGCGCTACTGCGCGTCGGTGGCGGTCGGCGGCGGATCGCCGGCGGTGATGCTGAAGCATGCGGCCGAGGCGGTGCTGGCGGGTCACTGCGATACGGTGCTGGTCTGCGCCGGGGAAAATCGGGCCACTGGGCAAACGCGGGATTCCGCGGTCGCGGCGCTGACCATCGTCGGCCATCCCTATTTCGAGAACCCCTACGGTCCGCTGATCCCCGGCTTTTACGCCATGATCGCGCGGCGTTACATGCATGAATACGGCACGACGCGGGAACAGATGGCGGCGGTGGCGGTGAACGGGCGCAATCACGCGCTCCGCCATCCGAACGCCCATATGACCAAGCCGATCACCATCGACGACGTGCTGAACTCGAAGCCGATCGCCGAACCGCTCAACATTCTCGATTGTTGCCTGATCTCGGATGCCGCGGGCGCCTTCGTCGTGACCCGCGCCGATCGGGCGCCCGACCTCGCCAACGCGCCGGGTTGGCTGCTCGGCATCGGCGAATTTCACACGCATGAGCACCTGATCGCCGCGCCGAGCCTGACCGAATTCGGCTGCAGGCAATCCGGCGAGACGGCCTACGCCATGGCGGGTCTCGGCCCGTCCGACGTCGACTTCGCGCAGCTCTACGACTGCTTCACCATCGTGCCGATCATCGAGATGGAGGAGCTCGGCCTCGCCGAGCGCGGCGAAGGCGGCGAGAGATATCTGCGCGGCGACACCGCCATCGAAGGATCGTTTCCGGTCAACACGGATGGCGGGTTGTTGAGCCATGCCCAGGCGGGCGCGGGCGGCGGTATCTTCGGCATCGTCGAGGCGGTCCGCCAGTTGCGCGGCAAGGAAGGTCCGCGCCAGGTGAAGCGCCACGATGTGGCGCTGGTCCACAACGAAGGCGGCATCCTGTCCTCCAACTGCACGATGCTGCTGGGACGGGAAGCGCGATGAGCGTTGCCGGAGCCGCTGCACCGCGGGACCGAGGCGCACTGCGGACAGGGCTCATTCCTGGTCGTAGCCGGGCACGGGCGTCGTGCCGGGAGCGCCGACACCGAGCGCTTTTTCCGGGCCGCCGTGCCGCTCGATGAGACGGTCCTGATCGGCTTTGGCGCGTCGGTCCACCGCTTCCGGATCGAGCCTCTCCCGCAGCAACGCCTCCATCTCCGCCAGCACACTTTTGTGATCGGGGTCCGATGCCAGATCGACAAGCTCCTCGGGATCGTTCACGAGGTCGAAGAGTTCCGGTCGGTAGCCGACATAGTAGTGATACTTGTAGCGACCCTTGCGAAGCATGTAGCCCCCCGACGGGGAAGCGAAGGCGTGATACTGACCCAGCACGACACGGTCGGCTTCCGTATGCGCGCCGGCAATCTCGAACAAAGACGCGCCCTCCGGCGCCGGGTCGCTCACAGGCTGAGCGATATCGAGTGCGTCCAGAACCGTCGGAAAGACATCGATCAGACTCACCGGCGTTTCGCAAACCGCGCCGGGCTCTATGCCGGGGCCGGACAGGATCATCGGGACCTTCGCCGACTCCTCATAGAAATTGAACTTTCCCCAGAGACCGCGCGCACCGGGTGAATCGCCATGGTCGCTGGTGTAGAGCACACGTGTTTTGGATTCGAGGCCGAGCTCCTGCAGCGTATCGAGAACGAAGCCGACCTGTGCATCGACAAAGCTCAGAAGGCCCGTGTAAGACGCATAGGCCAGCCGCCTTTCCTCATCGTCGCGGAAGAACCGATCCTGGTCGATGAAGTCCCGCTGCGCCTTCACCCATGGATGCAGGCTTTCCGCCGGCATGTCGTGCACTTTGGGCAACGGCACCCGGTCGAGCGGATAGCGGTCGAGATAGTCGCTTGGCACCACAAACGGCGGGTGCGGAGCGACAAATCCAACATAGAGGACCCATGGGCCGCCCCCCGCTTTTGCCCTGTCCATCAGCCATTCGGCCGCACGGTTCGCGATGCGGCGGTCGTAGAGGTTATAGTTCGACACTCCGGCACCCACGTTCTTGGTCAGGCGAAACGGCGGATCGAGCGTGGGAAAGGGATCGCGCAGCGCGCCCCAGACCATGCCGATCCCGTCGACAATGTGCATCGGTTCGTGCTGCCGGTCGAACCCGAGCGGATCCTCGGCGCGGCGGAAATGCATCTTGCCGATCGCTTCGATCGGATATCCGGCAGTTTGAAC
>JBFFGE010000078.1:0-19719 GCA_041557595.1 Alphaproteobacteria bacterium
ATACGGGTACTTCCGCACCCTCGGGGTTCTCCAGCGCACTGCGGCACACTGCGAGCGCCTCTTCCAGTTTTGCGGCGCCGCGCTCCCGCATACCGATTTCGGCCATGACCACGGCCAGATGGCCGTGATGGAATGTCCGCTCCTCCGGCATATTTGCGCGCGCAAAGCCGTCCAGCGCGGTGCGGCAATGGTCCTCGGCTTCCCGGATGCGCGCGGTGCTGGTTTCCCGCCGCGCCAACTGCAGCAGGGTGAGGCCAAGATTTTGGTGCGCAACGGACCAGTGTTCCGGCTTATTGTCGGCCGAGAACACGGTAAGCGCCAGCCGGAAGGCGGCCGCCGATTCCTCGAGCGCCGCTTTTTCATAGCCGCGTTCCGCCAGGATGCCGAGTGCCGACCCGAGCCGGATTTGCGCCTCGGCCCACGCCTTTGGCCGCTTGTACCGCGACAGTTTCGCCAGTCGACTGCGCTGACCCGCGATTTCTTCTTTCAAGTCGGTGGTCTTGGCGCCCATGCTGATATGGCTGCCCGCGCGCTTCAACCACACCATCAGAGCGGCCTGGACCGGCCACAGAACGACGGCGACGGCAGCCAGCAGCAGAAGTAGGAGCCAGGGAGCGAGTCGCAGAAATACCGTCGCCGCGACGACCGCGCCGACGACCAGCCAAAAGAGCGACCAGAACGAAATTGCCATGGAAACTCCGTCTAAACGCAACCTCCTAAAACATTGGTATTCAATATTTAATTTTCAATGAATCCAATTCCTAGGCATGCATTTTGTCGATAGGCCAGACGCGCTATACTTCGGTCCGGCCCCTATGTGCGGCCGTCGCCGAATACCGCAGAGAAAGTTCACCGCCATGCCCCTCGACCTGCAGCCGATCGACGGCAGTTTCGCCATGGAAGTAAAAGGCGTCCCGCTTTGGGAACCGTTGGACGCGGCGACGGAGGACGCGATCCGGCAGGCCTACCGCGAACACGCGCTGCTGGTGTTTCGCCGCCAGCCCCTGTCGGAGGACGAGCTTTTCCGGTTCGGTCATATCGTCGGCGAGCCCAAGCCCTATATCGAGGCGCATTGGCAGTCGGCGTATCGGGAGATCGTGCTGCTCTCGAACATGCGCGGCGGATCCGGCGACCTGATCGGCGGCCTCAGCAATCGGGAACTGACATGGCACACCGATCAGTCCTACAACGCCGAGCCGGTGACCGGCTGCTACCTGTATGGCGTGGAGGTGCCGGCCGATGGGGGCAATACGAGCTGGGCAAGTTTATATAATGCTTACGAGGCGTTGCCGCCCGATCTTCAAAGCAGGATCGAGGACTTGGTGGGGGTCTTCAGCTATGCCAGCCGGGCGAGCCAGACGCAGGATCGGCAGAGCAACCAGTCGATCGACGAGCGGACGCGCAACACGCCCGACGTCAAGCATGCGCTGGTCAACGTCAACCCGGCGACCGGCCGCAAGGCGATCTATATCGATCCGAAAACCGTCACGGGCATCGTCGGCATGCCGGATGACGAGGCGCACGATCTGTTGGACGAGCTGCTGTCCTATACGGTTCGGCCGGAGAACGTGTATTTGCATGACTGGCAGGTCGGCGACCTGGTCCTATGGGACAACGCGGTCCTGCTGCACCACCGCCAGCCTTTCCCGGATACGCAGAACCGGTTGCTGAAGCGCATGATCATCGGCCTGCCGCGAGACAGCCATATCGTTCCGGCGGCGGTGGCCTGACGCGGCAATGGCTCAGCCTCTTGCGGGTTCGTCCCGGCCTGGCGACCGTCCTGCATTGCGCACATTGGCCAGTCGGTTCATCAGATCGAACCAGAAGGGCGCGCCGAGCGACAACGCGAAAATCGTGAGCAGCCAGCCGATCGCGCGGGGCAACGGGTCGGAGCCCGGCAGCGGTTCGCCGCCTTCCTTGGTGATCACGCAAAAGCTTTCACCGCTGGCCTGGCGCGCCTTCGGACAGGGCCAGCCCAGGGGAATCGCGGCGAATGCCGTGTCCAGCTGGATCGGTGTCGGGTTCACGGATGGGGGCGCGAGGGCGATTAGCCGCGTTCGGAGATTTTCGGTATCCCACAGGACCTTGCCGATGTTGAGCGTGTCCGCATTCAGCACGGCGACCAGAACGGCGGCGACGCATAGCGACCAGATGCGCGCCTGCCGCGCATACCAGCCCTGAACCCGATCCATCGAATCCTCGAACCATCGCGCGAGGCGTTTCCGGAAGTCCTCGATCTCGAAGTCGGCCTGCCGCAACAGCGCCGTCAGGGCCGATTCGAGATCTTTGTCGGCGACCCGGGTAATGCCGTTTCGGACATCGTCCAGGGTCGGCGCAGCCTCGGTGGGCGCCTCGGACAGGATATCGGTCAAGGCGATGCCGAAGGTCGCGGCCGGGATATTCGACGGGGCGCGCGGCTGGCCGCCATTGATCACGCCATCGAGCCAGCCGGCCCGTTTGCGCGACAGGCCTCGCACCAGGCCATGCTGGTAAAGCCGCGCGGCATACTCCGCGCCGATCATAGTCTCGATGCCCCGTTTCAGGGTTTTCGAGCGCAGCTGCAGCAGCCCGGCCGCACATTCCTGAATGGCGGAAACGACGATGCTGAGAACCACATAGACGATGATGATTCCGAAAACCGTATCGAAGATCGGGCTGTCGAACATGGCGCGGGCCTCCCGATTGCGCTTCGTCAGAGGCGCATTCAACCATGCAATTTTGAATTTTGTGTGGCGGTTCGGAGGCGAGGGGCCGGGCGCGAAACTATGGGGCAGGGGGCGCAGATTTCCGCCACGCCGCCGCGATAAGATCGATCAGCGCGCGGGTGGTGATGCCGGTTCGGGCGCCCGTCTTGGCGGCGGTTTCGTTGAGCGCGGAGATAATGCCGTCCTCGTAGGTCGAGCGCGCGTCGCCGATCCGCGCGCTGTCATGGGCGACCGTGGCGGCGGCGATGCCGCGGGCATCCAGGGCGGGCAGGCGGCTGATGCCGGCATCGTCGATGCCCCGGCCCGCATCGTTATAGACCGCGGCGACGGCGTCGTATTTCAGCGCGGTTTCCGGCTTGCCGCCCAAGACCTGGCCGTGCGAACCGGTGACCAGAATGCGGTCGCTGTCTTCCGGCAGCACCAGCGAATTGGAATCGATGCCCCAGACCTCCGGCGCGCCCGGATCGGCCGACAACAGGAAACGGCCTTCCTGTTTTTCCGGCGGTGCGACGGCGGGAATGGCGCCAGTCATCAACAGCGCCGCGCATGCCGCGCAGGTCATGCCCGGCTCGCATCCCAGCGCGCGGGCCCGGGTGTTGGCGTGACTGATCACGCCGCGGTCGATCATGTCCTGACCTTCGCCGATGCGCGCGGACAGGTGGCTCACCGTTGCTGCGGCGATCTCCGCCTGGTCGAGATAGTCCAGCCCGCCGATGCCGGCGCCATCCTTGCCGATGCCCGCGTCGTTGAGGATGACGCCGCGCAATTGCCCGAGCGCCGCGAGATAGGCCGCATAGACCCCGCCGTGGGAGCCCGCCACCAGCACCTTGCCCCGGTGGCGTTCGTCCAGCCGGGTCACGCTGTCGAGGAGGAGGATTTCAGTCGTCGGCATCTTCCGGGGCATCTTCTGGCGTTCGCCTTTGGCGTCGGGGGCCGGCCCGAAAGCATACACGGCGCCGCGCTGGTCCGCGACCGGGTTGCGCGGGTGGCAATGGTCGTTCCGCGCCACTGCATCGACTGCGAATCATGGAGGCCCGCCATCTATCCGCCGGAGCGTCGCGCGCCGAATCCGGCTGCCGTCGATATGCCGGGCCTCCAGCCCGCCCTTGCCGTCGGGTCGATAGGTCACTTGAATTTGCGGGGTCGGGCGGAGCGTCAGAACGGTGTCGGTCACCGTACCTTCAAGTATTTTCCATCCGCGCCGGCGGATTCCCCAGGGTTCGGCGAGGCCCCAGGCGTAGAGCGCACCGATCCGGTCCTTCTCCACCGTCTCGATCACCAGGCTATGCGGCTGCACGCCGTCCCAATCGCCGGTCCAGAGGCCGATCAATCCGGCCCATCCGGTCTTGTCCCCGCCGTCCTTCAGGCCGGCGCGCATCGCCGGCGGGATCGGTGCATCGATGGCACGGAAGCGTCCCGTACGGCCCAGGGTGAGTGCGTCGACCGCGCCGTCCGCGTCGAACCCGAAGGTTACGGTCCGGTCCCGCAAGGCCGGGCTGCGGAACCGGGCCTTGAAGGTGTCGTAGTGCCGGTGCTCGAGATCGGCGACCGCCGCTTCGTTGCGCGACAGAATAAGGCCCGAATCGCTGCGGTGAACGACGAGTTCGCCATAGACCGGGTTTGTATAGCGGCCGGCAAGGGACGTCAGCGGCCGTGACGGTCGCGTTCCTTCCATCCGGATGCGCCGGTCGTGCGCGCGCGCCGCCGCGCGGGTATGTTGCCGGTTGTCGGCCAGGCGCAGGTAATCCGCGCTCCAATCGCGTTCCGGTGCCGCGAGGAACGCGTCGATGATCCGATAGGCCAGCGCGCGCGGAAGATTGGAGCGGCCGCGATTGGATAGCACGACGACGCCAAGCTTTGCGCTCGGCGCCAGAGCCAGATGCGCCGACATGCCGTCGAGACGGCCGCCGTGATAGGCCAGAAGCCGGCCGCGATAGTCCTCCAGGAACCAGCCGAGCCCATAGGCGCGAAAATTGGTGTGCGGGTTGTGGTCCCGCTGCGGTGCCGCCAGCGGGATCGGCGTATGGGGCTTGCGCATCTCGGCGATCGAACCGGGCGTCAGCACCTGTTGTCCCGCGATCCGCCCGTCGCCCAGGTGCAGGCGCACCCAATGCGCGAGGTCGCGGACGCTGGCGTTGATCGATCCCGCCGGGCCGATATTGTCGGCGTTGAGCCATTCGATCGGCTGGTACTTTCCGTCGATACGGGCATGCGGCGTGGCGATGTCGCCGTTCAGGCCGCGCACACTCGTGCTGCTCGCGGTCATGCCGAGCGGTTTGAAGAGCCGCTGGCGGATGAAGCTCTCCCAGGGCATTCCCGAGGCGGCGGCCACGACGTCGCCGGCGGCGACGAACATCAGGTTCTGATAGCCGAATTTGCTGCGAAATCCTGCGCGCTGTTCGAGGTGCCGCAGCCGTTGCATGACCTCGGTCCGACTGAAGCCGGAGTAGTACCAGAGCATTTCGCCGCGGGCGACGCCGCTGCGGTGGGACAGCAGGTCGCGGATGCGGATTTCGCGCGTGACGAAGGGATCCCGCAAACGAAAGCCCGGCAAATGGTCGATCACCCGGTCGTCCCAGCGCAGCTTGTCTTCCGCGACCAGCATGGCGACGGCCGCCGCCGTGAATCCCTTGGTGATCGATGCGGCGGCAAAGACGGTGTCCGGGCCGACCGGCGCCGCGCCGCCGAGCCGCCGGACGCCGTAGCCTTTCGCGAATACGAGCTTGCCGTCCCTGACCACGGCGATGGCGAGGCCGGGCGTCTGCCAGTCTTTCATTGCCTCGCCGATATAGGCGTCGAGCCCGCTCAGTGGCGCCGGCGGTGGCGTTGCGGTTTCGGCGGCGCGCGGTGTCTGGCTGAGAAGGGTGAGGGCGGCGTATGCCGCGAGGACGGCGCTTCTGAAAATGATGGGGGCTCCTTCTACGCTGCCGTCGAATGCTGTAATATGCCACCAACGGTAATTTGGCGCGAGCACAGGAGTGATTTGAGCATGGGTTTATCGGCGGATTTGGCGAAGCGGATCGTGGCGTTCTCTGACGCCGATGTCACCGAGGAAGCATTGCGGTGGGCCCGGGTCGGGTTGATCGACTACGCGGGCGTGACGCTGGCCGGGTCGACCGAACCGAGCGGCAAGATCGCCGCGGTTGTGGTCGACGCGTCCGAACAGGATGGCGATTGCCTGATCTTCGGCACCAACCGCCGGACCACCGCCCTGAATGCCGCGCTCATTAACGGAACCGCCAGCCACGCGCAGGATTTCGACGATTGCAACAACACCATCGGCGGTCATCCCTCTGCGCCGATCCTGCCGGCGGCAATCGCCGTCGCCGAAAGCAAGGGGATTTCCGGGCGCGACCTGATTACCGCCTATGTGCTTGGCTTCGAGGTGGAGTGCTGCATCGCCCAGGGCGTGCATTTCCATCATTACGAGAAGGGCTGGCATCCGACCGCGACGATGGGCGTTTTCGGATCGACCGCCGCCTGCGCCAAACTGCTCGGCCTGACCGAAGAGCAAACCGCGACGGCGATATCGATCGCGGTGTCGCTGGCGTCGGGCGTCAAATCGAATTTCGGCACCATGGTCAAGCCGCTGCATGTGGGCCATGCGTCCCGCAACGGGCTGTTCGCCGCGCGGATGGCGCAGGAGGGCTTTACCGCCAGCCCCGAGGCCTTCGAGCACAAGCAGGGCTTCTTCGAGGTCTTCAACGGCGCCGGCAATTATCATCCGGAAAAGATCCTCGCCAACTGGTGCGATCCCTTCAAGATCGTCGAGCCGGCGATCGCGGTGAAGCAATACCCGTGCTGCGGGAGCACGCATCCGCCGGTCGACGCGATGCTCAACCTGGTCGAGCGCGAGGGCCTGACGCCGGAAATGGTGGTGAAGATCGAATCGCTCGCCCATCCGCGCCGCCTGCAGCATACCAACCGGCCGGACCCGCAAAGCCCGCTCGACGCCAAGTTCAGCGTGCAGTACTGCGTCTCGCGCGCCCTGATGCATGGCAAGGTTGTGCTGCCCCATTTCGACGACACCGCCTATCTCGACAAGGACGTGCGGGAGGTGATGGCCAAGGTGCATGCCGGTCATCATCCCGACATGCAGGCGGGATCGGACAACCATCTGGGCGCGGAAATCCGGGTCGAGTTGAAGGACGGCCGGGTCCTGTCCGAACGGGTGGCCCAAGCGCGCGGCCGCGGCTCGCTCGATCCGCTGCCGCTGGACAAGGTCAAGGCCAAGTACGAGAACTGCGCGTCGCTGGTGCTGCCGTCCGACCGGATCGCCGCGCTCTACGCTACGCTCGACGACTTCGAGAACCTGAAGACGGTTCGCGCGTTCACCGAAGCGGCGGAAGTCGCCCCGGCGAGCGCCACGGCGGCGGCGGAATAGGGGTTCGGGGTAGCTGTCGTCTACTAGTAGATATTGCGATTTCGGACCGCCGCCCTCACGTCAAAAAGCCGCTGACGGTCATAGGATCAATTTATTAACTATATGAAATATAATAATTATTATGGAATATGGTGTGTCAGCAGTGTAGTATCCGAGGTGTGAAGGACCGCTTGGGGGACACGCGATAATCGCGCGTGTTCCGTATCGTTGCGGCCATGGGAGCGCTCGGGATGGTGAAATCCGAAAACACCCTCAATCTGATCGAGGATGACGACATCGATATCCTGAAGCACATCGAAGTCGTGTTCGGGGTGACTTTCAGCAATGCTGAACCGGCGCAATGCGAAACCGTCGGCATGCTACACGAATTGCTTGCGGCCAAATTGGATGCCTCGGAAGACCGCCGTCCGGCCTGCTTCACGGCGGTAACTTTCTACCGCCTGCGGCGCGCGCTTCACGCCGTGACCGGCGCCAGTGGCATCGGTCCTAAGACGCGGCTGGATGATTTGTTTCCTAGAGGAAAGATCGGTTCCGCCGCGAAAGTTCTCAAAGAGCATACGGGGATGGAATTACCCGACCCCCAGCTCGGCCTCTTTGCGACCGCCGCAGTTTTCGTTCTGTTCTGGGGCAGTTTCTTGCTTGCAATCCATTTAATCACATTCGCGAAACTCGGTGGTGCGGGATACTTTGCCTTGGTGGGGTGGGCGCTGATTTATCCATTGGTCCGGTATGCCCGGTATCGCGTGCCCGCGTATTGCACCGATGTCGGGGGGCTGGCGCGCGCGTTGGCCGGGTTGAACCACCGCCGGCTCAGCACTGAATTTGGTATCAACCATCGTGACGATATTTGGAATGCGCTGGTTGAAGTGTGCCGGAACGGAACCGGATTTTCCGGTCCGATCGACCGTGAGACGACATTTTTCGCGAGCGCTCGATAGTTCTACTAGTAGAAATCCAAAGCCGTCCGCCAAGCCCTAAGTCAAAAACTGGCCGCCGTTCACGTGGATTGTCTGCCCGGTGATGAAGTTGGCGTCGGGCTGGCAGAGGAAGCGGATCGTGCGGCCGATGTCGTTCGGCACGCCCTCATGGCCGACCGGGGGCACGGTGCCTTTCGAATTCGGCGCGGTCTCGCCGGCAGACTTGGCGCGCGGGCCGCCGATCTTGCCGGGGGAGACGCAGTTCACGGTGATGCCCCGGTCGGCGAATTCGATGGCGAGGCCGCGGGTCAGCCCTTCGAGGCCGGCCTTGCCCGCGTTGACATGGGCGCGTCCGATGAAACCCATATGGTTGCCGATGCCGCCAAGATTGATGACGCGGCCCCAGCCGGCGGCGCTCATACGGCGCAGCGCGGCGCGGCTGCACAGGAAGGCGCCGTCCATGATGATCGAGGTGATGTGGCGCCATTGTTCGTAGGTCATCTCGACGAAGGGCACCTGCTGGCGGTCGGCGGCGTTGTTGACCAGGATGTCCGACCGGCCGAATTCCTTGTCGATCCGGGCGAACATGGCCTCGACCGCCGCCTCGTCGGTCACGTCGGCGAGGTGGACGATCGCGCGGCCGCCGGCGGCCTCGACTTCCGCCGCGACGCCCTCGGCCTCGTCCTTCGAGGCGCGGGCGTTGATCACGATGGCGGCGCCGTCCTCGGCGAGGGCGAGCGCGGTGGCGCGGCCGGAGCGGCGCACCGCGCCGGTGATCAGGGCGACCCGGCCGTCGAGCGGCTTGTCGGTGTTGGGCATGTCTTCTCCTCTCGTTCCGTCAGATCGCGCCGCTGCCGCGAAATGCGGCGATAGCCTTGTCGTCGTAGCCGAGGTCGGCCAGCAGCGCGTCGGTGTATTCGCCCATGTCGGGCGTCACCATTCGCACGCCCTTCCGCACGCCGTCGATGTTGACCGCGTTGCCGTTCACCGACACCGCGCCCAGCGTCGGATGGTCGACGGGCCAGGTCATGCCGACATGCTGCACCTGCGGATCGTCCAGCATCTTGTCGATGGTGTAGACCGGGCCGCAAGGCACGCCCGCGTCGTTCAGCCGTTCGACCCAATAGGCGCTGGGTTTCCGGCGGGTGTAGGCGGCGACCGCGTCGTTCGTCTTCTGGCGGTTGGCGACCCGGTCCTCGACGGTCGCAAGGTCCGGGTCTTCCAGCAGCTCCGGCGCCTCCAGCGCGCCGCACAGCCGGCGGTACATATGGTTACCCGACGCGGCGATGTTGATATGGCCGTCGGCGCTCGGGAACAGCCCGACCGGGCAGGCGATCGGATGGTCGTTGCCCGCCTGCGGCGGCACTTCCCGCGCCATCGTCCAGCGCGTGACCTGATAGTCGAGCATGGCGATCTCGGCTTCCAGCAGCGAGGTGTGCACCCAGCGCCCTTCGCCGGTGATCTCGCGCTCGTAGACCGCGGTCAGCAGGCCGATGGCGAGATACATGCCGCCGGTCAGGTCGGCGATCGGAATGCCGACGCGCACCGGGCCCTGACCCGGCAGGCCGGTGACCGACATCAGCCCGCCCATGCCCTGCGCGATCTGGTCGACGCCGGGCCGGTCGCGGTAGGGGCCGGTCTGGCCGAAGCCGGAGATGCTGCCATAGACGATGCGCGGATTGACCGCCTTGCATGCCTCGTAATCGATGCCGAGCCGATCCTTCACGCCGGGGCGGTAGTTCTCGACGATCACGTCGGCGCGCTCGACCAGCTTGAAGAAGATTTCGCGGGCCGCGTCGGTCTTCAGGTTCAGCGTGATGCTGCGCTTGTTGCGGTGCAGGTTCCAGAAGTCGGGACCGAGCCGCCGCTTCGAATTGACGCCGCGCGGATCCGCATCGCCCGGCGCCTCGATCTTGATGACATGGGCGCCCCAATCGGCGAACTGGCGCACCGCCGTCGGCCCGGCGCGGGCGCGGGTCAGGTCGAGCACGGTGAGGCGGGAGAGCGGCAGGGGCGCATCGGATGCATCGGTCATGGGGGGCCTCGCTTGGGAAAGGGGCGAATAACCGAAAGCGTAGCACAGCCTCGCCACCGCGCCAGCCGGGACAGTCATGCAGTGGGTGTTTTCAAGACGAACCGCGCCTCTATCGGCTGGGCCAGGCCCAGGGTGGGGGCTCGATCCCGGGTACGATCGTTTCTCCGAGTTCTTTTTCGAGCGCAAACACAGCGCTGCTTTTTTGCTGCGACAGCATTTCGACGAGTGGTTCGGCATGGGAAACGACGATGACTTGTGAGCGCTCCGCGGCGTTGGCGATAAGGCGCGCCAGAGGGGACAGTAAATCGGGGTGCAGGCTCGTCTCCGGCTCGTTGATTACCATCAGCGACGGCGGCCTCGGCGTCAGCAGCGCCGCCACCAGGAGGAGATACCGTAGCGAGTTCGGAGACGCGCAACGGTCTCAGCAATCCATCCTGATGCATCGTCACTTCGAACAGACCGTCGGTCTCCGACACTTCTATCGTGCAACCGGGAAACGCATCCTCGATCGCCTCGTCCAAGGCATTTGGGTCGCCGATTTCATTGATCGTCTGAAGCGCCGCCGCCACGTCGGTGCCGTCGGAATCGAGGACAGCGGTCCGGGTCCCGATTTGCGCGCGTCTTGCGGGCGCGCGGGAGTCGGTGCGGAAGTGATCGTAAAATCGCCAGCCGCGCATGCGTTCGCGCAATTCAAGCAGCTCGGGCGCCGCGCGCGGGTCGGCGGCATGGGTCATCATGCTGTCGAAGGAGGAAAGATCCGTCAGGACCGTCGCACGCGCGCCCGTCTCGTCGAGAATATGCACGCCGGGGCCGTTGCGCGACGCAAACATGTTGTTCCGCCGCAAGACGTCACCGGTCCAGACAGCCTCGGCCTTGATTTCCGGGTCACGGTTGAACAGCGAATCCTTTTGGGGAATGGCCAGGCCGAGATCGATGGCGTATCCGTAATCCTCGGAAGCGAAACCGAGCTTAAGGCCCACCCGGTCACGCCGGACGGTTCCTTGAATAGGTGCGTTGCCGGATTTCATGCCGCGCGAAAATTTTTCGGGTCCGGCCCATAGTGTCGATGGAAGCCCGCCTTCGACCGCGAGCGACCGAACGATCTGGCCTTGAGCCGCGTCCGCGAGAAGCCGGAGCGATTTGTAGAAACTCGACTTTCCGCTGCCATTGGGGCCCGTGATGATATTGAGCTGCTCCAGGGGCAGGATAAGCTTCCGCAACGAGCGGTACCCCGACACGGCAAAAGTGAGGATCATCCGGCGAGTCTCCAGGATTGACCGATTGCTAGAACGCCTCTGAACCTAAGGGTACAGAAGTAAACATATTACAAATCCGAAATGCGCATGGGATATCTGCGGATGCGGACTCCGGCCAAACGGCGAGTCTGCGTAGCTGAAGCGCGCGATCAGAAAGGCCGGTCGCCTTCCAGCAGGAGCCGGTAGAGCATGCGGTGCTGGCCCGGATCGTAGTCGTGATAGGCCTGATGCATCGCCTGGCGGTTGTCCCAGATCAGCATGTCGCCCTTGTGCCATTTGTGGCGATAGACGAATTCGGGTTTGACTGCCGTCGCGAGCAGGTCCTGTAGCAGCGTGCGCGTCTCTTCCGGCGTGAAGCCGGTGACGTAGTCGGTCTTCACCGTATGAAACCAGAGCGCCTTGCGCCCGTTTTCAGGATGGGTGCGCACGAGCGGGTGAAATATCGGCACGGATTTCTTTTTCGCTTCGAGTTCGAGGCCCTTCGGGGACTCCCGGACCGCAGCGCGGCCCTGATTGACGTTCGCGGTCTGTGCGCCGTCGATCTTTTTCCTGGTCGCATCGGGCAGCGACTCATAGGCCGCCGCCATGTTGCAGACGCCTGTATCGCCGCCGGTGTCGGGAAGCTGGACCGCGTACAGCACGGTGCATTTCGGCGGACATTCCCGGTTGGTGTGATCGGTGTGCCAGCTCGAGCCCCGCAGAATGCGCTTGCCCCGATTGTCCGTGTGTTTGCTCGAGACGATGTTGATCAGCGGTTCGTCCGGCAGATTGAAGTCGGAAAAATTCTGCGCCATCGGTTGACCGAAGACGCCGGCGGCGGCGACGAAATCCGCCGGGGTGTAGTCCTGGTCGCGGATCGCCAGGGCTACATGATCCACCAGTGCCCGGTTGAGCGATTGCCTGTCTGCGTCGGAGATGGGCGACGAAAGATCGATGCCGGTCACCTCGGCGCCGATCGTTTCGCCCAACGGTGTAATCTGGAGCGCCATCGTTTCTCTCCCAAGTCCGGGATCGCCCGCGCGGCACCGCGGCGATGGGTACCGCGCGCGATTGTCCGCCGTTACGCCGGCGCGGCGACCGACAGTTTGCCTTCGACCCCGTATTTCTCGATGAAGCCCGCGACCATGCCGCTCGATTTGGCATACTCGACGAAATCCTTGAGCCAGGCATAGGCCGCGTCGTTGCCCTTGTTGACGCCGACCGCCTGTTGCACGGACGCGAACTGGCCGTCGAGGATGCGCGATCCCGGCAGCTTGTCCTTCTCGGTCAGCAGGCGCGGGCGCAGGCTGGCCAGGGCGTCCATTTTCTCGTCGACGAACTGTGCGAAGGCTTCGTCGCCTCCGGCAATCGCCCGCAAATCCGCCTGCTTGATGTTGTTCTCCAGCCACAAACCGTAGGCGCTGCCCTTGGACACGGAAATGCGGTTGCCGGGTTTGTCGACCTCGTCGATCGACTGGATCGGCGACCCCGGGGGTACGAGATAGGTCGCGACGATTTCCGCATAGGCGGCGGTGAAATCCATCACGGCGGCGCGCTGCGGTTCCGCGCCGATATTGCCGATATCCCACTTGCCTTTTCCGGCGGCCGCGGCGACGTCGCTCGGATGATCGAACGGGACCAGTTTCAGCGGCTTGCCCAAGGCGTCGGCGATGGCCTGGGCGATTGCGGGCGAGGGGCCGATCGGATCGCCGGACGCGGTCTTGTCCACGACGAGCAGGAAATTCGACATGTTGATACCGGCGCGCAGCGCGCCCGTTGGCGTCAGTTGCGCGATGACTTCGGCGGAGGGTTCTTTCATGGGGGCAAATTCCCGAGTTTGTTATGGGGAGGCGGGGTCGAGCGGGAATTAAGCCAAGCGCGTGACGCCGATGCAAGGTACGTCGGGTCGATCCGGTCTATTTCGGGCCGGCGCCGTGATTGTGCTGGCCTTCCGCCAGACGGCCGAGCGCATCGTAAATCTTCCGGTCGATCTCGATGCCGTCGCGCCGCAGCCGGTCGCGCACGCGATTGCTTCGCTCGCCGGGAATGCGGATTTCGTCGACGCCGTCGAGCCGCGGGATCGCCTTGATCGCGGCGATGCGTTGCGTCAGGTCGCGGCGATAATCCTCGAGCGGAATGAACAAATCCGGCTTGAAGGCGATGATCAGATAGCCCCGCACGTCATCCGGCGTGCGCGCACCGGCGCACAGCACGCTCATCGCATCCATGGCGAGCGCGAGGCCGAAACCCTTGTAGCCGCCATCGGGTCCGCCGAACGGCAGCAGCGCCCCCAGCCGGGCCTGCGCCGCATCCGTCGTCGGCTTGCCGTCCGGGCCCAGCGCCACGCCGGCGGGGATCGGCGTGCCGAGGCGTTCCCGGAACTGCAGGTCGGAGCCCATGAAGGCCGAGGTGCCCATGTCGATCACCAGCGGATCGCCCTCGGCGGGAAAGCCGAAGGCGATGGGATTGGTGCCGAGCGACCGCGCAGCCCCGCCGAAAGGGGCCACTTGCGGGTTGGCGCTGACCGTATGGATGCCGATCAGGCCGGCGCGTGCGATCATCTCGCAATAATGCGCGCTGCGGCCGCTCATCCAGCTGTTGGACAGGCAGATGATGGCGAAGCCATGCTCGGTCGCCCGCGCGATCGCTTCCTGCGTGGCGTGGTGGATGGCGATCATGCCGACGGTGTTGCCGCCGTCGATCAGCGCCGAGACGGCGGTCTCCTTCACGATGCGCGGCGCGTGGCGCGGTTCCTTGAAATACGCGGCATCGACGATGTTAAGCAGCTTCGGCAGGCCGGAATATTCGTAGCCGCACAGCGCGGCATCCACCGCGTGGTCCGCGAGGATGCCCGCGTCTTCCGCATCGAACCCGATGCCGCGCATCGCGCGCTCGGCCAGATCTTGCGCATCGGTGACGGTGAGATGGATTCGGTCGGCGGTCGGTTTGGGCATCGCGGCGGCTCGTGTATTCTTTCAGATCGGTGGCGCAGGTGGTCTCGTATGTTGCGGAGTCTTCGCGAAAAGCAGGCGGACTGCAAGCTGTCACCGAGCGGATACACTCTCATTCCCTGCGCCGACAAGTCGATAGTGGGAGGTCACGAGACCGGAAGCAAACGAACGCGTTTCCAGATGTTCGAAGTCGATGTCGTGCTCGAGCGCTCCGAATAACGGCAGCCCGTTGCCGATCAGGATGGGAATGCGGGTTAGAATCATATCGGAAATCAGGCCTTCCCTGAGAAAGGACTGCACCAATTTTCCACCATCGACATAGACCCTGTGCCAACCTTTTTCTTCCAGCATCGTCATGACTTCAGGCGGGTCGAGCCGGACCAGTCGCACCCGGTCGGTGAGGTCATCCGGGATATCGGATTGATCGAGCGTCCGGCTCATGACGATAGTCGGTTTTTCATAGGGCCATTCTTCGAAGGAAACGACCGTCTCAAAAGAGCCGCGCCCCATCACCAGACCGTCCACCGACTCCATGAAAGCATCGTAGCCATGATCTTCGTTCGCCGTTTGCTGTTTCATGAGCCAGTCAAGCTCGCCCGCAGGGCGCGCGATGAAGCCATCAAGACTGGTGGCGATGAAGACGTGTCCCGTTATCATGGCGCTTTCCGATCAATCTGATTTTGCCGCGCAACTCGCAAACACGGTCCTGATTTTGCCGTTTTTGGCGTATGCTCATGGGCAAGAGTTCCCGAGTTTAGCGTTAAACAGCCGCGGGAGAGATGGATGAACAAAATCGACCCCAAGCAATTCCGGCCGGAGCACGTCGCCCCCGTTCGGAGCGACGTGCCGGGCAGCGTCACCGCGATGCCGTCGCCGCGCGAAATGCATCACGTCCATATCTTTTCGGACGTCAATTACGACGCGATGGTCGCGTTCTATCAGTGGCTGTTCAACGCCGAGATCATCCGCGCGCGTCCGGACGGCGCCACCTTCACCTCCTATGACGACCACGACCACCGGGTGGTCCTCTTCAAGAAGCCCGGCTGGGGAGAGAAGCCGGAGCGCGCGGTCGGCGTGTCGCATCTGGCGTTCGCCTATGCCAGCCTGGGCGAACTGCTGTACATCTTCGAGCGCATGAAGGAGCGCGGCGATGCGCCGGTGCGCTGCGTCAATCACGGTAATTCGACCGCCTTCTACTACCGCGACCCGGACGGCAACACGGTCGAAACGATGATGGACAACTACACGCCGCAACAAACCCAGGACTACAAGCGCCACTACCAGTGGTCCGAGTATTTCGGCGAGATGAACGAAGGCATCTTCGACCCGGACAAGATGCTGGCGCTGTACCGGTCGGGCGTGCCGGACACCGTGCTGATCGACCGCGAGGAAGTACGTAGACTGGCGCGGGAGGGCGCGCTTTAGGGCAAGTCGCCGGATTGGTTGCCGGCGAGCCGAGATTCAACGCACCGCCGTCACGACATGTCCGCGAATTTTTGCGGCGACCGGCCCGGTGCCGTACCGGGCGGCGATCGCTTCGGTCGCGCGTTCCGTGACATGATCGAGTAGGCTTGCGTCGCGTGCCTCGATCTCGTTTCTCAGCGGGGTGCCCTGGCAATAGGCAACCGCGGGATGACGCGGAGACGGGGCAGCGCTGGTTTCCTCAAGCGTGTCTATGGAAACGTGCGAAAATCCGGCATCCGTCAATTCGTTTCGTATCGTTTCAACGTCGTGATAGCCGTGTGGGGTCCGGGCGAGAAATCGCGGCGGATCGTTTGGAAAGATTGCGGCCGCGGCCTCGGTTACGACGTCGGCGAACTCGTTTGCGCCTATATCATCCCACACGTTGAAAATGAATCTGCCGCCCGGTGCGAGCACCCGCCGCGCCTCTGCGTAGCCGGTGACCTTGTTTGGAAAAAACATGACCCCGAATTGGCAAACCGCAGCGTCGAATGACGCGTCATCGAACGGCAGGTTCAGGGCATCGGCCTGCCGCCATGTAATTCGGTCGTCCGGCCCTTGCCGCTTTGCGGCGTGATCGAGCATCGGTTGGTTGAGGTCGGTCACGACGTAGCCGGCGTCGGATGCCAGGCGGGGCGCCAATACCCGCGTAACGACGCCGCTACCTGCCGCCGTTTCCAATACCCTTTTCGGCGCAAGCGCCGCGATGCGTTCGGCAAGGTCTTTTGCGTAGACCTCGAAAATCAGGGGAACAAGGTAGGTGTCGTAAAGTTCCGGTATCGACCCGGTAAACACCTTGTCGCTGTCGGTCATATCATGCCTCCATGGAACGATGCGGATGCTAACCCGTCCGAGTATTTCATGCCAGTGATTGACGAGCGACGAAGAATTGCCGCCCGGTTGACATCAATCAACGACCTTCAATCGAATTGAGGGACCATATCAGCCATCCCGGAAACCCGGATAGATGCGATGTAAGTCTTTCGGGGTGCCGTCGCGGGCTCATCGTCGAGGGGTTGCGATCGAAGACTATCCGGGATGCCAATATTCGCAGCAGTGAGCGGTCGTTGAGAGGGCGTGTCATGAGACCGATAGTGATTTTTCTCAGTGTACTGGCAGTTTTTGTCCTGACTGGCTCGGACGTCCTTGCCGCCGAACAAACGCTGCCTCGCGTGGGACCATGGCCTGGTTGGCACATGCATGGGCCGAGCTTTTGGTGGATGTTCCCAATGATGATGCTGTTCATGTTTGCAATTATTGCGGCGATCTACTTCGCCCTGCGCCGACACCGCGGCGAATGGCGGCCGCCCTGGCGGTGGATGAGCGAACACCCCGATGCCCGGCACCTCTTTGAGGACTATCAGGATGCAACATCGGAGTCCGCGGTGGACATTCTCAACAAACGCTATGCGCGTGGAGAGATCGAGAAAGAGGAGTACGAGGAGAAGAAGGCTGCGATTGCGTCAGCGGAGCGTTAATCCGGATGCCACAAACATAGGGATAAGCGAAATGAACAAGGAAGAGATGCAGAGCGTGATGTGCGACACGATGGCGCAAATGCTCGCCGACATGCCGATCGATGAAAAGAAGGAAATGATGATGGGCATGATGAGTAAGATGAAGGAAGGCATCAATATGGAAGAGATGATGTCCAAGATGGGCGCAAAGGACGGCCCGGGCGGCATGAAGGACATGATGGCCAAGATGATGCAAGGTGGTGAAGGGCAAAACTCCATGATGCCCGAGATGATGCTCAAAGGCATGATGCCGCACTGCATCAAAATGATGATGCCCGCCATCTCAAAAGGGAAGCGCGCCGAGCTTGTTTCCGGCATGATAAACACTCTGGTGGAAGAGGCGTCGAGCGGTATGTCCGACCACGAGAAGGCCACTCTCAGGGCGAAAGTCGCGGAAACGCTGGAAGCATAATCTCGACGGCCGCTGTTATCCGCCCGTTCCGATAAAAGCTGCCGCGGATCACCTAGAATTTCTCGCGGGCATTGATGTAGTAAGCGATGGCAAACAAGCCCGAGGAAAGTTCTTGCGGTTGTGGCACCGAATTTCCAACGCAGGCGAACGCCGCTTATCGTCGCGCCCTTTGGTTGGTCGCGGGGCTGAACCTCGGGATGGGTGTTGTCGAATCCGTGTCGGGTTATGTCGCCGGTTCGCAGGCGCTCAAGGCCGATGCCCTCGATTTTCTCGGTGACGGCGTTATTACCGGCCTGGGGCTGATCGCTCTGAACTGGGGCGCTCGGTCCCGCGCGCGCACGGCGTTCGCGCAGGGTCTGTTCCTTGCAATTATGGGGCTGGGTGTATTCGCCGTAACGCTCTATCGCGCGTTCATTTCCCAGATGCCCGAAGCAGGCCTGATGGGAGGTGTCGGCCTCCTCGCCTTCGTTGTCAATATTGCCTGCGCCGTCATCCTGTTACGTTTTCGCGAAGGCGACGCCAATGTTCGCGCGATTTGGCTATTCAGCCGGAACGATGCAATTGGAAACGCCGCCGTCGTAGCAGCGGCGCTGGTTGTCGCGGCAACCGGTTCTCCCTGGCCGGATTTGATCACAGCCGCGGCCATCGCCGGATTGTTTCTTCACTCGGCAATCAAGATTATCGCTAGCGCCCGTGGCGAACTCAAAAAGACCCCATGAAGTGAGGCGGCGCCTCGGACTCTTTTGGAAGTTTATGGCGCCGATGTCCGCTTCGGGCCCTGGCCAAAACTCTGCCCGCTCTCCTCGAGGAAGGTGCGCTCTTCGTCGGTGCTTGTCCGGCCGAGCACGTCGTTGCGGTGCGGGAAGCGGCCGAAGCGCGCAACGATGTCGCGGTGGCGGGTCCAGCCCCAGATGCTGCGGTCGATGAAGGGATGCCAGGGTTCGGGCGCGCCGTCCCGGATCGTGTGCAGCAGGGCGATGCCACGGTCCTGCTCCTCGATCTGCTCCGAATGGTGAAAGGGATGATAGAGCCAGATCCGCGGCACGCAATGCAGCTCCCGGTCCAGCTTTCGGTCGATGGTCCGGTTCACGATCTCGAAGGCAACCGCATCGCCCGCATAGGCTTCGGGCGTGTTGCGGTAGAGATTCCGGGTGAACTGGTCGAGCAGCAGGATCAGCGCCAGCGCGCCGTCGGCGGTGTCCTGCCAGTTGGAGAGCGCGCCGGAAATCGCCTGCGGCATCAGCGCACCGAACCGCGCGCGGATGTCATCGTCCACCCCCGGGCTGCCGTCGTACCATACGTCGCGCCGGGCGAAGGCCGCCTCGGGGCTCTCGAGGCTGTCGCCCAGCCAGTAGTCGACAATCTTTGCGATGGTTTCGGTGTTCAAGCTACGATGGTCCAACGGTTGCGTGCGACGATGTTTTGCAAACCAGCGAATAGGAGGGGTTCATGCCCACGGTACTGATCACCGGCTGCGACTATGGTATCGGGTTCGAGTTTGCCCGCCAATATGCCGGCGACGGCTGGCAGGTCCACGCGGTGTGCCTTGAGTCCGCCAGCCGGGATAAGATCGGGGCGATTCCAGGCGACGTGACATTTCACAATCTGGATGTTTCCGATCAGGAGGGCGTGGCCGCGCATGCCGAGGCGCTCGACGGCACAGCCATCGATTTGCTGATCAACAATGCGGCCACCTTTGCGCCGGACGGGCCGGGCACGCTGATGCTGCCGGACATCGACGAGTTCACGCGCGTCATGCGGATCAATGCGGTGGCGCCGGTTTACGTCGCGGGCGCATTCGAGGAGCATGTCGCCGCGAGCGACCGCAAGCTGATGGTGTTCATCGGCACGCGGTCCGGATCGATCGGCGACAACGGCTCGGGCGGGCACTACGCCTATCGCTGCAGCAAGGCGGCGCTGAACATGGCGGTGAAAAGCCTGTCGATCGATTTCGCGCCGCGCGGCGTGATCACCGCCGTGCTGCATCCGGGTTCGGTCGCCACCGAGACGCGCAAGGGCGGCCAGATTCCGGTACAGGAAAGCGTGTCGGGCATGCGCGGTGTCATCGGCAACCTGACCCCCGAATTGTCGGGCACCTTCCG
>JBFFGE010000079.1:0-19548 GCA_041557595.1 Alphaproteobacteria bacterium
GCCTATGACGAGGCGCGCAAACGCAACTTTCAATTGCCGGAGGACATCTTCGCCTTCTACGCCCACCAGGGGTACGACTATATGTATTTCCGGCTGACGGACGATTCCGACGACCCGGCGGTTTACCGGTTTCACATGGCAGGGGAGGCGCCGCGCCTGGTTTTGCCCGCGTTCAGTGACTATCTGAAATGGATGTTCGGAACGGTGATGGAAATTCCGCCGGAACACATGCCGAGTAGCTAGATCAACCTGCCTTTAATTGGAATCAATTAAAGGCAGAAAAGTTGATCGATTCTATGTTGATCGATTCTATAAAGATAGAGCAGCTTATGTGCGCCCAAAGGGGCGCACGCTGCCCTAGCCGATTGCCGGGTCGAGCATGTCCAGGAGCATGGCATTGAACGCGTCCGCCTGCTCGTACATCACCCAATGGCCCGCATCGTCGATCGCCCGGCTGTCCACATCCGGATGCGTTTGCCGGATGATTTCAAGCCGCGTCGCGCGATTGTTCTGCGAATAGACGTCCTGCGCGCCCCAGATACATTTCAGCTCGGCCTTCAGGTCCGGCAGATGGTCGCGCAACAGTGTATTCAGCCGGGGACGGCCGCCGCGAAAGCGCATGCGCAGGCCGTTTTCGCGCTGGATATGGACGGCCAGATCGTCGATGCGCGCGGCATCGCGAAACATGATGACGCCGAGGTTGTGACGGTGGCGCGCGTCCAGTTCGTCGCGCGGCAGGTCGGGCCGCCACATGCGCAGACCCGAGACCTGCTCCGAAATGCCGAGACCGCCCGCCCCCACCGTGATCACCGTCTGCAATGCGCGCGATTGCAGCGACGCGATCAAGGCCGACAGGTTCGCCCCCATCGAAAATCCCACGAGCGCGCAGGGCGTGTTTTCGGGGATGATTTCGTCGAGACCGCGCGCCACGGTTTCGGCCATCGCCTGGCGCGTCACCCGGTCCGAGAAGGGATCGGAATCGCCATGCCCGGGCATATCCGCCGCGATAACGCAGTGCCTTTCCGCCAACCGCTCGACATTCCGAATCCAGTGCGACCAAGCGCCATAGCCGCCGTGGAACAAGACTACCGGCGGCCCCTCGCCCCACAGACGCCATACCATCTCGCCGTCGCCGCAGGGCGTGGTCCGCCGCCGGGCCAACCGGTCGATCCGTGCGACGCACGCCGCCGGGCTCTCGCCGGCTCGGGGAACCTCCACCAGACTATCCGGGCCGGCCGCATTCATCGGTCAACCGCGCTCCGCCATGGATTGCAGGAACACCGTGTGAAATTCCGCCGGCGTTTCATAGATCATCCAATGGCCGGCGCCGTCGATCACATGGAACGGTGCTTTCGGCTGCGCCGCGTGAAACAAGGCGCGACGTTCGTCCATATAGTCGCGCGCGTAACAGTCGGCGCCGCCCCAGATGCCCGCCAGCCGGGCGGAAACCTTGGGCAGCATTTCCGCCAGCACGTTCGTCACCGCGACCAGCCGGCCCTTGACCCGTGCATCGACTACATTGACCGTCTGCATATGCACCGCGAGGTCGTCGATGTTGTCTGGATTGCCGAACATGACTTTCGACAGATTGTTGCGATGAATTGCCGCGATCTCCACTGGATCGTCCACGCCGCGCCAATGGCAAAGCCCGGTAACCTCGCCCCGGATCAAACCCAAGCCGTTGGAGCCGCAAATCGTCAGCGTCTCCACCCGATCGCCCTGCGCACCCGCCACACACCCGCCGATAATGCCGCCGAAGGAAAACCCGGCGATGTGATAGCGCTGTCCCGCGGGCAGCAGCGCGTCCATCCCGGCGGCGACCACGGCCGCCACACCCTGTCCGCTGAACGGTTCGGGGGGCACCGCCGAGTCGCCGTGGCCCGGCAAATCCGGCACATACAGCTTGAAATGCCGCGACAGGAATTCCACGTTGCGGATCCAATGGGTCCAGCGGCCGAACCCGCCATGGCACAGAAGCAGCGGCGGCCCGTCGCCGAAAATACGCCACACCATTTCCCCGTCGCCGCAGGGCGTCGTCGCAAAGTCTCCCAGCCCGGCGATGCGGGCGATGCAGGCCTCCGGCGTTTCACCGGGACGCGGCACCTCAATTGTTTGTATTGCCGTCGCGTCACCGGTCATGCCGCACCCGCCGCATTTTGATCTCCCAACAGGTCGAGCAGCATCGCGTTGAATTGGTCGGGCGCCTCGTACAACGCCCAATGGCCCGCTCGCGGAACCAGGCGGAACGGCGATCCCGGATGCGTGTCATCGAACAGCTTCTTGCGCGCCTCCAGATTGCGCACGACATAAACATCATGTTCGCCCGCCAGGCAAATCACCCGCGCCCGGATATTCGGCAGCGCGCGCCGCAGCGCGTCCGACCGCGCGATACCGCTGCTTTTCGCGCGCGCCCGCAGCGTATTGTCTTTCTGCAGGTGCAGGGCCAAGTCATCGATCCGGTCGGGGTCGGCAATCATGATAACGCCGAGATTGTTGCGGTGAACCGCCATCAAGGCGTCTTCCGGCATATCCGCCGTCCATTTCTGCAGGCCGGTGAAGCCGCCGGACGGCAGGCCGAGGCCGCTCGACCCGATGATGACGATTTGCCCGACACGATCCCCGTGCCGGGCGGCGACAATGCCGCCGACGATCCCGCCGAACGAAAACCCCGCGATGTCGTAGCGCGCCGGCGCGGGAAGGAGCGCATCGATGCTGTCGCAGACGATGCGGGCCATTTCCTCGCCGTCGGCCGGCGCCGGCGGCGCCTCGGACTCGCCGAACCCCGGGAGGTCCATGACATACAGTGTGTAGTGCCGCGCCAGGGCGGGGATATTGCGGATCCAATGGGTCCAGGACCCATGCCCGCCATGAAACAGGACAAGCGGCGGACCGCTGCCGAAGATGCGCCACACCATGGCGCCATCGCCGCAATCCACCTCGCGCCGCGTTCCGGTCGCATCGATCCGGGCGACGCAGGCGGCCGGCGTCTCGTTTTCCTTCGGGATATCCATATCTGTCACTTCTGTTTCTCCCACCGCTCACGCGCCGGCGGCGCGTGCAACATCTCCAGCAGCATTTCGTTGACCGTGTCCGCGGCCTCATACATCGCCCAATGCCCTGCGCCGTCGACGAGACGCAGGTCCAACCGGTTGCCGAGATCGCGCAGCACGCGCTCGCGCTCCTGAACACCCGGATTCGCAAACACGTCCGATGCGCCCCAAATGACATTGAGCGGCATGGAGATCCGGCGCAATGCCCGGACCAGCGTGTCGCTCGGCGCCACCGAATGGCTGCGCAGCCGCGCCCGCCGCGTATTCTCGAGTTGCAGCCAGGCGGTTTTGTCGTCGATTTGGTCCGGCGCGGACGCCATCATGATGACGTTCAGATTGTGCCGCTGGACGTCGAGGATTTCCGCCTCGCTCATATCTTCCCGCGCGATTTGCAGCCTTCCGCGCAGTCCGGGCCAGGATACGCCCAATGCGGCAGCGCCGATCATCGTGAAACTCTTGATCCGGGCGGCATCGCGAACCGCGACATGTCCGCCCATCACCGCACCGAAGGAAAATCCGACAAGATCGTAGGCCTCTCTTGCCGGCAACAGCTCGGCCACGCCCGCGCTGACGATCCCGGCAACATGCTCGGTGGATTCAAGCAGCCGGTTCGAATCATACGGTTCCGGTGGCATATCGGAGTCGCCGAGCCCGGGAATATCCGCGACATAGAGCCGGAAGTGATTTTCCAGGACAGGAATATTGGCAATCCAGTGCGTCCACGATCCCGAACCGCCATGCAGCAGCACCACCGGTGGACCGTCGCCCCAGATGCGCCACACCATCTCGCCGTCGCCGCAAGGTGTCCGGACCTTGCGGCAACGGGCATGGATTCGGTCGACCCACTCCGCGGCCTCGGCTGTCTTCACGCGCAATCCTAACCGTCTTCCAGTCCCTCTTTGCGAGGACCGGCAGCATTCCGATTTTTTACACAAGAAAGCGCCGTTCGCGCGATGCCCGAACGGCCAGGGTAGTTCGAAAATTAGTTTACTTTTCCCCGCGGTGGAACCCCCGCGGTAGCGCGGTCGAGGAACTGACCTGTAAGCGTACGACACTCCAGTTCACGACACACAGTTCCGCCGGACAGAATTTTGTGCGTCAGAGGGTTACTCCTTGGCCTTCGTTTCGCCCTGCGCGATGGGTTCCGCGCTTCCAAGACCGCATTAATACATCCTAACAAGAATACCCCTTAATCGCACTGACTCATCTCAAGGGATCGGCGGTTCATCCAATAGCTCGCCCATTTGGCCAGCCCGAAACGGCGCCTCGGAGAGCGCTTCGATGTAGGATTCCCGCCATTTTGTGACATCGTTCCGGCACACCAGATCGAACATTGTCCGCCATCGTTCCTGACGTTCCTTGAGCGGCATGGAAAGCGCCTGTTGCAGCGCCTCGCCCACCGCATCGACGTCATAGGGGTTTACAATTAGCGCCGAGTCGAGCTCGCACGCCGCACCCGCAAAACGCGACAGTAGCAACACACCGGGATCGCGGGGGTTTTGCGATGCGACATATTCCTTCGCCACTAAGTTCATGCCGTCGCGCAGCGGCGTCACCAACCCGACTCGGCTCATGCGAAAAAACCCGCATAGGGTCCGCCGATTGAACCCCTTGTTGAGATACCGGGTCGGCACCCAATCATACTCCGCGAAGCGGCCGTTGACGTGGCCGGCCATCGCCTCCAACTCATGCCGGATATTCTGATATTCCGGAACATCGCCACGGGATGATGGCGAAATCTGCAGCATGACCACATGGCCGCGGGTTGCCGGATACGCCTGCAAGAGATGCTTAAACGCCTGCAATCGCTGTATTAGTCCCTTGGAATAGTCCAGCCGATCGACGCCGATGATCAAATCGCGCCCGCCCAGACTGCTGCGCAATCGTTCGGTCGGCCGAGAGTCCGCCGCGGCACTGGCAAATCGCGTTACCGCATCGGCGTCGATCCCGATCGGGTACACGCCTGTCTTGAAGGTCCGCCCATAGGCACGGATCAATCCGTCATCACCGACCAGTCCGCCGATTTCATGACGAATGTAGTCGCAAAAAGAGCCCCGATCGGCCTCGGTCTGGAATCCTACAAGGTCGTACAAACATAGCGCGCGGACGATATTCCGATGATGCGGCAGGGCGAGCAATACCTGCACCGCCGGCCAGGGAATGTGCAGGAAGAACCCCATGCGCTGACCGCAGCCGATATCGCGCAATGCCGCCGCCATGGGGATCAAATGATAGTCATGGACCCAAACGAGGTCATCGTCCCGCAACATCGGCGCCAGCTGACCGGCGAACACCCGATTGACCCGCATATATCGATCGAAATTGCGGCGTCCCAGGTCGGCGATGTCAAGCCGGTAGTGAAACAGCGGCCACAGCGACCGGTTCGCATAGCCGAGGTAGTATTGGTCGTAATCGTCTTGATCGAGCGCAACGGTCGAATAGGTAATCTTGCCTGCCGTCATGATCGCCGGTTTCGTCGTCGGACGTTGGGTGATCCGCCCGTCCCAGCCGAACCAAATGCCGCCATGATCGCGCAAGGCGGCCAATATTCCGACGGCGAGGCCTCCCTGACTTCCGGGCCGCGGCTGGCGCGCCGGTGCAATTCGATTGGAGACGACGACCAGTCGGCTCAAAAAGCTTCCTCCCAAGGTCGTGACAGTCGCATCGCCGAATTGATAATTCCCACCATCGAGTAGGTTTGGGGAATATTGCCCCACAATTCCATCGTGGTCGGATCAAGATCCTCCGACAGCAAGCCGACCGCATTGCGACAGCTCAACATATTTTCGAACAATTCGCGCGCTTCTTCACGACGGCCGACCGCGGCCAGCGCGTCGATATACCAAAACGTGCAAATGTTGAAGGCGTTTTCCGGACACCCGATGTCGTCTTCATTGCCATAGCGAAAGAGATGCATTCCCCGCCGCAGCCGCTTTTCGATGAGACCGAGGGTCCCATGAAACCGCGGATCATCCGGCGCGATAAATCCGAGTTCCGGCATCAATAGTAGACTCGCATCGACCTCTTCTCCGCCGAAACTGCTGGTGAAACTATCAAGCTCCGCATTCCAGGCGCGTTCGAGTATCGCTTCGCGGATGCGGCCGGCATGCTCCGACCAATAATCCATGCGATCGTCCAACCCGAGCTGCTTTGCGATACGCGCGAGCCGGTCGCACGCCGCCCAGCACATGACGCTGGAAAAGGTATGGACCGCCTGCCGTGTCCGCAACTCCCATAATCCCGTATCGGGTTGATCCCATAGCGTGGCCGCGTTCTCGCCCAATTCCTCAAGCCGCTTGAAATGTTCGACGCCGCTGGGCCGCCGCAGCCGCGCATCGAAGAAACTCTGCGCCGACGCGAGGATAACGCTGCCATAGCCGTCGTTCTGACGCTGGACATAGGCATGATTGCCGATTCGCACCGGTCCCATCCCCCGGTACCCCTGCAGCCCCGTGACCTCGCTCTCATCCAGCTTATGCTCCTGCGCGATACCAAAAACCGGCTGCAGGTCCCCGTCGACACCGGCCGCAACGATGTTGCGGATATAGCTGAGATAGCCCTCCATCGTCCGCGTGGCGCCGAGGCGGTTGAGCGCGTGCACCACGAAATACGAATCACGCAGCCAGCAGAAACGGTAATCCCAATTGCGGCCCGAATTCGCCGCTTCGGGAATCGAGGTCGTCATGGCGGCCACGATCGCACCGCTCTCCTCGAAATGGCAGAGCTTGAGCGTGATCGCCGCTCGAATGACCGCGTGCTGCCATTCGAAGGGCAAGGCGAGATAGCGGCACCACTCCAACCAATAATCATCGGTCTTTTCGAGGAATTCGCGACCGGTTTCCAAAACGCCGCGCTGCAGGCTTTCATCCGGCCCGAGCACCAGCGTCGCCGGCCGTTCGAGATTAAATGGCGTTTCGTCTATCACATACGCGATGGGCACGTCCGCGGTCAGGCGCAGCACGATGTCCGGCATGATGTAGCGAATATGGTTCGACCCACGCGATCGATCCGGTTGGCTCGCCCCGTAACCATGGGCGGGCCGGAGCCGAACGCGAACGCGCGGGGTCCCCGCATAGGGCCGGAGATGACGGACGATCGACGTTGGCCGGTAGGTGCGGCCGAATTGTTTAAAGCGAGGCGCGAAATCGGTAATCTCGACCGCGGAACCGTCTTCGGCAAACAGCCGCGTCACGACCACGGCCGAATTCGGGCGATACGCCTGTTCGGACCTGACGAAGCCGATCAATTCGATATCGTAGAAACCGAAATCTGGTTCACCGTGATCCTTCAGCAACGAGCAGAATACCGGGTCGCCGTCGAACCGGGGAAAACACGACCAGACAATTCGCGCCTGCTGATCCAACAATGCGGCAATGCTGCCATTGCCAATAAGTGCCAGTTCCAACGAACTCATTCGCGCCTCCGTCATTTCGGATCCAGCGACTCGAGGCTATCGCGCAGCCAGCGATGCAACGACGGAACCGCCTCAAGGCGATATCGCGCCGCCGTACCTGCACCATCGCCGACATGAATCGACAATCCGCCCAATCGGTTCACAACCGCGAATCCCGTTTCATCGGTCACGTCGTCTCCGGCAAACACCGGACGCCGGTCCGCGAACGGCGCCGCCGCCATGAACCGCTCGATCGCGTGCCCCTTATCGATGCCGGACGGTTTCAATTCGACGACCATCTTGCCGCTCAGCAACTCAAGATCGTCGCGACCCGCAACAAGGCCGGCGAGAAACCTCTGAACCTCGTCGGCCGCACCCGGCTCCTGACGAAAGTGCACGGCGATCGTTCCCCCCTTGTCCTCGACCGTCACGCCTTGCCGTAAGCCGGCAAAACATGCAATTCGGTCTTTGAGGGATGTCATCGGCGGCAAATCTCGCGATGCATCCACCACGCCCGTTGCGTTCCGCCATTCGAGCCCGTGCAATCCCGCCGCGGGGAGCGCCGGCAATCCGAAGATCCGGTCGATATCGGTAATGGGTCGGCCGCTGACGATTGCGACCGCGCCGTCCAGCGCCGCAAACAAATCCTGCAGCAAGCGCTGCGTCGCTACGGGGCAATCGACCGAGGTTGGAGTCTCCGCAATCTCGAGTAATGTGCCGTCGGCATCCAGAAACAGCGCCGAATCCCGGTCGATGACCGGCGGCGCCAAGCCGTTTCTGTCTGAATCGATCGACATATTCATCTTCCGAAGCCCGTCGCAATGTCGACCTTGGTATAACAGCAGCGCCTTACGAAGTGTTAACCGAACCGCAACCGCCGTATGTTCTCGGCAAATTTCGATCCGTTTCGCCGACGCAGGAGCGTAGCCGAGCGCGCTTACCGCTTACCGCTTTCCGCCGCCAGGCAGGTAGTCGGCGTAAATCTTCAGCGCCTGTTTCAGGGTCCGGCTTTTGTCCACGGTTTCCCGGGTCTCGTCGGCGATCGGCGTCTTTACCAGAAATTCGAAGATATCCGCCGCCCCCCTGTGGAAATTGGGCGTCACGCCGGCGCCATGGAGAGTCGCCGAAATTTCATGCATTTCGCCGATCCAGCGCGCCGCATCCAGCGGCATGCGCGGCACCATCTGTTCCATCACCGCGTATTCACTGGCCCGGCTGAATTTGAGTTCGTCATGCACCGCGTCGGTCACGCCCAGCGCCTCGGCCGCCACCAGGGCAGCGGTGTGGAGCGTCCAGGTTCCCTTTGTGACCGCGGCGTAACACATTTTCACCGCCGAAGCGTGGCCGATTTTCGGCCCCATATTCATGAGCTCGATAAAGGGCCCCGCCAGGATATCCAGCGCACCGACGTCCGGGCCACTGATATAGAACCGGGTCGGTTTTCGCGCGTCCCCGGTCCGGGTCCGACGATACCCGCATCGCTGAACTGCGCGCCCGCGCCGGTCACCACCTCGGCGACCTGCTTGGCCGTCTGCGGCGAGACCGCGTTGCAATCCGCATAATGCGGGAAGCTGCCGGAAGCGGTCATCGCCGCGGCGATTTCGCGCGCATTGTCGAGCGCGTTGCCCGGTGGCAGAATCGACAGTACCAGATCGGCGGCCGACACCACATCCTCGGCTGACGCCAGTTCCTCCACCGCCGCCGCGACGGCCAGCCCGCGCGTCCGTTCGCTGCGTCCGGCGAGGCAGGTCACCACCCGCAGCCCCTCCTTCTTCAGGACCTTGGCCACATTGTGCCCCATGTCGCCGGTGCTCATGATTGCGACGGTTTTCGCTGCCATTCTCTGCTCTCCCATCCGCTTGCAAGATCGATTGCGCGCGCCGACAATCCTTCATTGCACGGTCGATGACAAGCGTCGGCGCCCCGTCCGCCAAGATAAGGGAATTCGATCCATGAGCCTCTATCCGCCGCCGGAAATCATCGAGACCGAGGTCTTCGCGGAACTTCCCGCCGCCTTCCGCAAGACCGGCATGCGCTCCGTCTGGTCGGTGAACAACAACAAGGGAGAGACGATCGACTGCTTCCTCGAAGGCCCGTCCTTCGACCGCGACGGCAACCTCTATATCGTCGATATCCCCTGGGGCCGCGTGTTTCGCGTCTCCCCTTCCGGCGAATTCGATCTCGTGACGGAATATGACGGCGAACCGAACGGCCTGAAGATTCACAAGGATGGCCGGATCTTCATTGCCGATTACAAGAACGGCGTAATGCTGCTCGATCCCGCAACCGGCAGCGTGACACCACATGTCGACCGCTACCGGGTCGAGGGGCTGAAGGGCGTCAACGATCTCGTCTTCGCCAAGAACGGCGATCTGTATTTCACCGATCAGGGCCTGACCGGGTTGCACGACCCGACGGGAAGGGTCTACCGGTTCGGCGCCGACGGCCGGCTGGACCAACTGGTCGATAACGGCCCGAGCCCCAACGGCATCGTGCTCGATCCATCCGAATCCTGGCTGTTCGTCGCCATGACGCGGGCCAATCAGGTGTGGCGGATGCCCTTGCTGCCCGACGGCGGGACCACCAAGGTCGGCGCCTTCGTACAGCTCTCCGGCGGCAGCGGGCCGGACGGGATGGCGATGGACGAGGCCGGCAATCTGCTGGTCTGTCATGCGGGAACCGGATCGGTCTGGGTCTTCAACCCGATCGGCGAGCCGCTCTACCGCATCAAATCCTGCCGCGGGATATTTACCACCAATGTCGCGTTCGGCGGCGCCGACAACAAATCCATCTTCATTACCGAATCCGATACGGGCACGATCCTGACCGCGAAACTACCGGTCCCCGGCAAGACGATGTATTCGCATCGCTAGACCATTTTTGGCTTAAATTTACGCACGTTAAATGGTCGATCTATTTATCCCAACGCAAATACGCCGTCGCGAACCGTTGCGGTCCGCTCGGGAATCGCTCCAGGTGGGACAGCGCCGCTACTCGGACAATTCCCCGAATTTCGCGAAGACCTCCGCCCCGGTCATGTCATTCGTCTTGTTCGCGAATTTATAATATTTCGGCTGCTCATCGACGAATACCTGATGATCCAAAACGAAATCGCTTTCGTCTTCGAACAGGCCTGCGGGCATGAAATATTGCTGGTTTTGTTTCGGCCGGTAGAACAGATGGGTGCCGCATTTGCTGCAGAAGCCGCGCTCGGCCCACTCGGACGAGTCGAAGACGGAAATCGTCTCCACCCCGGTAAACGTTACCTCGGTGCCGCAATCGACCGCCATGAACGGCCCGCCGGCCCATCTCCGGCACAATCCGCAATGGCAGGCGCCGACGCTTCGGCTAACCGTCTTAGCGGTGATCCGGGTTGCACCGCACACGCAGTGTCCCCGGGCTTCCAACGTCTCCGACATTTTTGCTCCAATCCTTCCCGATAGGCCGCATGAAGGGCGCGTCCGGTATCTTGCCTTTACCGGTGCGTTTTTCGAATAGATTAATTGCAGCCGAGACAGAATCCTGACCTTAACATACCTCACTGCCAAAATTCGGCGAGGCCAACGCGTTTCATAATCCGTCTGGCCTCCCCATATAAGGTAGGAAGCCGGCCTTTCGAGGCCGGCCGGAAATGGGGAATTCCACCGAATTAAGTGATTTTCCACCATTCCCGTGTTGAATACCAAGAGGCATAGAATTGGAATTCACGCCATGACCGATCCCGCAACCGCCGCCAAATTTGCCCATCTCGCCGTTTTGCTGCTGCAATCGCTCAACCAGCAACCCGCGATTACGGAAACAGCCACGGCGCGGCAAATCCAGACGCCGGCGAACATCTCACAATTGGGCAGGATAGCGCTCGGCTGTTACCACGATGCCGGCAATTTCAAATCGATTCAGGTGCTGGAAAAGCCCTGGAGCCGGGGCGATAATTACGCTGCCGTATCCTCCGTCCTCGTGCAGATCAACTGGCAGGAGATGTTTGGCGGCCCGATCCGGACCCGAATCGGAATCGTGGCCCGAAACAACGAAATCCGCGCCATCGTGCAGGACGATGAAAGCCGCACCCCGGCCAATCGGTCCTGCGCGCTGAACCGCTGGGTCAAGGTTCCGGAAGATGCGCCGGATGAGCTCCCGCGGGCGGGTTTGGCAGCAGCAACGAATTTGAACAACGCCCGCGCCGAGATCAACGACCTGATCGAGGCCGCATCCGCGGTGGCGGTCGGCGGAAAGAAGACCGGCGACGGCAACGAGGCCATTCGGAGCGACCTTATCGCCCGCCTCGCCCGGTCCCTGCGCAGGGCCAAGGCCGCGATCACGGCGTCGGCAAGCGCCACCCGACCGACGCGGTAGCGTCCCGGAACCGGCGATTAAACCGCTCTCGCGCCACAGGAATTCCTTAACCCCTGACGGATAAGAATTGGCCCGACCGCAAGGAGTCGGAGCGATTTCGGTGAGACGGCTTGACCTGAATCCGGAGAAGAAACTGCGCAACCCGGCGCGCCACATACGCGCGCTGGAGACCTGGTCCCGCTCGCTCGCCGGTTTCTTTCCTACGCCCGACATAACGCGCGACGGCCGCTGGTTCGCCAGAATTCCCATCTTCGAGAAAGTCGTCGCACCGCCGCATTCAAGCCCCGATCTCGTGAAGACCTGCGCCCAATCGATGATCGATGCCGCCGACCATATTCGGCACGCGCGTCCGCCCGGACATGACGACTCACGCGTTTACACGTTTCTTACGTTTCCGAACCTGTTCGCCTCCTTCGTTGAAGTCGCCTTCGAGACGAATCCGCACCTGTTCTTCAATCTGCCGGCACCGGGCGGGCGGGAAGGCAACGACGCCTGCTGGCGCGAATTTTTCGACATCGACAGGGATCGCTTCGATGAACTGCACCTGCAGATTCCGGCCGGCTTCCATGTCCTCGGCATAGGCGTGCGACGCTTCGACGCCGATGGGATGACGGAACCGCAGACCCAAGAATTCTGGGCCATCGGCGAATTGAACCGGGCCTGAGTCCGATTAAATCGCGCCCTTCGCCTCCAGCCGCTCTATCTCGGCATCGTCCAATCCCAGCAGCCCCTGAAACACCTTCCGGTTGTGCGTGCCGGATGGCACCGCGGGTGTGTCGTAGCCGCCCGGCGTTGCGCTGAACTTGATCGGGAAATTGGCCGCGCCCACGCCTGGCAACTCGCCCAGGGTGGGATGGACCAGCGGGACGATCATCTCGCGCGCGTTCAGGTGCGGCCAACGCTTCAAATCGTCGATGTCGTGGATCGGGCTCGCCACCACGCCGGCGGCCTGCAGCCGGGCAACCGCGTCGGCGGTGTCCAAGGTCGCGGTCCACGCCCCGACCAGGGCGTCGACCGCCTCGTTGTTCGCGACGCGCCAGCCAGGCCGGCTGTAATCCGGATGCTCCTTCAAATCCTCGCGGCCCATCACGCCGAGCAGTGCATGCCATTGCGGTTCGCTGCCGATGCCGATCACCATCCAGTCGTCCCGCGTGCGGTAACTGTTGAAGGGCGAGAAGCGCAGGATCCGATTGCCCTGCTGGAACGGCAATTCGAGTTGCTCGTAACAGTCCAGCGCCTCGTCGAACAGCAGGGAGAACAGGCAATCGACCATCGAGACGTCGACATGCTGGCCCTCGCCGGTGCGCTCCCTATGGAACAGCGCGCCGAGCACCCCGCCCATTGCGAAACTGCTTGCGATGGCGTCGGCCAGCGGCGAGCCCGCCTTGGTCGGCGGCTGCCCCGGCATCCCGGTGATGCTCATCAGCCCGGAGAGCGCCTGCGCGGTCACGTCATAGGATCGCGCGTGGCGGTCCGGCCCCGTGCTGCCAAGCCCGGTGACGGAACAATAGACCAGACCCGGATTGCGTTCGGACAGCGCGGCGTAGTCGATGCCGAGCCGTTCGGTCACGCCGACGCTGAAGTTCTCCACGAGAACCGCCGACTGCTCGACCAGGCGCAAGAACAGCGCGCGGCCGTCGGGCGATTTTAAATCGATGGTGACCGCCTTCTTGGCGCGGCAGCGTTTGAGGAAGGCGATGCCAAGATCGTCCGGCCCCTGCCGTTCGAAAGACGGGCCGTCCGGACCGACATAGACCGGCGCATCCGAAAGCCCCTCACCGGTCGCCGGATTGTCGATGCGGATCACCTCCGCCCCCAGCCCCGCCAGCAGCAGCGTGGTGTGCGGCCCGGCGAAATATTGCGTCAGGTCGAGCACCCGGATGCCGTCGAGAATGGCCTTCACCGGCGCGATCCGCGCCTAGGCCTTGCCCAGCCAGATCTTCTTGGCCTGCTCGGCGGCCTCGGCGGCGCGGTGGCCGATTTCCTCGTCCGACAGGGTGCTGAGAGGATGGGTGATGACCACCGGCTCCAGCTCGGCCATGCCGAGGGCGTCCCGCTGCACTTCGGCTTCGTGCAGGAATTCCGTGGTCACGATGATCGCGGTCGCGCGGTCTTGTCCTTCGAGGCTGACGGCGTCATGCATACAGCACGACGTGCAGGAGCCTCAGTCGCCGATCGCGGTCAGGACGATGTCGTTGTCGGCGATGATCTCGCCCAGCAGGCCCGGATCCGCGTTCTTCGAGAAGCTTTCCTTCTCGTAGAAATTAACGGCCGCGAAGTCGATCTCGTCCTCGAGGATCGCGCGGGTCTTGCGCAGCAGATTGTTACCGTTCCATTTCTTGTTGCTCAGGATGCCGAGCCGCAGACCGTTCAGATCGGCGACCCGCTTTCCCAGCGGAATGGCGGTCGCCTCGACGATCCCGCGCGGATCGTAGACGACATGGCCGGTATTCGGCGCGTCGAGTGGCATCTTTCCTCCTTGGCTGATCAAGCCGGCTGCCGGAGCCCATCGGGGCTACAAATAGCATGTTCCATCTTCGCAAACCATGCCACCGCCGGCCGGCGCCTTGCCGTCCAGCTCGCGCAGCACGGGGCTCGCCATGTGGCCCCAACCGGGGATGAAGGCGGAGAACCGGCCCGCCTCGCCGCCGGCGCAGAACAGATGGATGTGTTCCGCGCTCGGAACCACCGGAATGCGGGCGTCCACGTCGCGCTTGTACCATTTCGGCAAGCTGCGGTTGTAGACCTTGCCGTAGCGGTGCTGGAACGCGACCTCGCCAAATGTGTTGGTCGCCTGATACCAGAGATAATTTTTGATGTCGTGCCGCGTCCACTGGTATTTCGCCATGACAGCGGCGTGTTCCGGGCCGATGACGACCGCGCAGTGGCCGGCGCTGACCGCATTGTTGTGGGCAATCGTGCTCATCGCCGAAACGATGCTGTCGAGGATGCCCTCGGGATCGTCGGCGACATGGTTGGTCACGCTGTGCGGCGGCTCCGCCGGCATCACGAAGACGGTGGAATCGTCTTCCGTGAAGCCCTTCTCGACGTGATAGGGCGCGAGGTAACCCAATTCCTCGTTCTCGGCGATGCAGTAGGTGTATTTGGCGGGCGAGCCCAGCGTGCTCTTGTCGAGATCGCCGGGCCAGCCACCGCCAACATTGAGCAGGATCATGCGGATCGCCCTGCCGATCGTCGCGTTCGCCCGGTTGCCCGACCCGAAGACATTATGCCCCGCGTTTATCTCGAGTTTCTTGCGGATCGGGCCGTTCACCACCAGCAGCGGCGACGCCATATGGGTCGTCGCCTGCACGCCGTGCAGGTTAAAGGCCGGCGAGCACAGCGCCAGCATCGCCGCCCGCACCACCGGCCCGTAATCGGGCTTGCACCCGGCCATCACCATGTTGATGGCCAGCACCTCGCGGGTCAGGCTGCCCCAGCGCGGCGGTACGCGCGCTTCGACATAGTCCCCGTCGCCGCCCAGCGCATCGACCGTCGCGGCGATTTTCTCCGGCGTCGGCGGCGCCACGGGAAATCCGTCGGAAAACCCCTTCTCGTAATACCATTCGACAAGGTCGACGCCGTCCGAGACAACCGATTCTACAGGCCTCGATTCAACGGTTTTCTGGCGCGCCATGGATGGGTCTCCGAAAATTGATCAATTCCGCCGCCACTATGCGACAGGGAGGACGGGCGAGACAATGCGCCCGCACGAACACTATTTCCTGGCGGGCGGCATGTTGACGAAGGGATCGACCGCGCCGTCGCCTTCCAGCTCCACCTCGAAATTCTCAAGAAACCGGCACACCATCATGTAGAAGCCGACGGTCAGCACCAACTCGGCCATTTCCCGGCTGGAAAGGTCGCGGGCGACCGCGTCGTAGGTCGCGTCGCTCGCCTTGACGTTATTCACCACCTCGTCGGTGAAGCGCAGCACGCGTTTTTCCAGCTCGGAAAAAGCCGCGTTCTCGATGTCGTCCGCGACCGCCGCGATCTGATCGGCGGACACGCCGACATGGGCAGCTACCAGCTTGTGCTGATGGACTTCATAGGTGGCGTCGCACAGATAACCGACACGCAGAATCACCAGCTCGCGCAGCACCGGGTCCAGATCGGCCTTGAACAGCAGGGCATTGCCGAATTTCATGAAACCATAGAGCGAGGTCTCCGCATGCGCCATCATCCGATAGACGTTGAGCATCGGGTGGATGCGGGCGGCGAAGCTGCGAACCTCTTCGGGCAGGGCGTCGAGATCGGGATAGGGCATGCGGGCCATGGCGGTATCCTGGCTGGCGGGTCGGACGGAGGATTTGGCGGAAGAGTGTGGGAGTCGAACCCACCAAGAACGTTGTACGCCCCTCAACGGTTTTGAAGACCGCGCGAGACACCGGCCCCGATACTCCTCCGCCGCCGATCCTAGGGCTCGGCGAAGCCGCGTCAAGCGGAGGAAACGGATGATAGTGGTACGGTCGAACTTCGAGGCCGCAGCCGCCCCAATCGCGTCGACGCCGTGATCGAGAATTATTCCGCGCCCCTCTTCCCCGCATCGCCGAAAACTGCATATGTGACGCTCGAAATGGGAAAACATTCGGAAAGGCTGGCTCGTGGCAATCGACGTCAAGGACCATGGTCCGCATATCGCCATCATCACCATCGACAATCAGGCCAAGCGCAATGCGATGAGCCGCCAGGACCTCAAGGAGTTGGGCGATATTTGGCTGCGTCTCCAAGACGCGCCCTGCCGTTGCCTGATCTTGACTGGAGCGGGGGAAAAAGCGTTTTGCGCGGGCGCCGATCTCGCCGGCGATTTGTCCGCCGGACCGGAACTGTCGGAGATGATCAACAAAGGGCTGCTGAAATACGGCGCCTACCGCAAACCGATCGTCGCCGCCGTGAATGGCGATTGCGCCGGCGGCGGTATCGAATTGCTGCTGTCGAGCGACATTCGCGCCGCCACTCCGGAGGCCCGGTTCGGCCTGCCCGAGGTGCGGTGGGGCGTCTACCCGTTCGGCGGCGCAACTTTGCGCCTGCGGCAGCAGATCGGCCACGTCCATGCCATGGATTTACTGCTGACCGGCCGCCTTATCGACGCCGAAACGGCCGGGCATATCGGCCTGATCAATCGGGTCATGCCACGGGACCAACTGATGGCCTGGGCGCTCGAGACCGCCGAACAGATCGCGGCCAACAGCCCGATGGCGGTCCAGGCGGTGAAGGAACAAGTCACCGCAACCGACGACGCGCTCAATCGGCCGCGCGACGCAATGGAACAGGCGCTGGGAGACCGGGTTCGCGCCAGCCGGGATTTTTCGGAAGGCGTTGCGGCCTTTCAGGAGAAGCGGCAGCCGACCTATTGAGGGCGAAGGCCGGAGAATAGTTCCGCCAGCCGGTTGCGCTGCAATTTTCCGGTCGAGGTCATCGGCAATTCACCGGCGGCAACGAATACAAAATGACGCGGCACCTTGTAGGCCGCCAGATGTTGCCGGCAATGAAGCCTCAAGGAGTCCGCCGTTTCCCCATCGGACACGGCGCCTCCGGCGCGGCGAATCACCACCGCGCCCACCACCTGGTCCAAACGGAGATCGGGCAATCCGGTGACGAAGACCGATCCCACGGCATCGTGGCCGGATAGGACGGCTTCGACCTCGGCGGGCGAAATGTTGATGCCGCCGCTCTTGATCAACTCCTTACGCCGTCCGCGAAAGCATAGCCAACCGTCCGCATCCACGAAGCCGAGATCGCCGGTCAACAGGAAACCGTCCGCGCGCAAGCTATCCGCCGTCGTGGCCGGATCGTCGAGATATCCGGGCGTGATCCGTCCCCGCAGCGCAATCTCCCCGGTCTGGCCCGGCGGCAACGGGTCGCCGGTTTCGAGGTCGAGCACCCGCAATTCGACGCCCGGCAGCGGCGCACCGCTTGCACGAAGTCGTTGCTCAAGACTTGCGGTGCAGTCGCTGACGCAGGAATTTCCATAGGCTTCGGTCAGACCGTAAACATTGCAGATCTGCGCCGCGCCAAGCGATATGAACAATTGGATTTGTTCCGGCGACCCGATCGTCGCGCCGGTGCGCAGGCTGGACAGATTGCGTTTCGCACGGTCCGGGTGATCGAGCATCGCCTGCGCCATGTTCGGCGTGCCGTAGATGACGGTGCATCGTTCCCGCTCGATCAGGTGCAATGCCTCGCCGGCGTCGAAATGATGCTGCAGGACCAGGCAACCGCCGTGGCTCATCACGGCGAAAAGGGCGTTTACGCAGCCAAAGGACCAAAACAGGGAAACGCCGAACCAAAGCCGGTCGTCGGGCGACAAACACATGCGTTCGCCGATTTCCCACATATTGTCGACCAGGCCGAAATGCTGGAGCGGCACCCCTTTCGGCATGGCCGTCGAGCCGGAAGTGTACAAGATGCACGCCACGTCCTCCGGCCGGGCGGCCGACCAGAGACGCCCGCGTTCGGCATCCGTTACGCCCTCCGCCAGCCCCGCCAAATCCGAAAACGACGTCGCCCCGTGCGGCGCCTGTTCGCCCAATACGATCCGCCGTCGAAGCGCAGGTAACCCGGCCGCGCGCATGTCCTCCAGCTCGGCGGAAAGATCGCGATCGCGAAACCGTGCCGCCAGGATCAGCGTTCGGACTTCGGCATGATCGAGTTGCTGGGCCGATTCGGCCGGGGTCAGCCAGGTATTCAACGGTACCGCCGTCGCGCCCATCGCCAAAATTGCGAAATAGCTCGACAGCCATTCCGCCCGGTTTCCCATCCAGATGCCCACACGCTCCCCGGGCCGTACGCCGAGGGCCCACAATCCGGCCGCGACCGATTGGGCTTCGCGGCGCAGTTCCGCATAGCTCCAGCGAAGGTCGCCGTCGATCACGGCTTCCCGATCCGGATGCCGCAGCGTCATTTCATCGAGCAGCGCCGCTGCCGTTCTCGCCGCCGGTTTTCGCATGTGCCGCGCCGTCATCTCACTGCCCTACGGTATCGATCAACATATGGAGGGAATTGCCCCCGGCGACCCGCGTATCGAGGTTCGCCGACACTCTGATACAGATAGTATCGCCCGACCGGTAGTCCACGCGCATGGGCCCATTGACCGCCCCACGACGATAGCGGTCTAATTCCGGACCATCGTGAAGACTTCGGGCGGCAGCGCGACCGCCGCCGCGACAGATTCGGGAAAGGGCCGGCCATGACCGTATACAAGAGTTCCTGCCATTGCGGCGCCGTCACCGTCGAGCTCGAGACGGATACGGATCCCGCCGACATCGACGTCCGGCAATGCCAGTGCTCTTTCTGCCGCGCCCATGGCGCGACCTCGGTCAGCGACCCAGCCGGACGCATCCGCTACATCGAACGTACGCCGGGCGCGATCAACCGCTACCAGTTCGGCACCAAATCCTGCAACTTCATCCTGTGCCGGCATTGCGGCGTCTATCTCGGCGCGACGATGGACGATGACACGACCGCCGGCTACGCGACCACCAATATCAAGCATTACGAAGACCGGGCGCTTTTCACCAAGCCGCCGCGGCAAGCCCATTATGACGACGAAGACCTGGCACCGCGCCTCGAACGCCGGCGCAAGACCTGGACGCCGATCGACGGCGGCGCGGGCTAGGTGTGGAGCCTCAACAGGTTGTCCCGGTTGATCCGGAGTCGACTGATTGGCGTCTTGTCTTTTATTCCGCCATGGGGTCGATGCCAATTATACATATGCGTCCAAAGCGGCAGGTGGTCCGCGCGTTGATCTGA
>JBFFGE010000080.1:0-19382 GCA_041557595.1 Alphaproteobacteria bacterium
GACCGAGCGGCGTCAAACGGGCATTCTTGTGAATGTTCATTCGGCTCTCCCAAAGAGTGCTGAAGCTTGGTAACTCCAGTCTCCCCGGTCAGGGCCGAATGGACAACCTATCGAAAGACCACAGCTAGAGCAGCGTGCGCACATGAGCTGCTCTATCTTTATAGAATCGATCAACTTTTCTGCCTTTAATTGATTCCAATTAAAGGCAGGTTGATCTAACGGACGAACACGACGCGGAAGGTGCGCTGGACGCCGTCATGCTCGGTAATGGAGATGTATTCGCCTGGCGCAACCTTGTGATCGCCGAGACGAAACATCGGCTCGTCGTCGTCCTCCGTCGTCGGATCGTAGGAGAAGACCCAGCGGTCGCCTTGCCGCTCGATCAATCCGATTTCATCCGCTTCGCCTTCCCAAAACCGCCGGACGGTGCAGTCTTTCTTTACTTTCGCCCATGCGGCCTCGTCGAATTTGCCGTCCGGTTTCAGGGGAATGTTGAATTCGTAGCCGCAGTGAATGCTGCCGTTGGGATGGTCGGGGGTCCGGGCCAGTTCCAGGCGTACGTGACGCAACGTCATAATCGGTATCCTTTGCGTTTCAGAATTGCGTGTCGGTTCGGCAGGTCAGTGCGCCGCGAATATCGGCGGGTGATCTTCCTTCAGCATGTGCCGGGTGACGCCGCCGAGCACCAATTCCCGAAGTCGGGAATGGCCATAGGCCCCCATCACGATGAGATCCGATTCCAGGCGCCTGACCTCCATGAGAAGCGCGTCGCCGATGAGCCGCTCATCGGGCTCTAAGGTCACCAATGTCGCGGCGATACCGTGCCAGGACAGATACCGCACGAGACCCGATTGCGCCGGTTCCGGCCCGGTATCCTCGTTCACGCTCAGGATCTGGATCTGCTCCGCACGCGACAACAAAGGAAGTGCAGCATCCACCGCGCGGGCCGCTTCGGCACTGCCATTCCAAAGGATGACGATCCGTTTGCCGAGGCCGTCGACCGCCTCGGACCCGCCCAACAAGACCGGCCGGCCCGTATCGAACATCGCCTTTTCGATGGCCGTGTCGTGCGCCGGGCCGGTTTCATCGGTTCCCGGCCCCAGGATCACCAGGTCGTAAATCCGACCCGCGGCGGCGACGAGATCGGCTTCATTCCCGGTCTGCTCCCGCCAGCTCGCGGTCACATGGTCGAGACCGTCGGGCGTGTCGAGTAACGGAATGCTCTTGCCTTCGATCCATGCGTCGAATGCCTTGCGGGCGACCGCCGCGCGGGCCGCGTTCTCCTCCTCCGCCGCCTCGATGATCCGGCTGTAGACGTCGATCGACATGGCGTCGCCGGTGTAGCTGACGTAACTCGTCGGATCGCTGCGCACATGCAATACATCGACATGCGCATCGAATGTTTTGGCAAGTTGCTCCACCACCGACATCGTCGCCGTATCTGTGCTGGTTCCGGTCAAGACGGCCAGAATGGATTTATAGGTCATACCGCAACCTCAATGTTGTTTCCCAATTTGGACGGCGAAGATCCGTCGAAGACTCAACTATGATTCCAAGTATCGGCTAATCCTTCGATTGCATCATTGACTTGAATCAGAAGCAACAATGCGGTTGGCCCGCCGTACCGACAGGTGCAGCGGGCCAACGAAGAAAACGAGAATGTCCGGTAATTGGTGCTATTTCGATTGAATCGGAATTTTCTTTTCCTTGGCCTTCGATTTGGATTTCGCATTTTTCGGCAATTCGATCGTCACGACACCGTTGGCAAATTTTGCGCGAACCTTGTCCGCCTTCACGGAGTCCGGCAACCGGAAGGACCGCACGAATGAACCGTAGCTGCGTTCCTTCATAAAGAAATTCTTTTTCTCTTCCTTGCGCTCGGATTTCTTCTCGCCCTTGAGCGTCAGGAGATCGTCTTTGATGGTCAGCGAAATATCCTTTTCGTCGACCCCCGGCACTTCGGCCGCGATTTCAAACTTGTCGTCCTCCTCGGACACATCGACCCGCGGCTGCAACGCGCCATCGCCGCCGAAGGAGTCCGCAAACGAACCCGCATCCAGCACGCGTGACTGGAACGGCCAGCTCTTGAACATGCGGTCGAAGGCGACGTCTATGTCGTCGCGCAACAAGCCCAGCGGACGAAAGACCGGATCGGCGACTGCGCGACTCTTTTCAGTTTCGACCTTCAAATTCTTGGCCATGTCATTCACTCCATCTGTGTGCCAACTCTAATTACCAGAATGCGGCGCGCGGACGGGTGGCGCATTGATGTGGGTCAAAATTTTTCGTCGTTAGCATCGACCGAAACACGCACCCCCGATGCGGCTCCTTGATGCACATCAGGGACGGAACGGTCGCTCTTCGCCTGCATGAATCCAGTCAGACAACCCGGATCGTTTCATGCGGATAGCACTAGCATACATCGTCTGGGCCGGCCTCGCCGCTGCCGTTGCACCGGGCACCGGGCAAAGCGGAGAAGCGAACCGTGCCGGCGATCTAATCGGCGCGCAATCGACCGCACGACTCGGAGCCGACGATACCTTGTTGGATGTCGCCCGCCGGCACGGCCTCGGCTTTGTCGAACTGCGCGCCGCCAACCCGGAGATTGATCCGTGGCTGCCGAAGCCGGGAATTCGGGTGACCATACCGGGCGCGCATATTCTGCCCGACGCGGCGCGGTTCGGCATCGTGGTCAATCTGGCCGATCAGCGCCTTTATTACTACCGCCGGAAGTCGCCACGGATCGCAACCTATCCGTTGGGCACGCCGCGCAAGGGCAAGGCCATCCCGCTGGGGGTCACGAAGATCGTTGGCAAACGGGAAAATCCGACCTGGCATCCGCCACCGTCGTTGCGAGAGGAAATTTCCGATTTGCCGGCGGCGGTGCCGCCCGGCCCGAACAATCCGCTCGGCGATTTTGCCCTGGATACGGCCTGGACCGGCATCGTAATCCATGGAACTAACAGGCCCTATGGCATCGGCCGGCGCGTGAGCGCCGGCTGCATCAGACTGTACCCGGAAGATATCAGCCGGCTCTTCAAGACCGTCGCGATCGGCGAAACGGTCACGGTGATCAACCAGCCGGTCAAGGCGGGCTGGTCGGGCGATCGTCTGTATCTCGAAATTCATCCGGACGGGCAGGCCGTCGATGCGGTCGAGGTAAGCGGCCGGGCAAACCGGGCGGCCTTAACGCCGCTGCCCGGCCTCCGCCGCTACCTGACCAAAAAAGCCGGCGGCCGGGCGGACGAAATCGATTGGCGACGGGTAGAGCAGGCCGCAAGCGACCGCACGGGCGTGCCGGTGCCAATTCTGCGGCGACCGTAAGCGCGGCACGCCCGACGATCCCAACCTACTTGCGAAGCGATTTTCGGAACATCCGGTCGGCCTTGGTACTGACATCGCCGGCGGCCCGCTCGGCGGCCGTCGCTCGGCGCTCCGCGGCAATGGCCCGCTCGGTTGCCTTGTCCGCCGCTGCCCGCGCCGCTTTCGCCTCGCTCGCCGCCGCTTCGGCCGCCGCGCGGGTGTCCTGTACTTCGGAGCGCAGGGAACTGACCTCGCTCTGCGAGGCGCAACCGGCCACAAGGACCAATGGGACCAGGGCCATTAGAGATGTCGTCAGTGGACTTCTTACTTTCATTTCAATCCTCCTTGCCTTGCGCCACACACCCGGATGCCGAGCGCCCGCGCCAACGAGCGCTCAATCTGCCAATTCGGCCGAGCACGCACATTGACCTTCCTCAATGCCCCGGAATCGACATGGCGCGATTCTGACGACGTCGCGCACCGACGCATGAACGCGATTTCACGCGGGGAAGTAAGCCATGTTCAAACTGAATACGGAGGCTTGGTCACCCTATGCCGCGGGCATCGTCATCGGTCTCCTGCAAATTCCGGCCTTCTTGATCGTCGACACCGCGCTTGGGACATCCTCGTCCTACGCCAAGGTCGCCGGCCATCTGGTCCAGCTCTTCGATCCCGCCGCTCAAAACACCGGCTATTTCGCGAAGTACGTCGCCGACGTTAAATATGTCTGGCAATTGGCGCTGGTGGTCGGCCTGGCAATCGGCGCCTTCCTGTCGGCGCGTCTCTCGAATCTCGAACGGAGCGGTATGGCCCGCGTTTGGTGGCGCGCGGTCGGGCTCCGGTCGTTGGGGCTTCGCATGGTCATGGGCTTCTGCGGCGGCTTCGTGATGCTGTTCGGCGCCCGGCTAGCCGGCGGCTGCACCAGCGGCCACGGCGTCTCGGGATTGGCGCAGCTCGCCGTCGGATCGACCATCGCCATCGCCGCGATGTTCCTCGGCGGAATCCTGGTTGCCATGATGTTTAAGAGAGTTTGAGGAGCCGTCATGAACAATTTCCTCTTCATCCTGACCGGATTGTCGATGGGCGTCGTCTTCGGCGTCGCGCTGGAAAAATCCCGCGTCTTCGAGCCCGGAATCATCCTCGGCCAGTTTCAGTTGCGCAATTTCATCATGCTGAAGGTTTTCCTGACCGCGAGCGTAACCGGCTTGATCGCGCTCGCCCTGCTGAACGGCATGGGCCTGGTCACCCTGCACCCGAAGGCGACATTCTACGTCGCGAACTTTGCCGGCGGCCTGATCTTCGGCGCCGGCATGGCGGTGGCGGGCGCCTGCCCGGGAACGGTCCTGGCGCAAATCGGCGCCGGATACAAGGATGCCTGGGCCGTGCTGATCGGCGGCATCGCCGGTGCCAGCGCCTTTGGATATTTCCATCCCATGATCAAAACGGACTTGTTGGCCACCGGCCCCGGCAAATTGACCTATGCCGACCTGACCGGCTTGCCGTTTTGGCTTTTGGCGCTGATCGTCGCCGCCCTCTTGGTCGCCGCAATCGCGGCGCTTGAACGATGGCGCCCCTGGAGGTCCGAATTGGGCGAAAATTTCGACGGTTTGACCCAGGCGGCCGAGACGGAAATCGACGTGCATATCGAACGCTGAACGGCGCCGCGCTCATTCGTCGGGTCGTTTGTTTGACCGCCCGGCCAGATAATAATTGAACCCAATTCCGAAGAGCATCAGACCGATCGCCGTCCAGAAAATGACGCCGTCGGCGGCGCGGCTGGCGACGATCAGGCAAAACAGGCTGAGCAGGGCCATCGCGATTCCCACGCCCCAGCTTCCAAAATCGTTCATTCAAATTTCTCCCCTGCAACGCGCGGAGCCCCCGGCGGGTCCCGACCAATTTCGAAAATCGAACGATCAAAGGAATTGTCCCGGAGATGGTCGTTGACCTGCGTCAAGGCTCGTTCCGACGCGATCGGAAATTCTGCGCGCCGAGCGGGCCGGCAGGCATTGGGGACGACAGGGAGACAACACGTGAGCGACACCACGGAAACAGCCGGGGACACGACCGGGCGCGAATCGCTCGGCTACAATGAGCAGATCGTCCGCCTATTCGTCATTGCCACGGCATTTTGGGGCATCGTCGCCTTTCCGGCCGGCGTCTTTATCGCGCTTCAGCTCGCCTATCCCATTCTCAATCTCGACCTGGAATGGACCTCCTTCGGCAGGCTGCGGCCGCTGCACACCAGCGCAGCGATCTTCGCCTTCGGCGGCAACGCCTTGTTCGCGACGTCGCTCTACACGGTTCAACGCACCTGCCGCGCACGCCTGTTCGGCGGACCCGATCTCGCGCTGTTCATGTTCTGGGGCTACCAGGCCTTTATCGTCATGGCGGCGAGCGGGTACGTGCTCGGCGTCACGCAGAGCAAGGAATACGCCGAGCCGGAATGGTATGTGGATCTCTGGCTGACCGTCGTTTGGGTAATCTATCTGGTCATTTTCATGGGCACGGTCGCGCGCCGCCGCGAGCCGCATATCTATGTCGCCAACTGGTTCTTCCTGGCGTTCATCCTGACGGTCGCGGTGCTGCATATCGTCAACAATCTGGCGGTGCCGGTCTCGATGTTCGGCACCAAGAGCTACATTCTCTATGCCGGTGTGCAGGACGCGTTGACCCAGTGGTGGTACGGCCACAACGCGGTGGGCTTCTTCCTGACCGCCGGTTTCCTCGGCATGATGTACTACGTCATTCCGAAACAGGCGGAACGGCCGATCTATTCCTACCGGCTGTCGGTCATTCATTTCTGGTCGCTGATCTTTCTCTACATCTGGGCCGGGCCGCATCATCTGCATTACACGTCGCTGCCCGACTGGGCGCAGACCCTGGGCATGACGTTCTCGATCATGCTGTGGATGCCGTCCTGGGGCGGCATGATCAACGGCATCATGACCCTGTCCGGCGCCTGGCATAAGCTGCGCACCGATCCGGTGCTGCGCATGCTTGTCACGTCCGTCGCCTTCTACGGCATGAGCACCTTCGAAGGTCCGCTGATGGCCGTGAAACAGGTGAATGCCCTGTCGCATTATACGGACTGGACCATCGGGCATGTCCATTCCGGCGCCCTGGGCTGGGTCGCCTTCGTCAGTTTCGGCACCCTGTATTTCCTGGTGCCGCGGCTGTGGAAACGCGACCGCCTCTACAGCATCCGCCTGGTGAGCTATCACTACTGGATCGCCACTATCGGCATCGTTCTGTACATCGCCACCATGTGGGTGTCTGGAATCCAGCAGGGCTTGATGTGGCGGTCCTACGACGAGCTCGGGTTTCTGCAATACGCCTTCGTGGAAACGGTCGATGCGATGCATCCGTTCTACGTGGTCCGCGCGATGGGCGGCATCCTGTTCCTGCTCGGCGCCTTGATCATGATCTACAACCTGATACGGACGGCCCGCGGCGATTTGCGGCAGGAAGCAGCCTATGTCCTGCCCGGCCGCGCCGCCGCCGCCGCGGAGTGAGCCGGCCATGAAATTCAGCCACGCAAAGATCGAGCGCAACGTCGCCCTGCTGGCCGTGCTGACGTTGATCGTCATTTCGATCGGCGGCATCGTCGAGATCGTGCCGCTCTACACCATCGAGAGTACGGTCGAAAAGGTGCAAGGCATGCGGCCCTATTCGCCCCTGGAGCTGGCGGGGCGGAACATCTATATCCGCGAGGGCTGCTACAACTGCCATTCCCAGCAGATCCGGCCGTTCCGCGACGAGGTCGAACGCTACGGGCATTACAGCATCGCCGCGGAAAGCATGTACGACCATCCCTTTCAATGGGGCTCCAAACGCACCGGTCCGGACCTCGCAAGGGTCGGCGGCAAATACTCGAACGACTGGCATGTCGAGCACATGATCGATCCGCGATCGGTGGTCCCGGAATCGATCATGCCCGGATACCGGTTCATGGCGGACCGGCCGTTGCGCGCCGATGACATCCGCGACCATCTCCGGGCCAATCAGGCGGTCGGCGTTCCCTATACCGAAGAGATGGTGGCGGAGGCGATGGCCGATCTGGCGGCGCAAGCGAATCCGGAGGCGGACACCGAAGGCCTGCTCAAGCGCTATCCGAAGGCCGTGGTCGGAAACTTCGACGGGAACGCCGCGCTGCTGACCGAGATGGACGCCATCATCGCGTATCTGCAGATGCTCGGGACGCTGGTCGATTTTTCGAAATACCGCGTCGACGATCTCAAACAATAGGACCCGCGCCATGCAGGAACTTGCGAATTTTCTCTATCCAATCTGGGTCGCCCTGTTCATGGGGATCTTCATCGGAATCGCGGTCTGGGCTTTCTGGCCATCGGAGCGGCGGAAGAAAAGCATGGAAGACCATGCCTCGATTCCCCTGCGCGATGACGCCACACCGGAAAACGGCGGATAGGAAAAAGCGATGCCGACCAAGATAGAAAAAGACGCCGTTAGCGGCCAGGACACCACCGGACATGAATGGGACGGCATCAAGGAATTGAACACGCCGCTGCCGCGATGGTGGCTCTATGTGCTCTATGCGACGATCGTGATCTCGATCGGGTATTTCATCTTGTATCCCGCCATTCCCTGGGGCACCGGATACACCGAAGGGCTGCTCGGACACACCGAGCGCAAGGCGCTCGAAAAATCAATGGCGGCGTTGCGCGCCAGCCGCGCGGTCTACGTCGACGAGATTGCGCATGCGCCGCTCGACGAAATCCGCGCCCAGCCCAAGCTCCTGGAATTCGCCACGGCGGGGGGCAAATCCGCCTTTGCCGACAACTGCGCCCCGTGCCACGCCGGCGGCGGCGCCGGACGTCCCGGCTTCCCGAGCCTGGCCGACGACATCTGGTTGTGGGGCGGCAAGCTCGCGGATATCGAACGGACGATCCGCCACGGCGTGCGATGGGACAAGGATGAGGACACGCGGGTTTCCGACATGCCCCGCTTCGGCGCCGACAATATTCTCGCACCGGCCCAGATCGAACAGCTCGCGACCTATGTGCTGTCGTTGTCCGGCGGCGCCGCAGAGGGGATCGATATCGCCGCGGCCGCCGCCTTGTACGCCGAAAACTGCGCCAGTTGCCATGGGCCCGCGGGTCAGGGCAACCGCGAGGTCGGCGCGCCGCGCCTTGCCGATGCGGTTTGGCTGTACGGCGGCAGCCGGGAGGCGGTCACGCGGCAGATTGCGGCCCCCCGGCACGGCGTCATGCCCGCCTGGGGCGGCCGGCTCGACACGGCGACAATCAAGATGCTGACCTTGTATGTCCATTCGTTGGGCGGCGGCGAGTAAGGTCCCACGCCATGGATGGCACCCCAGATCCCAACGCGATAGCGATCGAAGACGCTGAATCCGTCCGTGCGCAACGCAAAAAGCTGCCGCTCTACACGCCCCGCGTAAAGGTTTTTCCGAAGCGGGTTTCGGGGGTTTTTCGGCGCTTGAAGACCACCGCGCTGGTCGTCCTGCTGGGGATTTATTATCTCGCGCCGTGGCTCCGCTGGGACCGCGGCCCGGGCGCGCCGGACCAGGCCTTCCTCATCGATATGCCGAGCCGCCGCGCCTACTTCCTGTGGATCGAAATCTGGCCGCAGGAAGTCTACTACCTCGCCGGTTTGCTGATTGTCGGCGCTTTCGGCCTGTTCCTGGTGACATCGCTGTTCGGCCGGGTGTGGTGCGGATTCACCTGTCCGCAGACCGTCTGGACCGATCTTTTCATGTGGGTCGAGCGATGGGTCGAGGGTGACCGAAACGCCCGTATCAAGCTGGACCAGGGCGCGTGGACCGCGGCCAAAATCACCAAACGCACGATCAAACACCTCCTTTGGCTCTTGATTGCGTTGCTGACCGGCGGCGCCTGGATCCTGTACTTCCACGATGCGCCGACCCTGGTGCAGGATTTGCTACATCTGGAAATCGACGGCGCCGTGCTGTTCTTCATCGGATTGTTCACCGCGACGACGTATCTGCTCGCCGGTTTCGCGCGGGAACAGGTCTGCACCTATATGTGCCCCTGGCCGCGCTTCCAAGCGGCCATGTTGGACGAAGACACCTTGACCGTCACCTATGAGGAATGGCGGGGCGAACCGCGCGGCCATCGCAAGAAGGACCAGGACCTGAGCGGCCTCGGCGATTGCGTTGCCTGCAATCAATGCGTCGCCGTTTGTCCAACCGGCATCGACATTCGCGACGGCAGTCAGCTCGAATGCATCGGCTGCGCGCTATGCGTCGATGCCTGCAACTCCGTCATGGCGGCGCTGGGACGCCCGCCCGACCTCATCACATACGATTCGGTCTCGCGCCAGCTCGGCCGCGAACAGGGCGCCACGCCCGGGCATCGCCTGGTGCGACCCCGCACCGTGATGTATGCGGTGCTGCTGCTGCTGATCGGCGGTGCGATCCTGTTCAGCCTGTGGTCGCGTCCCAGTGTCGGTCTCAATGTCATTCGCGACCGCAATCCGTTGTTCGTCAAACTGTCCGACGGATCGATCCGTAACGGCTTTACCGTCAAAATTCTCAACAAGCAGCGCCGGCAACGCGATTTTGCGCTCGCCGTGAACGGATTGTCCGACGCGACGGTGACCGTGGTGGGACAGGGCGGCGCGCACTCAACCGTCTGGCTTGCCGCCGACCCGGACGCGGTCACCCCATTCCGGATATTCGTCACGGCGCCCGCCCGGCGCCTCGAGGGCAAATCGACCCCCTTTCTGTTCGTAATTCGCGAAAACGCCGCCGACGGGCCGGAAGAGGTCCAACGCCACGAAACCGTCTTCAGGGGGCCCGTAAAATGACTACCGAACAACCGGACACCAAGCGGTCGCTGATTCCGCTCGCCTTCTTCGCCTTCTTCGGCGTTGTTCTGTCGGCCAATGCGGCCATGGTCTATATCGCCGTGCAAAGTTGGACCGGCCTGGAATACAGCGGCTACTACCTCAAAGGACTGCGTCACAACGACACCCTTGCCGCGATCGACCGTCAAAACGCCCGCGGATGGACGAGCGCGGTTTCGGTGGTCGCCCGCGGCCACCGCCGCATCGATTTCACGGTCACGCTGCAAGACCGGAATGGCGAGGCGCTGACCGGCGCGCGCGCGGTCGCCTCATTCCGGCGGCCCACCCATGCCGGTCATGATTTCCGCGTGACGCTGGAGCCGATCGGCATCGGCCGGTACGGCCGCACGGTGTCCCTGCCCCTGGCCGGGCAATGGCAGGTGAATGTGGAGCTCGATCGCGGCGGCGAGGTCCATCGAGTCGCCGAACGGATAATCGTGCAATGAGCGAGACCGTCGCGATCGCCCAAACACCGCGCGTCCCGGCCGTGCCCGCCGAACCGCGCCCGCCGACCGCAACGCCGGCGAACGATGCGGTGCGGCAGGCGGCGGACGGATCGCTGACAGCGCATTTGATGGTGGAGGGGCTGCACTGCGCCAACTGCCAACATTCGATCGAGAATACCTTGGCCCGACAGACGGGTGTCCTGGAAGGACGGGTCAATCTGACCACCCAGCGCCTGTTCCTGAACTGGGATCCGGCGCGGGCGGCCTATGAGGATCTGGTCGCGACCGTCGAAGGGTTGGGATTCCGGCTGGTGCCGTTCGATCTCGAGCGGCAGGCGCGAACCTCGCCGGAGCGGCAGAATTTGCTGCTGCGCGCCATGGCCGTGGCAGGCTTCGCCGCGGCCAACATCATGCTTCTCTCGGTCGCCGTCTGGGCCGGCGAGGCGCAGGATATGCTGCCGGCGACGCGGCGGCTGCTGACGCTGGTTTCCGCATTGATCGCCATTCCCGCCGTCGCCTATGCCGGCCGGCCGTTCTTCGTCTCGGCGCTTACCGCCCTGCGCGGCGGCGGCATCAACATGGACGTGCCGATTGCGCTCGCCCTGCTGCTGACGACGGCGCTGAGCTTCTTCGGTGCGATCCGCGGCTCCGGGCATGTTTACTTCGAATCCGCCACGATGTTGCTGTTCTTCCTGTTGATCGGCCGATATCTCGACGAGCGGGCGCGCGCGCATGTGCGGTCCGCCGCGGAACGGTTGTTTGCCCTCCAGGAGTCGACGGCCATGATCGTCGATCCCGACGGCGGCCTTCGCGCGGAAAATGTGACCGACATCGCCCTCGGCAGCCATGTGCTCGTCCGCGCGGGCGAACGCGTTCCGATTGACGGCACCGTGGTCGAGGGCGCGTCGGACATCGATGCCGGCCTGATCACCGGCGAATCCAATCCGGCCGCGGTGAAACCGGGTGCGCGCCTCTATGCCGGCATGGTGAATCTGACCGGAACACTGACCGTCCGGACCACCGCCACGGGCGACGGCACCTTGCTTGCGGAGATTCAGCGCCTGCTCGAGGCCTCCGAACAGCGCCGGTCGCGCTATGTGGATCTGGCGATGCGCATCGTTCGCGTCTACGCCCCCGTCGTGCACGTGCTTGCCGCCGCGACCTTCGTCGGCTGGTGGCAGTTCGGCGGCCTCCCGTGGCAGGACGCCCTGATCAACGCCGTGGCCGTCTTGATCATCACCTGTCCCTGCGCGCTGGCGCTGGCGGTGCCGGTCGTCCAGGTCGTGGCCTGCAACAAACTGTTCAAGAGCGGCATCCTCATCAAATCGCCCACGGCGCTGGAACGCCTGGCGGAGATCGACCAAATCGTCTTCGACAAGACCGGCACCTTGACGACCGGCGACCTGAAACTCGCCGCGGCGGGCGACTGGAACGCGCGCGATCTTGCGCTGGCCGCGTCGATGGCCGCATCCAGCACCCATCCGCTCGCCCGCGCGCTGCGGGCGGCCGATCCCGAGGCGCCCGCCGCAAAGCATGTCGACGAAGTTCCCGGCTGCGGATTGCAGCTCCGCCGGGACGGTCGGACAATTCGGCTGGGCTCCCGTGCCTGGTGCGGCGGCGGCGCGGAAGACACGGAAAATTGCGAATTGTGGTTGCAGCGGCCCGGCCAGACGCCGGTCCGGTTCGATTTCCACGACCGAGTGCGCGACGACGCGCGCGACACCGTCGCCGCGCTGAAGGCATCCGGCCGCACCGTCGCCGTGCTGTCCGGCGACCGGGCCGCCGCGGTCGCGGCCGTCGCGGAACGGATCGGCATCGAAGATTGGCAGGCCCAATGTCTACCCGCGGCCAAGCTGGCACGGCTGGAACATGGGCGCGCAAAAGGCCGCCGCGTTTGCATGGTCGGCGACGGGTTGAACGACGCCCCGGCCCTGGCCGCGGCACATGCCTCGATCTCCCCGGCAACGGCCGCCGATATCAGTCAGACCGCGGCGGATGTGGTGTTTCAGGGCGAACTGCTCGGCCCGGTCGATACGGTATTGCGCACGGCCCGCTCGGCCCAGCGCATCGTGCGTCAGAATTTCGCGCTGGCGCTGCTCTACAATGCGGTCACCATTCCGCTGGCCATGGGGGGGCTTGTGACGCCAATTATCGCCGCCGCCGCCATGTCCGCCTCCTCCATCCTGGTTGTCGCGAACGCCTTGCGGCTGGGCTGGGGCCGGGCCCGATGAGCGGCCTGCTCTATCTCATCCCGGTCGCTATCGGGCTCGGCCTTGTGGGGCTTGCGGCCTTCCTCTGGTCGCTGAAATCGTCGCAGTTCGAGGATCTCGACGGTGCGGCTAACCGGATCTTGTTCGACGACGACCTGCCGGAAGAACGCCGCGCCGCAAGCGACCGGTCCGGCGAAACCCGACCGCCCCCCGATACGCCGCACGGAGAGGGCTGAAAGCGGCCGCGGTTACGGTGCTTGCGGTGCCTTATTTGGTGCGCCGAATTAGTCCAGCATCGCGTTTCGCAGCCGACGGTAACGGCGTTCGGCGCGGTCGGCGAAGAGCGGGTCGTACGGGCTGGACCAACTGGCCTCGATTTCCGCCCAATCCGACTCCGTCAGGCTTTTTGCCGCAGCCGGAAACATCGTCTCGTCTTCGTAGTACATGTGCGTGCGATAGGAATCGAGGAACGCCTGCGCCGCTTCGCTGAATTCCGCGCGCGCAACTTCCCGTTGTTGCCGCACATCATGCACCATTGCGAGGAACAGCCGCGTTTGCGCCATCAGCCGGTCGTGCTCCTCATGCAGATCGCCGATCGGCGCCGCCGCATCGGGGTTGCGCTTCTTCAGCCGTTCCAGAATCAGATCTTCGAGCGGGTGATGATAGATATCAGGATAGGCAATGCAGTAATCCAGGATATCGACGATCAGGTCGTAATCCGGCGGCTCGCCCCGGTTGAAGGTGGCAAGCTCCCGCTCGAAGACGCCGAACAGTTTCTTCATGTTCTCGTGGTCGCGATACAGCAGATCCAGTGGGCCGGGCATCGGGCGCCTCCCTCAACGCGCAGATCGTCTCCTATTTACCATTCTCTAGTTTGAATGATTCGGCGCATTGAGGCACATCAAAGCCGGCGCGGCCCCGAACGACAAAACTTCATTCATCTCATGGACGATGCAGAGACGGCAGCCAAACGGTTACCCGCACCCCATCCACACGGCCATTTCATATGCTCGCCAATGCGAACACGCCCTTGCCCGTAACCGGGGAATCGGGGCATCCGACCCTGAAGCGCAGCCTGACATTGCCGATGGTCGTGTTGTACGGCTTGGGCACGACGGTCGGCGCCGGGATTTATGTGCTGATCGGGAAAGTCGCGGGGTTGGCGGGGTTCCTGACGCCGCTGGCATTTCTCGTGGCCGCCGCGATCATGGCGTTTACGGTCTTTTCCTTTGCCGAGTTATCCGCGCGGTTCCCGGAGAGCGCCGGCGAGGCGGTCTACGTCTACCAGGGCTTCCGCAGGCGTCTGCTTTCGGTCCTGGTCGGTCTGACCGTCGCCTTCATGGGCATCGTGTCCAGCGGCGCCATCATCCACGGCTTCATCGGCTATCTGGGGCAATACCTGGACGCCCCGGCGCAGTGGGAAATCGTTGCCGTGGTGGCGATCTTGACCACGGTCGCCGCCTGGGGGATCACCGAATCCGTGGCCGTCGCAGCGGTCGCGACGATCATCGAGGTCGGCGGCCTGTTGATCGTGATCGGCGGCGCGCTGTTCCACCTGCCGGAGGCCCCGATCGACTGGTCGGGGTTTTTCGTCGCCGGCGATATGGCCGCCTGGAGCGGCGTTTTCGCCGGCGCGCTGCTCGCCTTCTATGCCTTCATCGGCTTCGAGGACATGGTCAATGTCGCCGAAGAAGTGAAAGACGTCCGGCGGGCGCTGCCCAAGGCGATCGTCCTGACCCTCCTCATCACGACGGCGCTTTACGTGGCCCTGGCGGTGGCAGCGGTCGCGATTGTGCCGCCGCAAACCCTTGCGGCATCCGACGCCCCCTTGGCCTTGCTGTTTGAGCGCAGTACGGGCGTGTCGCCCGTCGTGATCAGCCTCGTCGCGATGGTCGCCGTGCTGAACGGGGCGCTGATCCAGATCATCATGGCGGCGCGCGTCTTCTTCGGGCTCGGCAAGCAGGGCTGGCTGCCGAAAATCTTCAGCCGCATCCACAGCGCGCGGCGAACCCCGGTCAATGCGACAATCTTCGTGGGGTTGGTCGTCTTGGCCTTCACCCTATTGCTGCCGATCGTCACGCTGGCGCGCATCACCTCGCTGGCTATGCTGGCCGTCTTTGTCGTGATCAACCTGGCTCTTTGGCGGATCAAGGTCCGGGATGGGGATACGGTTGCCGGCCCGTGCTACCCGCTCTGGGTGCCGGTTCTTGGCTGCGTCGCGAGTTTCGGTTTCTTGGCGGGCCAGCTCTACATGCTCTTGTCGTGACCGGCCCAACTTATGCCAGCACGCCGGCCTCCGGCTCCGCCCGCCCCTCGGCCACGCGCTTGCAGTGAAACCGCTCCAGGTCGATCGTCTCGAACCGGCCGGCCAGGATCAGTTCCGACAGCGCCCGGCCGGCCGCCGGTGCGTGTTGCAGCCCATGGCCGCTGAAACCGGTCGCCATCAGCATGTTCTCCGGCCCGCCCGGCCAGGACCCGATCAGCATATTGCCGTCGAAATGGTTATAGGCGTAGTGGCAGGGCCAGGCGTTCCTCAGCTTCAAGGTCTCGAACGCCGGGACCATGCGCGCCAGTTTCGGCCAGAGTCCGGTTTCGAAGATGCCGTGATCGACGGTCCAATCGAACCCGCCGGCGCGGCTGAAATCGGTGTTGCCGCAGATGAAGCCCCTGCCTTCGGGCCGAATGCCGACCGGCTGACCGTCCAGGGTCTGCGGGGTGATGCCGATCGGCTCGGCCGGCTCGAAATAAAACGTGGCGCGCGGCAGCGGCGCCACCGGGATCTCGAAACCGGCCATCCGGCAGATCTCGCCCGCCCAGGCGCCGGTATTGTTGACCAGGGTCCGGCACGGCAGGCGGCGGCCATCGGCCAGTTCCACTGCGCGCACCGCCCCTCGGGAGCACTCGATGCCGGTCACCTCGGCGTCGATATACGCGGCGCCCAGCGCGCGCGCCTTGCGCCGCAGCCCGGTCAACGCGCCATGCGGGTCGAGCCAGCCGTCATTCGGCGAATGGGCGGCGCACACGATGGTGTCGGTACGGAAGCACGGGTACAGCGCCGCCACCCCGGGCCCGTCGAGCAGCCGCACGTCGCAACCCATGGCGATTTGAAAGTCGTAATTGGCCCGCATCACGGCGGCCTGTTCCTCGGTGTTCGAAATGAACAGATACCCATGCCGATAGAAGTCGAGATGCGCCGCCTCCCCATCGATTGCCATCAGTTCCGCGAAATTGCCGTAAACCTCGTGACCATAGCGCGACATGCGGATGTTTTCTTCCTGACTGAACAGGATTCGCACCCCCGCATTGGAGCGCGCCGAGGCCGCATGCGCATAGGTCGGATCCTTCTCGATCACCGTAACGCGCAACGAAGGGTCGCGCGTCAACAGGTGATACGCGGTGCTGCTGCCGTGCAACCCGCCGCCGATAATGATGATGTCATGCATGCAAGATTTCCAATCCCGGATTCGGCCTTTGCGCCGCGGCATGACGCTGTCTCAGCCGCGCGCCCGCGACAACCCGCAGGCTCCGCCGTCACAGTGTAAGGATTGAAATACGATAGAGAAACTTGGTGGTGGAGCCAGTCTCGAGCGAACCCGTCTCTGCCGAATTCCCTGTTAAACAGGGAAAATACAGGGAATTTCCTCAATATTGGGGTATTTTGAGTGTCTTGCCCCCTCGTAACACACTGCAATTACGCCAATTTTTGAGCAATTTCCCTGCGCATAAGAACAGGGAATTCAAATCATTGAACAGGGAAATTTTCTGAAGGAACAGGGAAACTCAAGTAAGCGTCCATTGATCGCACAGTTGTTCTCGGCCTGACGGTTGCGATCTTTTCTTTCACGGCGAAGTCTGTGGAAGAGGAGGGACGATCATGCCGCGAATGGAGAAAACGAAGCGTGCGGAGCTGGAGGCTTTCTGGCGTGCGCATTTGGAAGACTGGGCTGCAAGCAACTTGAATCAACGGGAATATTGCGAGGCGCATGGCCTGCCGTTGAAGCGGTTCGGCAACTGGCGGGCGAAGTTCAAGCATGACGCTCCGGCACCTGCCCGCAAGCTGCTCTATCGCCGTGGTGGTAGCCTTAGTCCTAGTGCTAGTCCTAGGACTAGGGAAATTCCCGCACCTGCAGGCTACATCCCGACCGGCAAGACAAGTGGCCAAGTGGGACGCCGCAATTACAGCAAGGCGGGCAAGCGCCGCATCGTCGAGGAGGCCTGCCGGGAGGGTGCATCGGTCTCGGGTATTGCCAGGAAGTACGGCATATCAACCAGCGTGCTGTTCCGCTGGCGCAAAGCGTTCGGCATGGATACGGCCAGCCGCATCGTGCCGGTCACGATCACCGAAGCGCCCGACAATGTCCCCGATTGTCTTGCCGATCTACCGGCCATGTTGGCGCAGGAAACGCCGCCGGCCGGGCCGATGTTCGTCGAGCAGTCAACTTCCGGCATCGAGGTCGAGCTGGTTGGCGGTCGCCGCGTGCGCTTCGAGCGCGATGCCGATCCCGAGACTGTGCACCGGCTCGTCGCCTTGCTGGAAGGAGACGTTCCATGTTGATGCAGCCTTCCGGCGTCAAAGTACACCTGGCAGTTGGATATACCGACATGCGGAAGGGGCTAGACGGGCTCGCTATGCTGGTCCAAGGCGTGCTGAAACAGGATCCGTTCTCGGGTCACCTGTTCGCCTTCCGTGGGCGCAAGGCGAATCTGATCAAGATCCTTTACTGGGACGGCACAGGCCTGTGTCTGTTCTCCAAGCGATTGGAGGAAGGCCGCTTTGCCTGGCCATCGGCTGACGAGGCCGGCGATACGGTGAGCCTGACTTCGGTGCAGCTATCCATGCTGGTCGAGGGCATCGACTGGCGCGCGCCGGAACGCCGCTGGCGACCGGCCCTTGCCGGCTGACGTCCGGACTGCGACGGATTGACTCACGCACGAGATAGGGTTCGGCGCGTGGCCCTTGCGGGCGTAGAATCAATCCATGGAGATCGATCTCGCCGCCCTGCCGGATGATGTCGAAACGCTGCATCACCTGATCGGCAATCTCGTTGCGGCCCGCGAGCATGAGCGGGCAGAGGCCCTTGCCGAGATCGACCGGCTGCGCCATATCGTCAAGCTGCTGCAGCGCAACCGCTTCGGCCAACGCTCCGAACGTCTCGACAGCGACCATATGCTGCTCGGCCTCGATGATGTCGATGCCGACATCGGCCGTGCAGAAGCCGGCTTGCCGGCAAGGTCAGCGGCAAAGGCGGAAGCGGCGGCCAGCCCCGTTGAACGTCCCGCCCTGCCCGACCATCTCGAACGCGAGAACGTCAGGCTCGATATCGATACCGAGAACTGCCCGGCCTGCGGTAGCGCCATCCATGCTATTGGCGAGACCGTCTCGGAGATGCTCGACTGGGTCCCGGGGCGGCTGCGCGTCATCCGCACCCGCCGGCCCCGCTATGGTTGCCGGGCCTGCGGCACCATCCATCAGGCGCCGGCACCCGAACGTCCGATCGCCAAGGGCCTGGCCAGCGCCGGCTTGCTGGCGCATGTGCTGGTGAGCAAGTACTGCGATCACCAGCCGCTTTATCGCCAGTCACAGATCTTCGCCCGGCATGGCATTCGTCTCAACCGCTCGACGCTGGCCAACTGGGTCGGTGGTGCTACCTGGTGGCTGGAGCCGCTGCACAACAGGCTGGCAGAGCATATATTTGCCTCCACCAAGCTGTTTGCCGACGACACGCCGATCCCGGTGCTGGATCCCGGCCGCGGCCGCACTCGAACCGGAAGGCTGTGGGTCTATGCCCGCGATGACCGGCCATGGGGCGGGCCGGACCCGCCGGCGGCGGTCTACTTCTACAGCCGGGATCGCAGGGCCGAACGCCCGGCCGGCCATCTCGAAAGCTTCCGCGGCATCCTGCAGGTCGATGGCTACGCCGGCTTCGAGCAGCTGACCCGACGCGGCGACATCATGCTGGCCGCCTGCTGGGCGCACACAAGGCGCAAGTTTTACGATGTCCACAAGGCGACCGCCTCCCCGATCGCGGCCGAGGCCCTTGACCGGATCGGCCGGCTCTATGCCATCGAGAAGGCGATCCACGGTCAAAGCCAGAACGAGCGCCTGCGCATGCGCCAAGCCCGATCGCGGCCGCTCGTAGAAGCCCTAAAGCCCTGGCTGGAGGACCGGCTCGCCCGTGTGCCGATGCGCAGCGCACTGGCCGAAGCCATTCGCTATGCGCTCGCCCGCTGGCCGGCGCTGTGCCGCTTCCTCGAGGACGGGCGCATCGAGCTCGACAACAATGCGGTCGAACGCGCCATCCGTCCTGTTGCCTTGGGGCGCAAGAACCATCTGTTCGCCGGCTCCGACGGCGGCGCGGACCGATGGGCCATCGTCACATCGCTGATTGCCACCGCGAAACTCAACGGCGTCGAGCCCTATGCGTATCTGAAGGACGTTATCGAACGCATGACTGACGATCATCCCCTGAGCAAAATCGACGAGCTGCTGCCCTGGAATTGGAAAACCTCAGACGTCGAAACGTGACTGACGTGCGAGAAATGGACGCTTACAAACTCAATCGAGTTTCAGGCAACC
>JBFFGE010000081.1:0-19077 GCA_041557595.1 Alphaproteobacteria bacterium
AAGTCGCGAACCGGGAGCTCGGCCGGCTGACCGCGCCGCTGCATATGATCCCCGGCAACCACGATGTCGGCGACAAGCCGAACCCGTCGATGCCGGCGGCGTCGGTCAGCGACTTCGGGCTAAAACTCTACCGCCAGCATTTCGGCAAGGATTTCTTCTCCTTCGACCATAAGGGCTGCCATTTCACGCTGATCAACGCACAGATCCTCAATTCCGGGCTGCGCAGCGAGACGGCGCAGGAAAAATGGCTGGCGGCCGATCTGGAGAAGAACAAGCGCAAGCGCATTTTCCTGTTCACCCACTACCCGCCCTACATCATGGCGCCGGACGAGGCCTGGAATTACGATAATATCGACGAGCCGAAGCGATCCTGGCTGGTGTCGCTGATCCGCAAATACCGGATCGAGGCGATGTTCGCCGGCCATGTGCATAATTTCTTCTACAATGTGGAAGGCCGCACTGAATGCTACCTGCTGCCGGCCACATCGTTCTTCCGGCAGGACTATGCGGAACTGTTTCGCATCGAGGCGGCGGCGGAACACGGCCGCAACGATGCCGACAAGCTCGGCTTCTTCATGGTCGACGTCTACCCCAACACCCATGTGCCGCGGATCTACCGGACGTCGGGGCGCATGCTCAAGCCGGGCGAAAAATTCAAAGCCGAGAAGCCGCGGCTGCATGGGCGACATTCGAAGGAAAGCATCATCGCCCCGCTCGGCGTCCATCTGCGGCATCCCTGGGCCGAGGTGACCGAGTTTCCCTATAACGGCCCGATGGACGAGTTCGAGCGCAAGCGCGTGCGCAACGACTACACGCTGATGGCGTTGTGGGAGCTGGGCGTGCGCGATCTGCGCGTGCCGGTAAGCGACCTGCTGATCGCCGACCGGCGCAAACGCATGCGCGACCTCAAAGCGATCGGACACCGCTTTACGTTTTTCAGTTTCGGCGTACCGGATGCCAGGCTTACCGACGCGCTGAAGCGATACCGCGCCCTGATCGACACCTATGAGGTGATCCTGCCCTGGCAGCATTCCGGCGATGCGGTCGCAAGCTTAAAACGGCTGCGGGACGCGGCGGGCATCACCGTCAATCTCGCCAATATCGAAAGTTCCGCCAACAAGCACGCCTCCGGGTCGAAATTCTCGCATTTCGTCAGCTACGGCTTTCAGGGCCACGAGACCGATTTGATCGACGGATTCCTGCGCCGGCGCGGCGCGCGGCAGGCGGTCGACGGCTTCGTGTTCCGGATCGGCCTCGACGGCTCGGCCTGGGATGCGGTGCAGGACTACGGCGCGCTCGCCGACGACCGGAATTTGCGCGCGGTGGTGAACATCCGGCTCGCCCATGAAAATCCCGCGGCCTATAACGAGGACGATCCGGAAATCGCCAACCGCGTGGCGGAAGCGATGATCGCCGGCGCCGGAACGGAAAACGCCGCGGTGTTTCTTGACACCTTCATCGATCTCGACCGGGGATACTTCCCGCGCCACGGGTTGTTCGACCGGCGCTTCAACCCGCGCCCGGCGAGTTTCGTCTTCCGTCACTTGCAAAGCGCGCTGAACGAAAACCCCGGCGCGATCGCCCTCGGCAAGTCGGTCCGGTTGGGCGGTGGCTGGATGCGCGGTTTCGCGAGCAAATCCACGGCCTTCACGCTGTATCTGCCGAAACCGGGACGAACGCAAAAGATCGACGCCGCGTTAGCGGGCGAAAATCTCAAGGGTGCATCCGGAAACGGGCGTCTGATCGATTTGGTCAGCGGCGAAATCAGCGATGTGCGATGGCGGCAAGCGGGCCGGGACCGGCTCGGCCTCGGCCGCGGCCGGACCATCGCCGGCCCGTCGCTGCTGACGATCGGGCGCAACTAGGATTTAGGGCGTCCATACGACGGACCATTCGTCGCGCGCAGCGTCCTAGTTTACCCAACGGACGAATTTTCCGGCGCGGTATTCGCACTTGCCCGTACGGCCCTTCGCGCTCCGGCAATCGCCGATTCCGTCCCGTCGTCCATTGGCGAAGCTGCCCATGAAGCGATCGCCGCTGGCTAAAACCGACAGACCCCGGCCACTGATTCGACCGTACTGCCACTGGCCATCGTAGCGGTCGCCATTTTTCCAAACGAGTTCCCCGCGGCCGTGGCGTAGATTCTTGCGCCAGGTCCCTTCGTAGCGTTCGCCCGCAGCGGAAACATGGACGCCTTTGACGAAATATCCCTCGCCCATATGCCCTTCGAACCGTTCGGTCGATTTGCCGTTGAGAAACCATTCCGCGACACCCTTGCCATGCGCACGCCCGCCACGGCATTGCCCCGACCAGCGAACCGTCTCTCCGGCCGAACGATGGGCGTTCCAGATCGAGCATTTGGTCTGCGGATCGGCAAGCCAACCCGGATTGAGCTTGGTCTGTTGCGGTGCGCGATTCTTCGCGGCCGGTTTCACCGTACCTTGCAAGCGCGCCAATTCCTGTTTGGCCTTGGCATTCCCTTGCTTGGCCGCCTTGCGATACCATTTTACCGCTTCCGTCGCATTTTTAGGTACGCCTCTGCCGTCGCGATACGCCCGCGCCAAATTCTCCTGCCCGACCGCGTTTCCGTTCAAGGCGGCCTTGCGAAACCATTTCACCGCTTCCGGATCGCTCTTCGGCACGCCACGCCCGTGCCAGTATAAAGAGCCCAGGTTATTTTGCGAGGCTGCGTCTCCTTGAAGCGCCGCTTTCCGATACCACTGCGCCGCCTGCTTGTAATCTTGCGGAACGCCGCGCCCCACCGAATAAAAATAACCGACCGAAAATTGCGCCTTCGGATACCCCTGAACCGCGGCTTTGCGATACCATTTCAGCGCTTCCTTATCGTTTTTCGGTACGCCACGGCCATTTTGGTAGGCTCTACCCAAATCATACTGCGCATACTTGTAGCCCTGATTCGCCGACTTGCGGTCCCACTTGATGGCCTCCTCGTCGCTTTTCGGGACGCCGTTCCCGGTCCGATACGCCAATCCCATATTCGATTGCGCAGCCGCATTACCGCTTAACGCGGCGCTCCGCCAATGCGATACCGCCAGTTTGTAGTTTCGCGCTTTATACGCCCGGTTTCCCAGGGTCACCTTGTCCGTCCGCACCGGCGCTTTTCGCGTGTATCGGACCGGCGAAGCCTTCGGCGGATCCTTTTTGTATTCGGCGCAGACCCGTCTGCTGACTGTCCTCTGGCTCGTATGGGCACAATGGCCGGTCGAAGATCGGCGCGCGCAATACTGCTGCGTCACCATTCTGCTTTCATACCGCAGGCATTCCGCGCATCCTGAAATACCGAGGGTCGACCCCAGCAAGAGCATGAGGAGCCCGAAGGAAAGAAGCGCTTTCCAAAACTTTGCGATTGCTGGCACAGAAAATCTCCTCGCAGAATAAACCGGCTGTTGTCGGCTCAAGACTCCTCCAGAGGATAATATTGTGCCGATTCAAGGGTCCGAAACAACTTTCGGTGAATAACCAACCGAATCGCAACAAACGACTCGCTGGAACGGGCACCGCAGAGTGGTGTTATGCTGTGCGCCGCGCCGACACAAAAAGTGGACACCATGGATAGCACCGATCTCTGTTTCCTCCCGGCAACCGACGCCGCCAAACTGATCCGCGACAAGAAACTGTCGCCGGTGGAGTTGATGCAGGCGGTCCTCGCGCGCATCGAGACGCTGGAACCGAAACTCAACGCCTTCGCAACGCTGGCGGCCGACGCCGCGATGGACGAGGCGAAAGCGGCGGAAGCCGCGGTGGCGGCGGGCGGCGCGCTCGGGCCGCTGCATGGCGTGCCGGTAACGATCAAGGACCTTGCCGCCGCCAAGGGACTTCCCTTCGAACGGGGATCGAACATCGAGAAAGGCCGGATCGCGGATTTCGACACGCCCTTCGTCGCGCGACTCAAGGACGCCGGCGCGATCCCGCTCGGCAAGACGACGACGTCGGAGTTCGGCTGGAAGGGCGTCAGCCAAAGCCCGTTGACCGGAATCACCCACAATCCCTGGAAGCACGGCTACAACGCGGGCGCGTCATCGGCCGGGGCGGGCGCCGGGGCCGCGGCGGGGTACGGGCCGCTGCATCAGGGATCGGACGGGGCCGGCTCGATCCGCATGCCGTCGCATTTCTGCGGCGTGTTCGGCATCAAACCGTCCTACGGCCGCGTGCCGAACGGGCCGATCAGCAACAACGACCAGACCTCGCACAACGGCCCGATGACACGCACGGTCGCGGACTCGGCGCTGATGCTGAAGGTGATGGCGGGTCCCGCGCCGCGCGATCACTACAGCCTGGAAGCGCCGCCGGCGGATTATCCGGCGCTGCTGTCCGGCGGCGTGAAGGGCTTGCGCGTGGCCTATAGTGCCGATCTTGGACACGCCCGGGTCGATCCGGAAATCGCCGATCTGGTCAAGGACACGGTCGCCGCATTCGAGAGCCTCGGCGCCACTGTCGAGGAGGTAACGCCCGCCTGGGGACCGGACGGCCCCGACCTCATCCGGCTGTTCTGGGCGGCGCACGAACTGGCCTATGTCAAATTTCTCGACGAATGGGAAGCCAAGATGGACCCGGGCCTCGTCGCCTGCATCCGATCGGCCGAGAACCATTCGGTGCAGACCTATCTGGAATACCGCCAGCGCAAACTCGACTATGTCAGCGCGATCCATGGCTGGTTCGAGGATTTCGACCTGCTGCTGACCCCGGCCGTATCGGTCGCCGCCTTCCCGGCCGATCGGCTGCAGCCTGAACACTGGCCCGAGCATCCCTGGGACTGGGTGTCCTGGGCGGAATTCTCCTATCCCTTCAACATGAGCCACAACCCGGCGGCCAGCATCCCCTGCGGGTTCACGTCGGACGGCCTGCCGGTCGGCTTGCAGATCGTCGGCCGCCGGCTCGACGATCTCGGCGTGCTGCGCGCCGCCGCCGCTTTCGAGGCGGCGCGTCCCTGGGCCGACAAACGGCCGCCGGTGTGACGGACGCGCGGCGGTTCCGATGATCCGGGTCACCGAGACGATCGTCCTGTCGGAAAGCGAGCTCGAGGAGCGGTTCATCCGCGCGCCGGGACCGGGCGGGCAGAACGTCAACAAGGTGGCGTCGGCGGTGCAATTGCGCTTCGATGCCGCGAACAGCCCGGCCCTGTCGCCGGTCGTGCGGCGCCGCCTCGCAGCGTTGGCCGGCGCCCGCATGACACGGGACGGCGTGGTCGTGATTGCCGCGAGCCGGTTTCGTCAACAGGAGCGCAACCGCCAGGACGCGCGCAACCGGCTGATCGAACTGATCCGCACGGCCGCCACGCCGCCCAAACCGCGCAAAGCGACCCGGACGCCCTTCGCCGCCAAGCGCAAGCGCCTCACCGCCAAGCGGAAAAAGAGCGAAATCAAGAAAACCCGCGGAAAGGTGACCGACCGGGATTGAGCCGGCGCCCTCGCCCGCTCAGTACGGCACCGAGCCTTCGATGGTGCAGCGCTGCATGAGCCGCCGCAGCGGCGGTTCGTAGTCGAAGGTCGCCTTGTGCTGAACCGCGCAATTATCCCACATCAGCACGTCGCCGACCCGCCAGCTATGGGCGTAACGAAACGCCGGCTTCAGGACATGCGCGAACAATTGCTCCAGCAACGCCGCGCTTTCCGCTTCGGGGATCCCGACGATTTCACGCGTGTAGCCCTCGTTGACGTAGAGGCACTTCGCACCGGTTACCGGATGGGTGCGCACGACCGGGTGGATGGCGTCGGGCGGATATTTCTCCAGCTCGTGGTCGCTCAAGACCGGGCGTACGCCGAATTCATGCGCCTTCTTGTTCCACATGTAGCGATACCCGTTCGCCGCTTTCAGGCCATCGAGCCGCCGCCGCATTTCGTCGGGCAAGGCATCATATGCCGCCGCCATGCCGGCAAACTGCGTGTCTCCGTATGCGACGCCGTCGCGCACCGGCACTTCCAGCGCATGCAGCAACGTCATCTTACTCGGCTTGTCGAGATAGCACAGATCGGAATGCCAGTACCGCCCCGCATCATGCGAACCGACGCGCTTGCCGTTCTCGGTGATATTGGAAATCAGCGTGATTTCCGGCACCGCGCCTTTCTGGATTTCCGCCCGGACATTCGCCTGCGGCGTGCCGAAGCGGCGCGAAAAAGCGGCGAGTTCCGCAGGCGACAGCGTTTGATCCCGGATGACCACGACCGAATGACGGTAGAACGCCGCCTCGATATCCGCGAAGACCGTGTCATCGAGCGGCCGGGAGACGTCGAGACCTTTGATCGCGGCGCCGATCGGACCGTCGCCCGGCTGAATATCGAAATCTGCCATGGGGTATCTCCGCGCGGATTTCAGATCGTCCATCATCCCCGATAAGACCGCAGCCGCGCAAGCGCGCGCCCTACTCCGCCGCGTCGCCCTTCTTGCGCTCCTTGTAGCGGTCGATCTCGGTCTGGACCGCCTGCGCCGCCTGGCCGACGAAGGCGTCGCGGTTGGTGTGGCTGTACTCGTAGCTGAGGTCGCGCAGCCGGTTGCTGTTCTGGAAATGCGGGAAAACGTAGCGCGCGATCAGCTCGTAATTGCGCTTGGTCTCCGCCCAGTCGGCCCAGTTATGGGCGAGCTGCATCAGCGCGCCGAAGCCGCCGGATCCTTCCAGCAGCGTCTCGATATATTCGATCGCGTCGTCGGGCGTGCCGATCACCGCCATCTTGTTTTCGGTCAGATACTCATAGGGGTTGTCGATGCCCGGCGGCACGATCGGAAAGGTCGCGATCTCGCGGAAATAGCGGGCCCAGTTTTCCAGCCCGAATTCCACATTCCGTCGCGCCTGCTCCCGCGTCTCGGCGATGTGCATCAGGGTAACCAGCCGCCATTTGTCGCGGCGCACGGTCTTGCTGTTCTCCGTCGCCGCCTCCTCCAGCATGCGCCAGTTGTTGGCGTGGTGCGCCAGCGCCTCGTCGCTGGTGCCGCCGATCGACAGCATGCCGAGGCCGTGCCGGCCGGCGGCCAGCGCGCCCGACGGCGAGCGCGCGCAGGCGACCGCCATCTCCGTGCGCGGCCGCTGAAACGGGCCAATCTGCAGCCGCGCGTCCTTCAGCTCGAACCAGTCTGTCTTCATGGTCACCTGCTCGCCGTCGAGCAGTTGGACGATCGCGTCCAGCGACTCGTTCATCATGCGGCGCTGGGCTTCCGGATCGATGCCCATGCGGTAGGCGTCGCCGACCAGCGCACCGGGCCCGACGCCGAACAGCAGCCGCCCCCGCGTCATGTGGTCGAGCAGGGTGATCCGCCCGGCGACAGTGAAGGGATGATGGTAGGGCAGCGAGACGACCCCGGTGCCGAGGCGGATATGGCGCGTCCGCTCGGCCGCTGCGGCGACGAAGACTTCCGGGCAGGCGATGATCTCGAACCCGCCAGAATGATGCTCGCCGACCCACGCCTCGTCGTAGCCCAGCACGTCGAGATGCTGGAGCAGTTCCATATCCCGCTCCAAAGCCTGGGTCGGGTTCTCGTTCATGGCGTGGAACGGCGCGTGGAAGATGCCGAATTTCAGATAATTGTCGGGGATGAGCGACAGCGCGGGTTTGGTCATCGATCGGTTCTTTCGGTGTGGCGTGTAGCCGGGACCCGGCGATTGGAGTTGGCACAGCAAGGCTAGCGCATTTCTGGCGCATAATCAGGTGCCGCCAATCGAGGTTTTCCGCGGTCTTTTCTCGATCGGCGAAAAAAAACGAAAAAAATTTACCCCGCTTAACCCCTCCGGCGCACCCCGCCCGTTTTTATAATTAGAAGCGAATGAGCGGACCAGACCAGCATCACATCATACCCTGAAGAGACTAGGATCTGCGCTCCCTCATCCGCGACTAACCTCCCTCCCGAACTTGCAAACGAAAAGAGGCGCCTTCCCCCGGGCGCCTCTTCCCCTATTAAAAGCCCGCAAACCGCCGGATCAGGCCGCCTCGTCGTCCCAGACCTTCTGCGGGATCGGCAGACCCGCGAACGCGGAGTCGTCCACCGGATCGTGCGGCTCGATCCCGGCCTCGCGCAACAGCATCATCAACTGCCGCACATGCTGCGCCGGGTGCCAGGTATGGCGCTCCAGCACGTTGTGCAGCGGCTGCTTGCCGTAATAGCTGTCGATCTGGCCGGTGCAGTCCTTGTCGTCGAACCCGTCCCACCATTTGTGCAGGCGCTGCTGCACGCGCTTGCCGTAGGCGACCAGGTCGGCCGTGGATTTGACGTCATCCGGCGGCGGCATGTTGAGCAGGTCGCGGGTGAGATAGATGTCGTTCTCGACAACGTCCAGGAACGCCTCTTCGAGGCGGAAGATGTGGAAGCACAGGTGACGGATCGCCCGCTTGCGGTTGCGAAGATTCTCGTCGAGCTTTTCTTCGGGAATCTGCGCGATGAAGCGCTGCGCCGCCGTCATCACCATGTCGAGCTTGTCGATCAATTCCTGCGGCGAGAGCTTCGGCTTGGTGTCGTAGTCGACGCCGAGAAACTCGGCGACGTCCTTGAGCATCTGGCCGAAGACGTATTCCTTGCCGCGGGTCACGACCGGCACCGACCGGACGCCGAGTGCCTGCAATTCCGCCATGCCGGCGGGGTCCGCCTGAATGTCGACGGATTCAAATGGTATGTTGTGAGACGAAAGAAACTCTTTCGTACGAAGGCAGCTGGTTCACCCAGGCCGCCAGAACACCTTGTAGGGTTCCGCCATCTGTTTTTGTCCCGTTGTGAAGTCGCCGTCAATTTACGCCGTTGTCCCGGCCGCGGCAACTGCCGCCGTCACTTCAGCACCATAAGCCAGTCGACCGCCAGCGCCCCGTCCGGGCCCGCGCGCACCGGGTTGAGGTCGAGCTCAACGAGCCGGTCGCCGGATGCCACGGCGAAACGGGATACGGCGGCCACCAGCCGGGCCACCGCGCGCACATCGACCGGGGCGGCGCCGCGCGCGCCCTCCAGCACCGCCGCGCCCTTGAGCTCGGCCAGCATGGCACGCGCCTCGTCCTCGCTCACCGGGGCGATCCGAAACACCACATCGCGCATCACCTCGATGAAGACGCCGCCGATGCCCACCATCACCGTTGGCCCGAACACCGGGTCGCACTTGGCGCCGACCACCAGTTCGACCGAGCCGCCGGCCATGCGTTGCACCACTGCGCCATCGATCCGGGCCTCCGGCTTGAGCGCGCGCGCGTCCCGCTTCAGCCGGTCAAAGGCCTGCGTCGTCTCGGCCCAATCCTTGAGCCCCAGCGCGACGCCCTTGACCTCGGTCTTGTGCAGGATGTCGGGCGATTCGATCTTGAGCGCCAGCGGATAGCCGAATTCCTCCGCCGCGTCGCGCAGCGAGTCCGGATCGGTGGCGAGCAGGCTTTCGACCAGCGGCACGCCCGCCGCTGCCAGCAGTTCCGCCGCCTTGAGCGAGGGGACCGGCCCCGATGCTTCCGGCAGGTCGGGCGGCGCCAGCGCGGCCGGCGCCGCGCCCGCCGCGGTGAGCCGCTTGCGCATCGCCGCGTAGGACACCAGCGCCGCCACCGCGTCCACCGCCGGTTCCGCGCCGCGGAGCGTGCAGATCCCGAGTTCGCGCATGCCGTCCAGCGCCTTGTCCGACGCCGCCACCCAGACGACGACGAACGGCTTGTTCACCGTCGCCTTGATGTCGCGAAAAACCTCCAGCAGCCGGTCCGCATAACCCTCCATCAGCTGCAGCCAGACAATGGCGATATCGATCGCCGAGTCTTCGAGCAGGATGCGCACGCTGTCGCTCAGCAGCGTGGGCTCGGCCAGAAACTGCGCGGTGATATCGACCGGGTTGCCGGCCGCGCCGAAGGCCGGCATGACGTCGCGCAGCGCGGCCTGGCTCGGCGCCGAGAGTTGGGGCACCGACAGGCCCAGCTCCTCGGCGCGGTCGGCGATCAGCACCCCCGCCCCGCCCGACTGGGTCACGATGCCGATGCCCGGCCCCGATGGCAGTTTGGTGGTCGAAAACATGTCGACGATGTCGAGCATGTGTTCCTCGTTGCGCGCGCGGATTACGCCATGCTGCCGCGCCGCGCCGTCGAACACCGCGTCCTGCCCGGCAAGCGAGCCCGTATGCGATACTGCGGCGCGCGCGCCCGCCTCCGACCGGCCCACCTTGGTCACCACCAGCGGCTTGCCGAGCGCCATCGCCTTCCGCGCCACCGCGGCGAAGCCCGGACCGTCGGAAACGCCCTCCAGATACCCGGCGCCGACGGTAATACGGTCGTCGTCCAGCACCGCCGACATCATCGTCGCGAAATCGAGGTCGCATTCATTGCCCGTATTCACGAAAAACCCGAAGCCCAGCCGCCGGTTCCGCGCCAATGCGCAGATCGCCGTGCCGAAGGCGCCCGACTGGGTCACGAATCCGACCGGCCCGGAGGGCGTCGGTCCGTCCGCATACTGGCTGAAGGTGGCGAAGGCATTCTCGAAGCTGTTGATCATGCCGAGCCCGTTCGGCCCCAGCACCCGCACGCCGGACTCGCGCGCGGCAATGGCCAACGCCTCTTCCATGCGCTTGCCCGCGTTGTCCATCTCGCCGAAGCCCGAGCTGAAGATCACCGCGCCCGCGACCCCGGCGGCGCCGCACTGGCGCAACGCGTCCTCGACCATCCGCGCCGGCAGGGTAATGACGGCGAGATCCACCGGTCCCGGCGCCGCACCGATTTCCGGATAGCAGCGATGCCCGCCCACTTCGTCATATTTCGGATTGACCGGCAGGATCGCGCCTTCGTAGCCCTTGTCGAGCAGGTATTTCAGCACCCGCCCGTTGAGTTTGTTGAAGTCCTGCGACACGCCGATGATGGCGATCGATTTCGGGCTGATCAGGCGTTGGAGCGCGTCGGTCATGGTCAGGCGGCTTTTTCTACGGGTGAGATCGGCCGCGGAGAATGGCCGCAGGCGGCGGCGATGTCCAGAGCGAGAAGCGTTCCGCTAGAGTGTGATTGCGGGTACGCCCCTCACGCCCGCGCGCTGCCGCCGGGCCCCGAATTGTGCTAAGATGTGACATGGAAATCCGCCGAGACACTGGGCTTCCCGGACCAGTCGCCGGGGTCGGCGCCCTTCTCGCGCTGGCCCTCGCCGGGGCGCTGGGGCTGTCCGGCGGACCCGCCGGCGCGGCGCGGCAGGCGCCGGACTATCCCGAATTCACCGGATCGGTGCAGGGGCTGCTGCTGGTCGCCAAGCCGTCCATGCCGGATCCGCGGTTCGCGAAAACGGTGATCCTGATGGTGCGGCACGACCGCACCGGGGCGTTCGGGCTGGTGATCAATGCGCGGCTCGGCGTCGCCGAGATCGTCGACACGGGACCCGCCGCCCGGTCCGGGAGCCCCGGCGGCGCGCCAGGCGGCAAACGTCTGCCCACCCTGCTCCTGCCGGCCCATCGCGGCGGCCCGGTGGAGCCGGGCAAGGCCTTCATCGTGCACTCGCCGGAATACCGCCTCGACAGCACCTTCCGCGTTAATGCCGAGATATCGGTCACCGGCGACCGGCGCATCCTGCGCGATATCGCCGCCGGGCGCGGGCCACAGAAATACCTCTACGTGGCCGGGTATGCGGGCTGGGGACCGGCGCAATTGAAGGACGAATTGCGGCGCGAGGACTGGTACACCGCCCCGTTCGACGCAAGCCTGATATTTGGCAGCGCCGCGGGAGAGGTCAAGTGGCGGCGCGCGATGAAGGCCCGGCTTCGGAGGATTTAGGGCCTAGACCATTTCTTGTTTAATATGACCTATATGAAACGGTCTATCTCTTGATTTTTACGCAAATACGTCGTCGCGAACCGTTTCGGTTCGCTCGGGATTTGCTCTAGCCCGGCGCGGCCGCGCCCCGTTCTCGCGCCGCCGCGACGCGGGCCAAAATGTCGTTTGCGATATTCTCGAAGACGGCGCGGGCGCGGAAGGCGCGCGCGGGGATCGCATGGAAGCGGTAGGCCCCGGTCCGCAGCACCAGCCAGTTTTCGGTGCGAATGACCGCGCGGATGCCGGACCAGCTATGAGAAGCATTGCCGGCGCGCGAGGTGACGAACACCCCATCGTTGCGAACCTCGATCGACTGCGCGCCCAGCACATCCCAGCGCGGCGAGACGAACAGCATCAAGAATCCGAACAGGACGAGATAGACAATCGGGAAAACCAGTACGGCGGCGCCGATCGACAGGCCGAGACGCGTCAGAAACGGACCCAGCTCTGTTTCGTCGCCACACATGATACAGGTCGATCCCACGCTCAACGCCGCGATGAGCACGCAGAGGATCAGCAGCAGCCACCAGGTCACCGGAAGCCGCGGCGCCAGTTCGAGATTCAATTGCCAGATATCGCGCCGGGTCAGCGTGAAATCGATGGTGCGACCCATCGCCGCCGGTTGGCTATCGGCCGTCTCCGCTACCATGGGCATCCTTGTTCGAGGCACGCCGCCGGCCGCCGCTATGCGACCCATCGGCTTATCGAAACTATGAGGATACGGCCTTAAGGCTTTCTTAAAGGACGAAGGTTAATGGTATTTTAATACCGTTCACAGCCGACTATCATCCGCAGACCATTTCTTGTTTAGATTGACTCAAATGAAATGGTCTATCTCTTGGCTTTTACGCAAATACGTCGTCGCGAACCGTTTCGGTTCGCTCGGGATTTGTTCTAGCGGTACTGCACCGCCACATTGCCGATTTTCTCCCGGGCGATGATCAGCTTCGAGATCTGCGCCGTGCCGTCGCCGATTTCAAGCCCGATGACGTCGCGCAGCCGCTGCTGATGCGGCGAGTCCTTGGAATACCCCGCGTGGCCGTGCGCCAACAGGCAGTTGTGGATCACGTCGGCGGCAGTCTTGGGCGCGAACCACTTGCACATCGCCGCCCTGTCCGTATGCGGCCGGCCATGGTCGCGCAGCCACAACGTCTCGTAACAAAGAAGCCGCGCCGCATGGATCAGGGTTTCGCCTTCCGCCAGCGGAAAAGTCACGCCCTGGTATTGCGCGAGCGGCCGGCCGAACGTCTCGCGCTCCTGCACCCACTGCCAGGTTTCGTCGAGCGAGGCCTGGGCCAGGGCGCAGCACTGCAGGCCGATCAGCGCGCGGCTGTAGTCGAAACCCTGCATCACCTGATAGAAGCCGCCGCCCTCGTCGCCCAGCCGGTTTTCCGCCGGCACGGCCACATTGTCGAAGAACAGCGAGCCGCGACCGACGGATTCCGAGCCGAAATCGTCGAAGCGGGTGCGCGTGATGCCGGGGGTGTCGGCGGGAATGACGAAGGCGCTGACACCGCGCGCGCCCTCCTCCGCGCCGCCGGTGCGCGCGAAGACGACAAAAAGATCGCCCTGGTCGGCGAGCGAAATCGACGTCTTCTCGCCGTTGATCAGGTAGCCGCTGTTGCCCTGTTTCTCGGCGCGAAGCTGCAGATTGGCGGCATCCGTGCCGCCGCGCGGCTCGGTCAGCGCAAGGCCGATCAGCGCGTCCCCCGCCACTACCCTGTGTATCCAGTCCCGGGCCACTTCCGGCCTCGCGTGTTCGCAAACGATGCGGCCCGACAGCGACGACAGCATCGGCACGTAGGCGGTGTTGAAATCGCCATAGGCGATCGCCTCCATGATCAGCCCGCCGGTCAGCCCGTCGACGCCGAGACCGCCGAACTCCTCGGGCAGATCCGCGCCGATCAGGCCGAGCGACCCCATCTCGCGCACCAGCGCCCGGTCGAGCCGGGCATCCTCGCCGCGCTGCCGGTAGCCGGGCGCCAGTTTTTCGCGGGCAAAGCGGTCCGCCGTCTCGCGAATCGCTTGCTGTTCGTCGGTCAGTGAAAATTCCATGCGGTGACAATATCCCGGCACGAGCACGGGAAGAAAGAGACAATCCTGGCGGCGAAATTCCAGGCGATTGAACTTCGACAAATCCGTTTACGAGCGGTAGCATCCCTGCCCATGACCGACTCCGACCAAAAATTCGGCTTCACCGAACAAGACTTGCGCGACCTGCCGACCGTGTACCGGGACGATTTGTTCGCCGGCAAGACCGCGCTGGTCACCGGCGCGGGCAGCGGGCTCGGCAAGGCGATAGCCGCGCTGTTCGCGCGGCTCGGCGCGACACTTGTCGTCGCCGGCCGCAACGAGAAGAAGATCGAAGCGGCCGCCGCGTTCTTCCGCTCGCTCGGGTCCGGCGACGTCATCGCCCGCTCGACGAATATTCGCGACCCGGAGCAGGTATCCGCCCTGATCGATCGCACCTGGGAAGAATGCGGCGGGCTCGATACGCTGATCAACAATGGCGGCGGTCAATTCCCGCAGGCGGCGATCGATTTTTCGGTCAAGGGCTGGAACGCGGTGATCGACACCAACCTCAACGGCACCTGGCACATGATGCAGGCGGCGGCCAAGCGCTGGCGCGACGCGGACCGGCCCGGAGCGATCGTCAACATCGTCGCCGATGTGTGGCGCGGCATGCCGGGCATCGCGCACACCGCGGCAGCGCGCGGCGGCGTGATCTATCTGTCCAAGAGCGTGGCGGTGGAATGGGCGCCGCTCAATATTCGCGTCAACTGCATAGCGCCCGGCTGCTGCGAGACCGAGGGCTTCGGCGTCTATCCGCCCGAAGGCGTCGAGACCTATACCCAGTCGAACCCGATGCGGCGAACCGGCGATGCCCAGGACATCGCGGAAGCCTGCGTCTACCTCGCCGCGGAGTCGGCCAAGTTCATCACCGGCGAAGTGCTGACGGTCGACGGCGGCCAGCAGTTGTGGGGCGACCCCTGGCCGACCGGGCGGCCGGACCATTTCAAGATTTAGGTGAGCATGCGGGCGTAACCTGCCGACACGCCGACAACATTGTCAGTTTTCCATCGCACGCAGAACGATGCCATTCCCGCGCGTGCGGGAATACGGAACGGCGCATCGACTGGACGCCGGATCGACGCTTTGCGCCGCCCGGAATGACGGGACTTACCGCGCCGGTACCGATCAATAGGACCGCGGCAAATCCAGCACACGCTCGGCGATGTAGCTCAGGATCAGTTGCGGGCTGACCGGCGCGATGCGGCAGATCAGCACTTCACGCAGCAGCCGTTCGACCGTGAACTCCTTGGCGTAGCCCATGCCGCCATGGGTCATGATCGCCTGCTGGCACGCCTTGAAGCCGATCTCGCCGCCGAGATACTTGGCCGCGTTGGCCTGCGCACCGCAGGGCTGACCGGCGTCGTACAGCGCGCCCGCCTGCATCGCCATCAGCCAGGCCGCCTCCAGCTCGCACCAGAGCTCGGCGAGCGGATGCTGGATCGATTGGTTGGCGCCGATCGGCCGGTCGAAGACGACGCGCTCGCGGGCGTATTTCACCGCGCGGGCGAGCGCGTTCTGGCCGACACCAATGCCCTCGACGCCGACCAATATGCGTTCGGGATTGAGGCTATGCAGCAGATAGCGAAAGCCCTTGCCCTCCTCGCCGATCAAATCCTCCATCGGGACCGGCAACCCGTCGTAGAACACCTCGTTCGAATCCACCGCCTTGCGGCCCATCTTGGGGATCTCGCGGATGTCGCAATATTCACGGTCGAGATCCGTATAGAACAGGCTGAGTCCTTCGGTCGGCTTGGCGCATTGATCGAGCGGCGTGGTGCGCGCCAGCAGCATGACCTTGTGCGCTTCCTGCGCCGTCGTGGTCCAGATCTTCTTGCCGTTGACAACGTAGCCGTTGCCGCTGCGCTCGGCCCGGGTGGTGATGCGGGTGGTGTTGAGCCCGGCATCCGGCTCGGTCACGCCGAAGCACGAGATATGCTTGCCCTCGATGAGGTTCGGCAGCCAGCGCTGTTTCTGTTCGTCGGTGCCGAAAACGACGATCGGGTGCGGCCCGAACAGGTTGATGTGGATCGCCGAGCTGGCGCTCATCGCGCCGGACGACCGCGCCACCGTGTGCATCAGGATCGCCGCCTCGGTCACCCCCAGGTTGGACCCGCCGTATTCCTCCGGCATGGTGATGCCGAGCCAGCCCGCATCGGCCATCGCCTTGTGGAAGTCGGCCGGGAATTCGCCGGTATCGTCGCGGTCGAGCCAGTAGTCGTCGTCAAAGGGCGCGCACAACTTTTCGACATTGTCGCGGATCGCCTCCTGTTCGGGGTTCAGGTTGAAATCCATGGGTCGGTTCCTCGTCAATCTGTGTGTGTGTGTGTCGCTGTCCCGGCAATCGCGGCGGATTGTAGGGATGCCGTGACGCGCGCGCCACCGTTGCGATAGGCTACGCCCCCCGCGAACGCCCACTTTTTCGGAGAACGCCGCATGGATTTCCTGACCGAGGAACAAACCCTTTGGAAACGCACCGTCGACCGTTTCATGGACGAGGAAATCACCCGCGAATATATCCGAGAGTGCGACCGCGCGCGGCGCTATCCATATGAAGGCTACGATAAGATCGCGGCGCAGGGCTGGCTGCGCGCGCTCATCCCGGAAGAATCCGGCGGCGACGGTGGCGATATCTTCTCCTACGCGCTGATGTGCGAGGCGCTCGGCAAATACGGCTTCGACTTCGCCGCCTCGGTGCTGGTTTCCACCTTTACCGCGCTCAACATCGTCGAACATGCGGACGCCGCCCAGAAGGACGCCTTCATCGGCCCCTTCATGGAGGGCCGGCTGCGCTTTTCCATTTCGATCTCCGAGCCGGGCGTCGGTTCGGACGCGGCCAGCGTGCAAACCCGGGCGCGGGCGGACGGCGACGACTACGTCATCACCGGACAGAAACTGTGGTGCAGCGGCGCCAAGGCCGACGACACGGTGTTGTGCATGCTGGTCCGCACCGACCCGGACGCCAAGAAACGCGACGGGCTGTCGCTCTTTCTGGTTCCCAACGACACGCCGGGCATGACGATCGAAACACTGCCGACGCTGTGCCGCCGCGCCACCGGCACGAACCAGGTCTATCTCGACAATTGCCGCGTCCCGTCGACCAGCATGCTGGGGGCGCCCGGCGAGGGCTGGATGCTGATCGTCAACCATCTGGAAATCGAGCGCATCGCCGTCTCCGCCGCCTATGTGGGCAACGCGCAGCAGGCGGTGGACGACGCGCTCGCCTATGCGCGGGCGCGCGTGCAGTTCGGCCAGCCGATTTTCGACTTTCAGGTCATCAAGCACCGGCTCGCCGACATGCAGACCCGGGTCGACGCCGCGCGGCTGCTGGTCTACCGCGCCGCCGAACTGGCCGTGGCGCGCATCCCGTGCGCCAAGGAGGTGGCGATGGCCAAGCTGTTCGCCTCGGAAGCCCTGCAGGAGGTGACCCGCCACGGCATGCAGATCATGGGCGGCGCGGGCATGCTGCCCGAATCCGACATGGAGCGCTATTTCCGCGAGGGCATGCAGTCGACCATCGGCGCCGGCACGTCGGAGATCCAGCGCACCATCATCGCCCGCCAGATGGGGATGGGGTAGCGGGCAATGATGCGCTGTCTTCCCTTCAGGGTGAATTCAATTAAAGCAGTATCACCCCCGCCCTAACCCTCCCCTGCAAGGGGGGAGGGAATCGGTTTATGATTGACCCTGAAAGTCCTCCCCTTTTGACGGGGGAGGATTTAGGTGGGGGTGAATATACGCGCGCTAGAAAACCACGACCCTCCGGCATCGAATGCCACAAAGGCGTCTATCTCAGCGCGCAAAACCTTATTTCGCCGCGCTGACGACGATCTCGACCAGCGTATCGGGCGTCCCCAGCACGGTGCCGACGGTGGCGCGGGTGGGCGGGTTGGCCGGGTCGATCCAGGCATGCCACGCGTCGTTCATTTCTTCCTTCTTGGACATGTCCGAGACATAGACCATCGCGGTCAGCAATTTCGATTTGTCGGTGCCGGCTTCCGCCAAATAGCCGTCGATCTTCGCCAACACCGCTGCCGTCTGTTCCTTCATCGACGCCGACCGGTCGTCGGCGGTCAGGCCGCAGACATAGACGACGCCGTTGTTCACGACGGCGCGGCTCATGGTTTTGTTCTTGTCGATGCGTTTGATGCTCATGGCGTGTCCCCTGATTATGTGATGGTACAGGCGGCATCATCGCCGCATTTTACGCGCAGGGTCCAGCCTGCAATTCTCAGGCGGCCAAATCTAATCCTTTAAGGGACGCTTCCAGTTCGGCTTGCGCTTCTCGTTGAATGCGGCGAGGCCTTCCGCATGATCGTCGGTGGCGAACAGCAGCGCCAGTTCCGCCTGGCCATGCGACAGGGCGTCGTCCTGGGTCATCTCGAGCATCCGCCCCATCGCCGCCTTGCCGCGACGCACCGCGGTTGGCGACTTATCCAGGACCCGGCCGACCAGCCAATCGGTCCTGGCATCGAGGTCCGCCGCCGGCACAACGTAATTGACCAACCCCCAGCCCAACGCCGCCGCCGCATCGATGAGCTCGCCGGTAATCGCCATTTCCATCAGCACCCGGTGCGGCAGCAACCGGCGCAGCGAGGGCACGATCAACAGCGGGAAGAGGCCGATCCGCGTTTCCGGCAATCCGAACCGCGCATGATCGGCCGCCACCGCCATGTCGCACAGCGACAGCACGCCGAGCCCGCCGGCCAGCGCATCGCCGTTGACCCGGGCGACCAGCGGCTTGCTGAAGCGCGTCGCCGCACGGGCGAATTTCACATAGGGGTGTTCGAGCGCGCCTTCGTCCAGTTCGAGCGCAGTGTATTGCGTATCGGGCTTGAGGTCGGCGCCGGCGGAAAATGCCTTGTCCCCGGCGCCGGTCAAGACCACGGCGCGCAACGCGACATCGGCCTCGGCCTCGGACAGGGCGGCGATCAAGGCATCGAACACCACGCCGTTCAGCGCGTTGCGCCGCGCCGGCCGGTCGATGGTGAGCCACAGAACCGGGCCGCGCCGGTCCCGTACCAGGCAATCGCTCGTGTCACTCATCGCTCGATCCCTACGCCTCCGGCTCGAACACCCGCACCACCGGGGCCATGCGGTCCGAGACGGCCGCGCGCTTCATCCCCCGGGAGTTGAAGGGCATCGCGATCGTGCCGGCCCGGTCGACCGCGATGATACCGCCGCCGCCGCCAATCCGGGCGATTTCGGCCATCGCCGCCGCCCCGGCGTCGGACAGCGCGGCCCCCCCAAAGCGCACCCCCGCGGC
>JBFFGE010000082.1:0-18810 GCA_041557595.1 Alphaproteobacteria bacterium
GACTTATCGGTCCACAGCCAGGATAAACTCAACGCCGTCGCACGGGAACTCAACGAGAGACCGAGAAAGACCTTGAACTACTTTTCACCCGCTGAGAAGTTCGACGAGTGTGTTGCGGCGATCGGTTGAATCGGCAACCCAATACTGGACATTCCAGACGCTGCACACTACTTCCGCCTCTGACCCAACGCGACATTCAGGATGATCGTCATCAATGCCAGAAGGCGACGCCGAGTAGATGCATTCAGACCACGTGCGCACGGATGAGAAGCAAGCTGGCCTGATGGCGGCAAGCCATTTACTCCCTCCTCGTTGTGGGTTTGGAACAATGACCGATGAAGTTGCCGAGAGATTGAGGAAAATCCTTTAAGAGTATCGCAGCCGCATGAAATCGGGCGGACATCCGAAGGAATTACCAGACCGCATCTTGGCCCTTGTGCGCGATTTCCCCATCGAGCAGCCAATGCCCAAAGATCTTGAAGGGCTACATGCTGCTGCGTTGCACTATTGGAATACTTTTGACCAAATGCCTGAGGGTGACCGAGAGCCTGATCCGCTAGACCTGGAAATGGTGTGCGATGAGGTCATCGACGAGTTGTACAGTTTCTACAAATTGCGCTGACTACCGACCAGCGCGCTAAAGGGTAGTGTCAGACAAACCTGACCTGGCGATTAATAATAAGAATGTAGCACTGCCAAATCGGTAGTTGAATGGAAGGCTCGTCCCGACTGTCAGGCGCGCCTAATCTTCCTCCAGTGCGCGTCGAAATCGGCACGGTGGGGCGCCATCATTCGTCTGGATCCATACAGCGTTTCCCGTCGGTTCAATCTGCAGCGTACATCCTGATATCACACAACCCGGACCGAATGACCGTCCCGGCGTGGCGGTCGAGAATTGCCGCGGCGTCGCCCAGCGACCCAATGCCGGCTTCGCCGCCAGTCCGTTCGACGAAGCGGCAACCCGCTTCGATTTTCGGCCTCATGGTTCCCGCTTCGAAGGTCAACCGCCGCAAAGCGGGTGGCGATGCCTCGCGAATGTTCCGTGCGTCGTCCGCACCCCAGTCGGAACTGACCGCCCCCACATCGGTCAGCATCAGCAACCGGTCGGCACCCAACTCGACCGCCACAAGCGCCGCGCTGAGGTCTTTGTCGATGACCGCTTCGATCCCGCTCGCCCGGCGGGCATTATCGAATACCACCGGCACGCCACCGCCACCGGCGCAAATCACCAACACGCCTTGATCGACCAGCAGTCGAATGCTTTCGAGTTCAAGCAACCGCACGGGTTCGGGCGAGGCGACGACGCGCCGGTTGCCGTTGCCATAGGATGTGAATCGCCATCCTTCTTCTCGAAGAAGACGCTGCGCGGCCGTGTCGTCGAACAATGGGCCAATGGGTTTGGACGGCGCAAAAAAAGCGGGATCGTCCGGTGCGACTTCGACTTGCGTCAGGACGGCCGCGACTTCCCGGTCCGGTAGGCAATTGCGCAATTCCTGCTCGATGACATAGCCGAGCATGCCTTCACTTTCCGCATTGAGCACATCGAGGGGATACGGCGGCACATCCCGATAGGCCGCCGATTGGAGCGCGAGGAGCCCTACCTGCGGACCATTGCCATGGGTCACGATGACCGAATGCCGCGTCGCGACGTCGGCGATAGCAGTTGCCGCCACCCGAACATTGCGGCGCTGCGTGTCCGCATCGAGCGGCTCTCCCCGCTGCAACAGCGCATTTCCGCCGAGGGCGATCACCACCAGCATTTCGCTTATTCCGCCGCCAATTGGTCGAAACGCTCTTCCAGGAACCGCCGGACGAACTCCGCCAATGTGGGCGGGCCGGCATCGGCAAATTCATACCGCGCCCTGACCACCGGCTTATTCAGGTCCACCAATGCGGCAAGATCGATCGGAGTCGCCGATACCACCACGTCCGCAACGGCATTATTGATGGTGTCGCGCAAGGCGGCGATTTGCGCGACACCATACCCCAGAGCCGGCAATACAGGGCCGATATGAGGGTATTGTTCGTAGGCGCGACGAATCATCGCCGACGCGTATGGTCGCGGGTCGACGATGCGAATATCCGGCACGGAAGACGCGGCCACATACCCGGCGCCGAAGGGCATGCCGCCATGGGTGATCGTAGGCCCGTCCTCGACGATCAAAACCCTTCGCCCCCTGAGCGCAGCTGGGTCTTCGAGCGCAACCGGCGATGCTGCGCGGACAATCGGCGTTGCCGGCATAAATTTACGAATTCGCTCTATTAGAGTTTGAACATCGGCGGTCACCGCTGCGTCCACCTTGTTCACGACAATAATGTCGGCCATGCGCAACACGGCCTCTCCCGGATGATGGGTCGTCAGTTGTTGTGGCCGTAAGGCGTCGACGATGACGACATGCAGGTCGGGCCGGACAAACGGAAAGTCATTGTTTCCGCCGTCCCAGAGTATCAAGTCCAACTCCTTCTCCGCCGCCTCCAAAATGGCCGCATAGTCGATGCCCGCATAGACGACATTGCCTGCGCGGATGTGTGGCTCGTATTCCTCACGTTCCTCGATGGTGCACGCCGCCGTGTCCAGGTCCGCAAGGGACCCGAAGCGCTGCACCGCCTGTTTCTCCAGGTCGCCATAGGGCATCGGATGGCGGATGGCGGCGACGCGCAGCCCCTTTTCGCGCAACCACACCGACAGCCACCGCGCCGTCTGGGACTTTCCGCACCCGGTACGGACCGCGGAAATTGCGATAACCGGACGTTTCGACGTCAACATCGTCCGGCGTGGACCTGCGAGAACGAAGTCGGCGCCCGTCGCCAACACGCGGGAGGCCAAATGCATCACGGCCTCATGGGTAACATCGCTGTAAGAGAACACCACCCGTTCGATACGCTCGGCTTTGCACAACCGCTCCAACTCGGACTCATCGACGACCGGAATGCCGGAAGGGTAGAGAGATCCGGCGAGGGTGGCCGGGTATCGGCGTCCACTGATTTCCGGTATCTGCGTCGCCGTGAACGCTACGACCTCGGTCGCGGGATCGTCTCGATACAGCATATTGAAATTGTGGAAGTCGCGGCCCGCGGCGCCGAGGATCACTGTTCGGACCCTATTTTCGGATGAATTTCTTGGCATTTCTCGAACCCTCCAACAGGCGATTTCACCTATGACCAGCGCCGGTAACGCATCGCATTCCGCAGGCGCCGTTCCGCAAGCGCGTTGGCTGCCTGGCGCGGTGTTTCGCCGGATTCGGCTGAGGCTTTCAATACATCCACCGTGTTGCGCCGGATCTTTTCGTCGATTTCCGCGAGCGCCGCGCTTTGGGTTGCGCCGCGATATTCCGCCGCCGCGCAAATCACACCGCCGGCATTCGCGATGAAGTCCGGAAGGCTCAGAATACCCCGCTCATACAACTGCCGTTCCGCCTCCTCGCTGACCGCGATATTGGCCCCCTGCGCGACAAGTTTGGCCTGGAGGCGGCCGACGTTATCGGCTCGCAAAGCGTCCGGGCGGGCCGCGGGAATCCAGATGTCGCACGCCACGTCGACGATCGCCTCCCCATCCAGGACGCGTCCCGTGCCAAGATCGGTCACGCTACCGCCCTGATCCTTGGTGGCGATTAACGCGCCGATATCGATCCCGTCCGGGTCGGCGAGCGTGCCCCCGGAATCGGCGGCGGCGACCAAAACGGCCCCCTTCTCGGCGAGGAAGCGTGCGGCGTGACGCCCGACGGAGCCGAAGCCCTGCACGGCGATACGCGCGCCTTCGAGGTCGAGATCGCAGAATTCCCGCGCCACATCGATGCTTGCCGCGAGGCCGAAACCGGTCGCCCCGATCTCATCGAGCGGGATGCCGCCGATCTCGGGCGGCAGACCGACCGAGCGGCCGATCTCATCCTGGATCCACGCCATGCAACTCTCGTCGGTGCCCATATCCGGGCCCGCGATATAGTCTTCGATCTGCCCGATCGCCCCCGCGAAGGCACGGATCAACTGTTCCTTTTTGGTAACCGGCATCTTGGGGTCGGCGTAGATGACCGACTTGCCGCCACCATGCGGCAGGCCGGCGGCGGCGTTTTTAAGGGTCATCGCGCGGGCGAGGCGGAAGCATTCTTCCAGACTGACATCCGGTGCCATGCGGGTGCCGCCGATCGACGGACCACATGCAACATTGTCGACAACGACGATCGCCTTGAGGTTCGCGCTCGGCTGATAAACATGGACGATCTTCACCGGACCCAGATCATCGGTCAGCCGGAACACATCTTCCATCTCTGTCGACTCCGTCATTCGAATCATCTCAAACACCGCGCAGCTTATGCCGACCGTTCAAGATCGGCCTTCACCGCCGCCAGGAATCGGGAGGCCTCGCCACCCATCACCCCGCGGTGGTCGAAGGTCAATGACAACGGCAGCACCGGCCGAACCACCGGCATACCATCGCGCGCAACAACCGACTCCCGGATACGACCCGCCCCGACAATCGCAACCTGCGGCGGCATGACGACGAGCGCCGCATGCACGCCGCCAAACATACCGAAATTCGATAGGGTGATCGTCTGGCCGCGCAGCTCTTCCAGCGGCACGGTCCTCGCGGCGACGTCGCGGCGCATGGCGTCGAGACCGCGGCGCAGATCCACGGCATCGCGGTTGCCGACATCACGCAACGTCGGCACGAACAGCCCATCCTCGGTATCCATGGCGATTCCCAGGTCCACCTTTTCGTGCAAGCGGCGGCCTGCCTCACGCCCGAAATACCAGGCATTCAGCGCCGGTTCGCTCCGGCACCCTGCAACGATCGCCCGGGCCAGCCGGATCGTAACATCCGTCTCTGCCGGCCAGTCCCCGATATCGGCGAATTCCGTCACTGTCGCGGGAACCACCTCGGCATGGGCGCGCTCCATGTTCTTCGCCATCGCCCGGCGCACGCCGCGCAACGGTTCGATACCGCCGCCTTCTTGCATGCCGGCCGCGGTGCGTTCCACGTCCGCCCGTGTAATGCTGCCGTCCGGTCCGGTGGCCACCGCGGTCGTCAGATCCACACCGAGCCGTTCGGCGAGCGCCCGGACGGCCGGTGCGGCTTTAGCGCCCGGTGTCCTATCGGAAAGATCTTCCTGCTTTCTTGGCTTGGCAGGCGTCTCCTTCGTTTCCTGGGGAATTCTGCCAACCACGGTTCCGGTGTCGGCGCTCCCGGCATCCTCGAATTCAACCAAAGCATCGCCGGTTTTGAGGATGTCACCCACCGCCGAGAACAGCTTCGCAATCCGGCCGGATTGCGGCGACGGCACTTCGACGACGGCTTTCTCTGTTTCGACCGAAACCAAGGGCTGGTCGGCCACCACGTGATCGCCGACGCCGACATGCCAGGCGACGATCTCGGCTTCCTGCAGACCTTCCCCCAAATCCGGCAGATTGAAATGTGTCATGTGTATGCCAGCACCTTTCTCACGGCGGTTTCGATTCGTTTTTCGTCCGGGAAATACCGGTGTTCGAGCTTCGGCAGAGGAATTACCGTATCGAAGCCTGTCACCCGGTTCACCGGCGCCAACAAGTGCATCAACCCTTCATCGGCCAGGCGCGCTGCGATCTCACCCCCGAACCCGCCGGTCATCGCGGCCTCGTGGACAATGACGCACCGTCCTGTCCTTTCGACCGATTGCAGGATCGTCGGCATGTCGAGGGGTTTCAGGGTCGCCACGTCGATCACCTCCGCCGACACGCCTTCCCCCTCCAGAAGATCGGCGACCGAAAGCACTTCCGTGACGAGCGCGCCCCATGTCACCAAAGTGATATCGTCGCCGTCACGAAGCCGGAAACAGCGATCGAGTGGTATTGCCGCCCCGTCATCGGCAACCTCTTCCTTTGGCGCGCGATAGAGTCGTTTCGGCTCCAGAAAAACCACCGGATCGGGGTCGCGTATTGCGGCAAGCAACAGGCCATAGGCGCGCGCCGGCGAGGAGGGGATGACGACCCGGATGCCGGGAATGTGAGCGAACATCGCCTCGGTGCTCTCCGAATGGTGCTCCGGCGCGTGGATGCCACCGCCGAATGGCGCGCGCAGCACAATCGGGCAGGTCAGCCGTCCCCTGGTGCGGTTGCGCAACCGCCCCGCATGGCTGACCACTTGGTCGATCGCAGGGTAGATGAATCCCATGAACTGGAACTCGACCACCGGCCGGAAGCCTTGCGCGCCGAGGCCGACCGCGAGACCGCCGAGCAGTGCTTCAGACAACGGTGTATCGAAAACGCGCGCCTCGCCGAATTGCTGCAGCAGGCCCTCGGTAGCGCGGAACACACCGCCGTTCACGCCGACATCCTCGCCCAGGACAAGAACTGTCTCGTCTTCCGACATCGCCCGCGCCAGCGCCAGTTGGACGGCTTCGACCATCGACAACTCAGCCATCGCCGGTCTCCGGTTCCTGTGTCGCCGCCAGCATCGCGGTGCGCTGATCGGTCAGCGATTCCGGCAGGACGGCATAGAGATGATCGAACATCGCCTCCGGCGGTTGCGGTGGCATGTCGAGATACTGGTTCGCCGCCTGCTCGACCTGCTGTTGGCATTCGGCGAGAAGCTTGTCTTCCTGCGCCTTGTCCCAATTTTGCGACTCGACAAGATACGTGCGTAGCCGGGCGATCGGTTCTTCCTTCCAATAGGCGCTGACCTCGGAATCGTCGCGGTAGCGGCTCGCATCGTCCACCGTGGTATGATCGCTGAGTCGATAGGTCAGTGCCTCGATCAAGGTCGCTTCGCCCTGCGTGCGCGCCCTGTCCAGGGCCTGTTCGACGACGTGGCGCACTGCAATGACATCGTTGCCGTCCACCTGCTCACCGGAAAAACCGGCGGCGATCGCTTTCTGGGCCAGTGTCTTCGCGGCGGTTTGGCGTTTGCGCGGCACCGATATTGCCCACTGATTGTTGTTGACGACGAACACGACCGGAAGCCGCCATACTCCGGCAATATTCATCGCTTCGTAAACGTCGCCCCTAGAGGTGGCGCCGTCTCCCATCACGCAGACGGCAGCCCGATCCTCGCCGCGTAGTTTCATCGCCAAAGCGACCCCGACCGCGTGCGGCGCGTGGGTGCCGACCGGAACGCAAATCGGAAAGTCCTGGCGCGGATCGGCGAAGTCACTGCCGCGCTCGTCGCCGCCCCAGTACTGTAAAATTTCTACCATGCTGACGCCGCGGATGAACTGCGCGCCCTGTTCCCGGAAAGAAGGCAGAAGAACGTCGTGCGGCCGCATCGCCGCCCCGACTCCAACCGCTACCGCCTCCTGGCCGAGCGAGGAGGCAAAGGTGCCAAGCCGGCCGGTGCGTTGCAACGCGACGGCCTTGGCATCGAAGGTCCGGGTCTTCACCATGGCGCGATAGAGTTCGATCAGAGACTCGGGCTGCTCTGCGAAATCGGGCCAAGGATGGCGTGGCTGACCATCAGGGCCGAGGCAGCGGCGACAGACAATATGGGGTTGGGTACCTTGCGATTCTTCCGCCATTGCTCGTCCGCGTGCGGTTCCCCTGGCATTGCATCCGGCACGGCACCGAATAACCCAAACTTACATCTTTAAGAATCGCCCCCAAATTCCGAAACGTCCTTGATCTGCGTCATGGGCAACCGGAAATCGCGCCGACTGCCGGCTTCGGTTGATACAGGTCATGTCGCCTCGTCTCGCCTACCGCCATCTTGACCGCGCAAACCAATTCGGCGAGGCGGCAGCCAATGGCCGGTGACAAGAATTACATCCGTTTCTTCGGCGCGTTGACGATCGACGATATCCCGCTCGTCGGTGGGAAGAATGCCTCCCTTGGCGAAATGTTCCGGGAACTGGCACCGAGCGGCGTCCCGGTTCCGAACGGATTTGCGACGACGGTGGAAGCCTATTGGGACGTGCTGGATCGCGCTGGTGGCCGAAGCGCGCTGCGGGAAATTCTCGACGGTCTCGATCCGCAAGATGTCGAGGATTTATCGCGCCGAGCAAGAAAGGCGCGCGATCTCGTCTACGGTGCCGGCCTCCCGGATGACTTGGAGAAACAGATCCTCGCCGCCCATGCCGAGCTTGCGCAACAATATGGCGGGGACATCAGCGTGGCGGTGCGCAGCTCCGCGACCGCCGAAGATCTGCCCAGCGCGAGTTTTGCCGGACAACAGGATACCTATTTGAATATTCGCGGCGAGACGATGCTGCTGCAGGCGGTCCGGCGCTGCTTCGCCAGCCTGTTCACCGACCGCGCCATTCACTATCGCCTTGATCAAGATTTCGACCACCTGCAAGTCGCCTTGTCGGTCGGCGTCATGAAGATGGTTCGCGCGGACCTTGCCGCGAGCGGCGTCATTTTTACGCTCGACACGGAGTCGGGATTTCGCGATGTCGTCTTCGTCACCGCCGCCTACGGGCTTGGCGAAAACGTCGTGCAGGGGACCGTCGATCCGGACGAATTCCTCGTTCACAAGCCGACTTACGAACAAGGCCGCCGCGCGGTTCTACGCCGGAATCTGGGTTCCAAGAAAATCAGGATGGTCTACGCCTCGGGACGGACCCGCGAGCCGGTTCGCAACCTGCCGACGCCGCGCACCGACAGGGAGCGTTATTGCATCACGGACGCGGAAGTCCTCGAACTCGCCGGGTATGCGATCGAAATCGAACAGCATTATTCCGCTCGATCGGACAGGCCGACGCCGATGGACATCGAATGGGCCAAGGATGGAGAGGACGGGAAACTCTATATCCTTCAGGCCCGGCCCGAAACGGTCACGTCGCAGAGCGAATCGGGCATGCTTCGAGACTACGTACTGGAGGAAAAGGGTGACGTGCGCGCCACCGGGCGTGCGGTGGGGGCGAGAATTGCAGCCGGACCCGTCCGGCTGGTCCGCGATGCCGCCGAACTGGCCACGTTTCCCGCCGGCGGGGTCCTGGTCTCCGATACCACGGCACCGGATTGGGAGCCGGTGATGAAAACCGCGGCGGCCATCGTGACCAACCGCGGCGGCCGGACGTGTCACGCCGCGATCGTCGCCCGCGAGCTCGGAATTCCGGCGGTCGTCGGAACGAACGACGCCACCGAGACCCTCGCCGACGGCGAGGCCGTCACCGTTTCCTGCGCCGAGGGCGACACCGGGCACGTCTACGCCGGCAAGCTGCGGTTCACCGTCGATGAGATCGATGTGGCGAATATCGAGCGGCCGCGCACAAAAATCATGGTCAATCTCGGCAACCCGGAGATCGCATTCAAGACCAGCTTCATTCCGAACGACGGCGTCGGCCTTGCGCGCATGGAGTTCATCATCAACGAATACGTCAAGGTCCATCCGATGGCGCTGATACACCCGGATCGAATTGACGACCCGGACGATCGCAAGGAAATTCAAAGGCTGACGCGGCACTACGCGACCGCGGCGGATTACTTCATTGAACGGCTGTCGGAAGGAGTCGGCACTATCGCCGCCGCGTTTTGGCCGAAGCCCGTGATCGTCCGTCTCTCCGATTTCAAGACCAACGAGTATGCGAAGCTCATCGGCGGACGGGCATTCGAGCCGGTGGAGGCAAACCCGATGATCGGCTTCCGCGGCGCTGCGCGATACGCGCATCCCGCCTATGCCGACGGATTTGGTTTGGAATGCAAGGCGATGAAGCGTGTGCGCGACGATCTGGGCTTCACCAATATGCGCCTGATGATTCCGTTCTGCCGCCGCGTCGAAGAGGGCAAGCGCGTTCTCGACGAGATGAAGAAACACGGACTGGCGCGGGGGGAGAACGGGTTGGAAATCTATGTGATGTGCGAGATACCGAACAACGTCATCCAGATCGACGGATTCGCGGAATTGTTCGACGGCTTTTCCATCGGCTCCAATGATTTGACCCAGCTCCATTTGGGCGTCGACCGGGACTCCGAAATTGTCGCCTTCGATTTCGATGAACGGGATCCCGGGGTCCTGGAAATGCTGCGGCTCGCCGTGGCTGGCGCGAAACGCAATGGCCGCCATTCCGGCATTTGTGGACAAGCCCCATCCGACTATCCGGAGGTCGCGGAGTTTCTCGTGAAACAGGGCATTGACTCGATCAGCCTCACGCCCGATACCGTGGTAAAGACGACCTTGCGCATTCTCGACCTGGAAAAGTCGCTGGAATAGTACGCCTATGAATTTTATGCATAATCTTCGAAAAATAAGGGCGCTCCTGACGAGACTCCGACCAAGAAAATACCGCGCGACGCCACGCTTCACGCAGGGTTTTCCCTGAACCAGGAAACAACAGTTGCGCCGTCGGCATCCCAAAGGTCAATCGCCCGGCATAGATCGACTGTAAAGCGAAATGGCAGCGCGGGAGAGTGTCTTACAGCGCGCTCGCAAAAGCGGGGAAGCAAGTTTGGCGCAATCAATCGGAAAAAAGACTCTGCCGGCACGATTGCTGCGCGCCCTGGTCGCGGGATATCTCGTGCTTTGGGCTCTGTTGGCGATCGCGCCAAGACATCGCGCCGATTGGTTCGTGGAGAACTTGTTGGTATTCGCGCTTGGCGCGTTCCTCATATGGGCTCGGCGAAGGCTGCAATTTTCGACGCTCGCTTACACCCTGATCTTCGCGTTTCTGGTGCTCCATACGATCGGCGCGCACTATACCTATTCCGAAACGCCCATCGGCGATTGGTTGCGCGATTCCCTTTCGCTGGAACGCAACCATTACGACCGATTTGTACATTTTTGTTATGGCCTGTTGATGTACCTGCCGATCTGGGAGGTCATCAGAAAGACCGCGCATGTTGGCAGGGCCTGGAGTTCGGCGTTTACCATAGCCTCCATCGTGTTTTTTAGTTCGTTTTATGAAATCCTCGAATGGTGCGCGGCCCAGATCCTGAGCCCCGACACGGCGATGGCCTATTTGGGCACTCAGGGCGATGTATTCGACGCCCAAAAAGACATGCTCCTTGCCATGGCGGGCGGGGTTCTCGCGTTCGTCGCGCAGCTCCTTGCAAACCGGCGGCGGCCGATCCCGCGGCGCTAACGGCGCATTCCATCAAGTCGTTCGGCCGGTGGGCCCCGATGCCGCATTCGGCGGGTACGGGCTTCGGGAAAATTCCCCAACCGCATGCCTCTCCACCTGATCTTCGTCAATGCACGACTACGACGGAGAATGGCCTGATGCGTAACGGTCCCGTCGCAGCACGAATGGGGCGATTTGGAAGACAACACGATGCGGTTTTCTCGGAATGTATCGAACATCGCTATCTCCGCGATCAAGGAAATGGCGATGCGAAGCGCCAAGGTTGACGGAGCGGCGTCGTTAACCTGGGGGCTGCCCTCCTTCCGAACGCCCGACCATATCCGCCGTGCGGTTGCGACACAGCTCGAAAGCGATCCGGAAATCGGAAAATACGCGCTTCCGGACGGGATGGCCGCGCTCCGGGTGGCGGTTGCGACCGAGCACCTTGCATCTACCGGTGTCGCCGTGGATCCCGACAAGAACGTGATGATCACCGCGGGCAACATGCAGGGGTTGAACGCGCTTTTTCACGTCGTCATCGACCCCGGCGACGAAATCATCGTGACCGATCCCGGCTTCGCATCGCACTTTCAGCAGATCCGGCTTTGCGGCGGCGAACCGGTCTTTTGGCGAATGGACGAGTCCCGGGATTGGCGCCTCGATGTCGATGCCCTGTCGGGGCTCATAACCGACCGAACCAAGGCAATCGTCCTCGTATCGCCCTCGAACCCGACAGGAAAGATCTTTTCCGAACAGGAACTCAGGTGTGTCGGACAGATCGCGGAGGCGCACAATCTCCTGATCCTGCTCGATGATCCATACAGTCATTTCACCTATGAGAACCGCAAAAAATATTTCAACTTGGCCGCTGTTTCCAGCCTGTTCGACCGCGTTGCCTACTTGTTCACCTTTTCCAAATCCTACGCCATGAGCGGGTGGCGGCTCGGTTACATGATCGTGCCCGAGCAACTCAAACGGCAGGTGATGAAGGTGCATGATGCAACGATCATATGTACGCCGCGGATATCTCAAGTCGCAGGGCTGGCCGGTTTGACCCAGAAGCCGGTGCATTTGTGTGAATTCGAGGCGGTCCTATCGCGCCGCCGTTCTCTCATATGTGAACGTCTCGACACCCTTCCGCACGTCTTCCAATACGTCGAACCCGAAGGCGCCTACTATGTGTTTCCCAGGATTGTCGCCGATCACGATAATTCATATGAATTCTCCATCAAGCTCCTCGAGGAAGCGAAGGTCACGGTCACGCCCGGGAACGCCTTCGGACCGACAGGCGAGAACCACGTTCGCATGGCGTACTGCGTGGAAGACGAGATTATCGAGAAGGCTTTCGATCGGCTGGAAGATTATTTCGGTCGGTGATATTCGGCAGTGCGGCATGGGCAGAACGCGACGTGCAACCGGATCTCCATTGGTTCGGCGAAGATCGTTACCAGTACCGGACCCGCCCGACGTCAAGATGAACGAACCGCGATTTGGAATAGAGCCCCACGCCACCGCGCTTCATGCGAACGGCAGCTCTGTGAAGATCCCTCAACCTCTGTCCCGGCAAACGGACATCGATCGCTTCCCCCTTCATATGCAGGCTTCTCCTGGCAACGCCACCGCCGGATGATGCGAGTCGCTTATTGGTCTTTGGCGATCGATAGCCCGAAATAACATGAAAGGGCTCTTCCGATCCCACAGCGCCGCGAAGAGTGTGAAGAAGATCCAGAAGTCGGACATCTATGGGCTGCACTTCCGATGTCCGAAAATCCCGGAGGAGGGCATTTATTTCTTTCAGCGCTTCCGGGACGTACGCGCCCTCTATCCAGTAGGGCAAATCGAGCTTTTCACCGGTATGGAGCTGATAGAAGGACAAGCGACGCTCTCCGGTTGCGGCAAGAGATGCCGCCGCCGGCATGATGGCAGACGCTGCCAGGGCACCGCTGCCCCCCATAAACGACCGCCGACCGAAGCTTTTCAAAATGGTATCGTGCAACCCGACCAAATTCCGAACTGAGGCATCAAAATGAATGCAGCCCCGATAGGATGAAGGCTGCCCGATTAAGAATACGTAAACACGATCTTTCGTCGGTAGGCAGCGAAAGACCCACGGACTTTTATCCTAAATCGAAGTCTGGTTGCATCGGCTCAGCCGGTACAGGACTGGCCGTCCGAAAACATACGGGCAATGCCCTGTTTGTCGAGGCCGTAGATATCGTCCCGAAAATTCACGAGATTGCTGTCATTTACCCATGCGGTCGAATAAACGACATAAAGTGGTATCGGGGACTTCATTGAGATGGTTACGGCTTGTTTGCCGTCGAGAATCGCTTCCAGGCGCTTTGCGTCGGTCGCGGAATCATTCGCCAGGATGTGTCGGGCCAAGGCTTCGGCGTTCTTTACACGAACGCAACCCGAACTCAATGCCCGGCCTGCCTTCTCGAATAGATGAGAATCGGGTTTGTCATGGAGAAAAGCATCGTGCGCATTCGGTGCAAAGAACTTGATGCGACCCAGCGAATTCAGTGGCCCCGGGTCTTGAACAAGCCTGTAGGGAAAATTGTTTTCACCGAGAGATCGCCAATCGACTTGCTCTGGGGCGAGTTCTTCTAGGGCGTCCAATGTACCGCGATAGACTCTGATCGATCGCTCGGTCAAATATGAGGCATTTTGCTTTAGTTTCGGCAAGATATCGCGTACGGCGATCTTTCTGGGCACATACCAATGGGGATTGACGACGATCTTGACGATCCGGCTGGCAAACAAGGGGGTCGGCCGCGACACCCGTCCAACGATGACCTGTGAAGCGAATACGATGCGATCTCGCTCAACGATGAAAATTTCCTGCGCCGGCACATTCACAAGGACGTATTTGGGCCCCAACTCAGCCGGCATTGAACGCCATCGCCGCAAATTGAGGGCAATCTGATTTATTCGCGCCTGAACGGAAACGGCAAGCGCCGCGCGCGTTCGCGGGCCGACAATCCCATCGACGCGCAAGCCGTGGCGCGTCTGGAAGCGCCGCACACCGTCTCTCAGAGTATCGTCGAATCGCTCGGCGCCGCCGCTGCCCACGGCGATGTCTCCGGTTTTCGCGAGGCGTGCCCGAAGCCGGTCTAGCTCCGCCCCATAAGAGCCCGTTTCAAACTTCGGCCCAGTCTTCGAAAATTCCCAGCCGCCTTGACGCGCGATCGTCTGATATCTCTCAAGCGCGGCGCCAAGCCGTTCGGCATAGACATTGGATGACGCCACTTTTCGCGCAGCAAAACGCTCACCGGCCGAAAGCGACTGCAAACCATCGGACGCGCGCCCATCGAAACCGGCATGCCCGGACCGCGGCATACCAATTGCGGCGGACAGTGCCGCAAGCAAAACTATGAACCCGGAAAGCCGCATCATCAAAAATGCCTAATTGGATTTCGGGCAATCCGCATTGTCATGCATCAAGATAGCGATTGGACGCCCGCCGATTGGCGGCTTGCCTGTCCAACCGGACAGGCGTCGGTCAAGTTGCGCCCGATTCGCCTCGCCAAAGATACCCTGCGACGCCCAGCTGCATGGACAACTCGCCTTAACCTAGGGCCCGACTGCGCCAGCACCCCAAAGGTCGGTCGCCCGGCCATCGATGGCCACATGCTCGGGGCCGCATCGGAGCGTCACACGCACCACCTCGCCTGGGCAAAAGCTGCGAAAGGGAAGCACGCAGGTTCCGATGCCGCGGCTTGTGTAGCCCACCATATCGCCGTGCCGCCAGGCGCCGCGGACCAAATCCCGATGACGTTTAAGGCCGGCGCCAAAGGGCCGTCCTCCCGGGAGGCAAATTTGTCCACCATGGGTATGCCCGGTCAGGTAAAGGCGATGCCGCGCCGCCGCCCGGTCCGCCACCTCCGGCGAATGAACGAGGGCGATGCAAAATCCGTCCGGCGCGTCGTCGAGCGCCGCATGGGCGGCATCGGTGTGGAACCGATGCACATCGTCCAGCCCGGTAAGGTGCACCGCGTCACCGTCGCGCGCCAGGGTCACCGACTCGTTCAACAGGACACGAATGCCGAGGCTTTCCATCGGCGATACCATCGCTGCGCTGTCATGATTTCCCAGAACGCTGAACACGCCATCGGGTGCGCGGACGTCGGACACGACATGCCGCAGGCGATCGATCAGCGGCGGTATCGGCGCGTGAATGTTGTCGCGAATATCGCCGGTGATGATGCAGATTTCGCTGTCGAGCCCGGCAATATGCTGCGCCGTGGAAATGGCGGTATCCTCGATATTGTCAAGGTGGAGATCCGTCAGATGAAGGATTCGGTAACCGTCGAAATTGCGCGGCAAGTCGGGGAGGAACACTGTCAGTTCGGTCACGTCCAGTTTCAGAGCGCGTTCCGCACCCCACCGAAACGGCCGGGTCGGCCGCAGGAGGTCATGTGCGCGCTGCGCCGAGCTGTAAAGATGACTTCGAAGCTGTCCACGCCAGCGTTTGCCGGCAGGTCTGGCCTCCATCGCTTCCCGGCGCTCTCGCCAGGCGCGGCGCCTGAGACTATGGGCGTGGTGGAGATCGTCGAAAGGTCCGTCGTGCATTCGACCTCGGAGTAATTGTGCCGTTCGGGGCGGGAGTTCCTATAGCGAAACCGCAGCGTCAAATCCAGAAGCATCTGCTCCGGCATTGGGCCGTCGCGCAACGTTTACCCGATATGGGGTTGAATCTTTGCTGTGGCAAGGTGTTGGGCGGACATGGCGCCGCCACCACGGACAGCCAATGTTTGACTTGCCTCAATGCCGCGCCGCGAAAACTGCCGATATCCTAGTTTCCATCCTGCTAAATGCGCCGGTGGCGGCACGGAGAGAGTTGGCCCGTGGGAATCGCGCACTCGGAAGAGTTCGACGATTTTCCGGTGCCAGTATCGCAATTCTGGGCATTCGCAGTCGCCAAGGACAAGACCGATGAAGCCGACGATGACAGTCCTCATATTTTTCGCCGCCATAGGGGCTTAGATAATGACGTCCCGACGCCACGCAGCCGTTACCCGGGCGATCGGCGCCCTTGCTGTGTTCGGCCTCCTGGCCGTCGCCGCGGCCGGCCAGAACAAACCGTCCAGCCAAGTCGTGCTGCTCGATATCAAGGGCGCGATCGGCCCGGCGGTCAGCGACTATGTCACCCGCGGCCTTGATCAGGCGGCCAAGCGCCGCGCCCCGGCGGTCGTTTTGCGAATCGACACGCCCGGCGGTCTCGACTCATCGATGCGCGATATCATCAAGGCGATCCTCGCCGCCCCGATGCCGGTAATCGGATATGTCGCGCCGAGCGGCGCCCGTGCCGCCAGCGCCGGCACCTATATCCTGTATGCTAGTCATATCGCGGCAATGGCGCCGGGCACCGACCTCGGCGCGGCGACTCCGGTACAAATCACCGCCCCCGGTATGCCGACACCGGGAAAACCGAAAGAAAAGGATGGCGGCGTAAAGGGCGAAAGCGGGGGTAAATCCGCGAAGGAACCGCGGCCGTCTACCGGCGCTATTCCGACGATGCAGGACAAGGCGGTGAACGAGGCGGCCGCCTATATTCGCAGCCTTGCCGAGATGCGCGGCCGCAACGCGGATTGGGCGGAAAAGGCGGTGCGCGACGCGGCCACATTGTCGGTCGAGGAAGCGTTGAAGAAAAATGTCATCGATCTGGTTGCGGCCGATATCGATGCGCTCCTCGAGGCGGCGGACGGCCGTACGGTAACCGTCGCCGGAAAATCCTACACCCTCGCCACCACCGGGCGTCCCGTCGATGCAATCGCACCGGATTGGCGCAGCGAACTGCTCGCCATTATCACCAACCCGAACATCGCCTATATCCTGTTTTTGGCTGGTGTCTACGGCATCGTGCTGGAGTTCTACAATCCCGGCGTTCTAATTCCCGGCATCACCGGCGTGATCTGCCTGCTGCTGGCGCTCTATGCCTTCCAGGTGTTGCCGGTCAATTACGCCGGGCTTGCCCTGTTGCTGGTCGGCCTCGGGCTGATGGTTGCCGAGGCCGCCGCGCCAAGCTTCGGCGTCCTCGGAATCGGCGGCGTCATCGCCTTCGTCATCGGGTCGATTCTATTGCTCGATACCGACGTCCCGGGATTTGGCATTTCCTGGTTGTTAATCGGATCGATCGCTGTGGTGAGCGCCGGCGGTTTTCTTCTCGTGCTGATCTTGCTGATGCGGGCGCGCCGGCGCGCGGTGGTTACCGGACTAGAGGAAATGCTCGGCGCCAACGGCGAAGTTATCGAGTGGTCGGGTCATGAGGGACGGATTCGTACCCATGGTGAAATCTGGCAGGCGCGATCCGAGCAGCCACTAGCACCCGGCCACAAGGTGCGGATCGGCGAGATAGACGGGCTGACCCTTATCGTCGAACCCGAGAAATAGCGCAGGAGACCATTGCAATGAACTGGATCATCGATCAGTCGTGGGCCGTCATTGTCCTGATTCCCATATTCATCGTCTTTTATTCCTTCCGCATCATGCGCGAATACGAACGCGCGGTCGTGTTCCTGCTCGGACGGTTCTGGAAGGTCAAAGGGCCCGGTCTAATCATCGTTCTGCCGGTCATTCAAAGTATGGTGCGCGTCGATCTGCGCACGCGTGTTCTGGACGTGCCGGAGCAGGACGTGATCTCGCGCGACAACGTCTCGGTAAAGGTCAATGCCGTGGTCTATTTCCGCGTGCTCGACGCCGAAAAGGCCGTCATCCAGGTAGAAGATTTCCTGGCCGCCACGACGCAGCTTGCCCAGACAACCTTGCGTTCTGTCCTGGGACAGCATGAGTTAGACGAGATGCTGGCCGAACGCGAACGTCTCAACGCCGATATCCAACAAATTCTCGACAAGCAAACCGACGCCTGGGGGATCAAGGTAACCAATGTGGAACTCAAGCATGTCGACCTGGACGAGAGCATGATCCGCATCATCGCCAAACAGGCCGAGGCGGAGCGGACCCGCCGCGCCAAGGTGATCGACTCAGAAGGTGAGTTGCAGGCATCGCAGAAATTCTTCGAAGCTGCGGAAGTGCTTTCCTCCAATCCCCAGGCGCTGCAGCTCCGCTACCTGACCACGCTGCAATCGATCGTCGGCGATAAAAGCTCGATCATCATCTTTCCGCTCCCGATGGATCTGATGCGCGCCTTCGAATCGGCGGCCAAGGTAGGGCCAACCGGCGAATGAACGAGCGTCATTGCTCACCGGTATGGCATTAATCGTAGCGGGTCGTCAGCATCGCCGCTCGTCTTCGCCAAGATCTTTTCGGGTCATGAGAATTTCGTAAACGCGGGCGGCCGCACCGCTTAGCGATTTCTCGAGCTTTCCCATGACGTCGCTTTCGGATTCCGCCCACGCCACCGCTTCCTCCAATTCTTCGAGAGTAGGCGCAATCGCCAGAATTTCGACTATTTTTACATCTTCCAGGTCGCCGACGAGCCTTGCGACGTCGTCATGTTTCAGGCGTTGCCCGGATATCGGGTTGCGCGATGCCGCAGGATTATCTCGTGTCGCCATTACTTCCCCTTGGTGAAATGTTTGTTATGCGAAGATGCCGAGCCAACACATCTTGAATGAGTCGTTCCAGATTTTTTTCCGAGTGCCGCGCCTGACAAAAACAGAAACCCGCAGCGCCACCCCTTCCACTTCCGGAGTCTCCTCCTGCAGCGCTAGGGATAGCCGCCTGCGGGCCCTGTCACGGCGGATCATCGCAAGTGATAGGTACCTCGTTGCTCAGCTACCCCGCCCAAAGGACGGTTCACCGGTACTTCACCTATCGCGGCTCCTCACCGCAGCAGTTTCAATATTGCCGCTTGTCAATCGATCCACGCTGATCCAGATCA
>JBFFGE010000083.1:0-18573 GCA_041557595.1 Alphaproteobacteria bacterium
ATCTGCCTTTAATTGGAATCAATTAATGGCAGAAAAGTTGATCGTTTCTATAAAGATAGAGCAGCTTCTGTGCGCCCGAATGGGCGCACGCTGCGTTAGCGCCGGCAGTGGGGGCGAACCATTGGTGCATCGTTTCAATCGATATGCGAGCATGATCCTATGAGAATATCTGGATTGATCGGCGGATTGCTCGCCGTGTTGGCATCCGTCGGTCTGGCGGACGCGGCCAACGTCGAAGAAGATAAGGGCGATCCGACCCGCGGCGCCTATGTAATGCGTCTCGGGGGCTGCGTGGCCTGCCATACGGACGCGAAAAACAAGGGCGCGCCACTGACCGGCGGCTTGGCCCTGAAATCGCCCTTCGGCACCTTCTATACGCCGAACATTACGCCCGACCGTGAAACCGGAATCGGCGGTTGGTCGACGGAGGATTTCGTCCAGGCGATGACGCAGGGCGTGTCGCCCAAGGGCGAGCACTATTATCCGTCCTTTCCCTACACCTCCTATACGCGGATGAACCGGCGCGACCTCGTGGATCTCAAGGCGTACCTGGACTCGCTGCCGCCCGTCCGCAAGGCCGTGCCGCCGCATGACATGGCCTTTCCGTTCAACATTCGCTTGTTGATGTTCGGCTGGAAGCTGCTGTTTTTCACCCCGGGCGAATTCAAACCGGATGCGACCAGGAGCGCCACGTGGAACCGCGGCGCCTATAACGTCAACGGACCGTCCCATTGCGGCGAATGCCACACCGCCCGGAATTATTTCGGCGCAACCGGCGAGGCTTACGCCCTGGCCGGTACCCGTGCCGGCCCGGAAGGCAAGCCGGTGCCCAACATCACGCCGCATACCCGCCAGGGCATCGGTAAATGGAGCGAGACGGATTTGCTGGAATTGCTCGAGTCCGGTGGGCTGCCCGATGGCGACGTGATCGGCGGCGCGATGGCCGAAGTCATCGAAGAAGGCAGCAGCCATTGGACCGTGCAGGATCGCAAGGCGGTGGTCGAATACCTGCTTTCGCTGCCTGCGCGCGCGACGCCGTAATCGCGCGCATAGCGGCTGTGGCGGTCTTACGGCGGGCTATACGGCGGCCGTCGCGGCAATGGGAGCGAGATCCGTTCCGTGGACGATGCAGGCTTCTTGCGGGCGCGCTTCGGCCGCCGTGCGGCGGCCGGTTGCCGTGCGGTATCGACCATCCACTTGTCGAAGTCCGCCGGCGCCATGGGACGGCCGATGTGAAATCCCTGACCCACGTCGCATCGCATCCGCCGCAGCATAACAAGGGCGTCTTCGGATTCGATGCCTTCGGCCACGACGGTCAGTCCCAGGTTGTGCGCCATCGCAATGGTGGATTCCACGATCGTGCGGTCGTTCTCGTTTTCGGTGATCTCCAGGACGAAGCTTTTGTCTATCTTGAGTTCCTCGGCGGACAGTTCCTTGAGCAGGCTGAGCGACGAATAACCGGTTCCGAAATCGTCGATGGCGATGCGAACGCCCATCTTGCGAAGCGCTGCGACGGCCTCGCGCGACCGCACCGGATCGATCATCAAGGCATTCTCGGTGATCTCAATAACCAGGCGATCCGCGGGCATATCCCATTTTGCGAGCCGCCGGCCGATCATTCCGACAATATCGCCGTAATGGAGCATCCGCGGCGACAGGTTGACCGCCATATCCAGGACGAGGCCCCGACGCTGCCAGGCCGACCATTGACGGAGCGCGGCATTCAGAACCCAGTCGGTCAGCGGCGCAGTCAGGCCGGTCTGCTCCGCGTGATCGATGAATTCGTCGGGCGGAATAAAGCCGTGCTCCGGATGGTTCCAGCGCACCAACGCTTCGACGCCGATCAGCTTGCCGCCGCGCATGCGAATCTTCGGCTGGAAATGCAGGAACAGCTGATTTTCCTGAACCGCGCGGCGCAGATCGCCAGTCAGCGTGAGGTGACGCACGCTGTTGCGATCCTTTTCGGCGTCATAGAAGGCGAACCCCGATTGGCTGTGTTTGGCGTCGTACATCGCGACATCGGCGCGCTGGATCAGGTCGCTGGCCTCGGTCCCGTGATCGGGATATCGGGCGATGCCGATGCTGGCGCCGACCTCGAGATTGACGCCGTCCAGTTCGAAGGGCTTGCGCAACACATCGATGATCGATTTTGACAGTTCGACGGCAACGGTTTCGTCTCCGGCATCCGGCAGGAGAATACAAAATTCGTCGCCGCCAAAGCGGGCCAGGGTGGCGTCTTCGGGCTTCAGGACGGCGAGCTGCTTGGCGATGGCCTGCAGCAGGCGATCGCCGATCGGATGTCCCAGCGTGTCGTTGACCTCCTTGAAGCGGTCGAGATCGAGCAACAGGACGGAGAATGCGCCATGCTGATCCGCCGATTTATCGATGGTCGACCGCAACCGGTTGAAGAACAGCGAGCGGTTGGCGAGCCCGGTCAGGTCGTCGTGCATCGCCTGATGTTCGAGCGCCATCTGCTGCTGCCGGTACGCGCTCAAATCGCGCACGAACAGCGTCACCCGCTGCACGCTGCTCGCGGGCGCCTTGCTGACGATGAGTTCGACGGGAAAGGCCTTGCCGCTGCGCCGCACCGCGACGGTCTCGTAGGCCCCGTCGACCGCATCGAGAAGCGAATTGTTCCGCCAGCCGGGGGCTTTCTCGCACATCTCGCTGAACATGTGGCGAACGTGCAACCCGATCATCTCGTTGGCTTCGTTGCCATACATCGCCTCGATGGCGGGATTGACCATCTCGATGATTTCGTTGCCGTCGAGCGTGACGATGCCCATGCCGGCATTGGTGGGGATCGTCGGCGCGCGCCGCCGGCCCATCCCGATCGAGGGCCGCCGTCGCACCGGGCCGTTGATGAAGATGCGGCGGTGCAGCGCCGGGCCGACCATGCCGGCAACGAGCGTGAAGAGCGCGCCGGCGGCGGGCAGGGGCCACGCATGGTTTTGCAGACCGGCGAAGGAGAGGGTCCAGTGCGATACCGAAAGAAGGGTCGCGGCCGTCGCCGCGGCGAGGGCGCAGATACCGACCCAACGCCACCGAATCGCAAATTTGCGAGCCGAGTACAGCATGTTCGAAATACCTTCTCTCATCGCGCTTCCGATGCCTCGACGGGTGATTGGCGGGCCGGGCCGACCCTTTAGCAGCCCGAGTAGAAATCCCCAATGGATGTAGGACTTTCGAGTATAGGGGAAGCCGAACGCGACTAATACTTTTGAGATAAATTGAAGAAATAGTGAAATGATTTGTTGATTTGTCTAAATATTCCTATCGTTACGGACAAATTTACTCCTGTCCCGCGAACATCTCTTTCAGGGTAAGCCGGCGCGCCGTGACGCCTTGTTCATGGGCGTGACGGGTCAGTGCCTCGAGCGCCGGGCGATTGGCCTCGATCCCATACGGCCAGTAGTCCCGCCCCATGATCGCGACCGTCTCGCCGACCGCCTCCGCCAGCCAGGGAAGGGCGATCTTGAGGGCCTGCACCGCCTGGAGATCATCCATGGCGATCGTCTTGGCCTGGTCGAACGCGGCGCACAAATTATCGGCCAGCCAGGGGTGCTGTTTCAGCAGTTCCGTCTTGACCCCGACGGGATGCATGATCGGAAAGATCCCGGTTTTCTGAAAATAGGCCTTCTCGTCCCGGGCGTAATCCGGGAAGAGCCTGCCGATATGCGGGGCGTTGCGGAGAAAACAGGGCGGCGGCTTATAGGCAAGCAGCGCGTCGATTTCTCCCGAACGCAGCATCGAATCGAGGAATTCGCCGTCGGGCGCCACCGTGACCTCGATGTCGCGGGCGAGCTTCGGCGCATCGATCCGGTTCCTTTCGCGCACGTCCACATCGCCCATGCACCAGCGGATATCCTCGGACGCAACACCGTATTCGTCGGCCAAAATGCCCCGGGCCACGACTGCCGCGGTCATGGTGTATTCCCGCACGCCCACCAGGCGGCCTTTCAAATCCTCGGGCGTATCGATGCCCCGATCGGTACGAATGAAAAAGGCGGAATGCCGGAAGCTGCGGGACGGGAAGACCGGGATCAGGCTATAGGCGTTTTCGCCGCGGTCGCATTGGACCATGAAATTGCTGAAGGAGAGTTCGCTCACATCGAATTCGCCGTGGGTCAGCGCCCGGGTGAACATTTCCTCGATCGGCATGGTCAGGAACGTTGCGTCGCATCCCTCGACGGTGACGCGGCCGTCGAGCAGCGGCCGCGTGCGGTCGTAATCCCAGCAGGCGATGGTAAGGGGAAGGGGTGCCATGGCGTCGTGTCCGATCTATTTGTTGGCCCGCTCGGTGGCGCTGTCCTGTTGGCGAGCGGCAATGAACGCCTCGATTTCCGCATCCGTCATCACCTCCCGGAACATCTCGTTTCGCATGGCGACGCGCTGGCGGCTGATCGCGCGAACCGCCTCGATGATGCGTTCGAGATCGGCGTCGGAACGGATCAGCCCGGCCGCTTCCCGGGCTTGCTCGTGATAATGGTCCTGCTCGTCGTCGAAGATGGTTTTCATCGCCTTGGCGGTCATGTCGTTGACGGTGCTGCCGCGCAGCTTGGCGCCTTCGCGGAACAGCCGCGCGCCGCCGCCTTCGGTCAGGCCGACCGCGGCGCGATCGAGGTCCGACCCGCCCTCCACATAGGCGCGCCGTACGTCGCCCAGCTTCTTTTCCTGCGGCAGTTGCACCGTGTCGTCCGGCGATATCGGCCGTTTGACCAAATGCTCGAAAATATCGGCGAGCAGGACGTAGTGGTTGAATTCCTGGGTCAGCTGTTCGAGCAAAAAGTGGTAGTGATGGCGATCGACATCCTTGTCGACCCGCGGAAACAGTTCGACCAGATTGGCAAGCTCGCGATGCAAACCATTGAAAAATCCGTCGACCGGATTGAGCTCTTTCCAGAGTTGCGCCCGGAGATAGAAGATGTGGTCCTCGTCGGTCGCTTTGGCAAAAAATCGGCTGGCGATTTCCGCCTCGGTTTCCCAATAGGGGTAGGCTGCGTCGATCAGCGATTGCTCGTAGCGCGCCATGGTGTAGTCCTCCGGAAATTTGCACCGCCCGCGAGTGTCTCCAAACCAGGCGGCAGCGTCAAACGACCGTGCCGATCCGATATTTGCCATGCCAGGGCAGGCGTTGACGGATCGCACCGAATCGGCTTTGCTGCATTGCAGCATTTCAGGGTTCTCCGACGGAAAGGGCAGCGATGACAAACTCAGCTTCCGCACTGCATGACATACTGCGCTTGGCTAGTCGGCCGCTGGCGGCGTCGGAAGCGCTGGATTTGACCGAGCGCGATCCGATCCTGCCGACCAATTTTCTGATCGAGGCGGCGGGGGCGGGTGCCCTGGCGGCGGTCGGTCTCGCGGCGGCGGACCTCTGGGAGCTTCGGGGGCGCGGCCGGCAGGGGGTATCGGTCGACACGCGGACGGCCGCGGTGGCGCTTCGCAGCGAACGCTATTTGCGGGTCGGCGACAATGCGCCGGCGGATCCCTGGAGTCCGATTGCCGGGTTTTATCAGGCGGGCGACGGGCGCTGGATTCAGCTCCACACGAATTTTCCGCATCATCGGGACGGCGTGCTGAAGGTGCTCGGCTGCGCAGACGACCGCGCGGCGGTCGCGACGGCCATCGACGGCTGGGAGGCGGAGGCGCTGGAGACGGCGCTCGCCGAGGCCAATATGTGCGCTCGTATGATCCGCAGCGCCGATGAGTGGGCGGCCCATCCGCAGGGCATCGCGGTCGCGGGGTTGCCCTTGTTCGAGATCGTCAAGATCGGCGCCGCGCCGCCCGAACCCTTGCGTGAGCCGCACGGGCCGCTCGATCGGCCGCTCGCGGGCATTCGGACGCTCAATCTCACGCGCGTCCTGGCGGGCCCGGTCTGCGGCCGGCTGCTGGCAGGGTTCGGCGGAGAAGTGATGCGCGTCGCGGGTCCGCATCTGCCGTCCGTCGAAACCCTGGTGATCGACACGGGGTTGGGCAAGCTGTCGACCCATCTCGACCTGCGCGCGGCAGCCGATCGCGATCGTCTGATGGCATTGGCCGGTGCGGCGGATATTTTCGTACAGGCGTACCGACCGGGCGCTATCGCGGGCCACGGCTTCACGCCCGAAGCGCTGGCCGCGGCGCGGCCCGGTATCGTCTGCGTCGATCTTTGCGCGTTCAGCCATGCCGGCCCGTGGAGTGACAGCCGTGGCTTCGACAGTCTGGTGCAGTCGGCGAGCGGCATTGCCCATGAAGGGGGCGATGGGGACGCGCCGAAACATTTACCTGCCCAGGCGCTGGATCATGTGACGGGATATCTCGCCGCCTTCGGTGCGATAATCGCGCTGGCGCGGCGCGCGCGGGAAGGCGGCAGTTGGCTGGTCCGCCTGTCGCTGGCGCAAACCGGGCATTGGGTCAAAGGGCTGGGCCGGCTCGACATCGGCGTCGATGGGCGGACGTTGCCGGATCCGACAGCGGCGGATGTCGCCGACTTGCTGACCGAGAGCGAGTCGCCATTCGGCCGCTTGACCCATGTGGTGCCGCCGATCGGCCTGTCCGAGACGCCGATGCGCTGGACCCGTCCGGTGGTGCCGCTGGGCACCCATCCGCCGGCGTGGCCCGACGGCTGACCTGGCCGTCGGCTCCCGGATGGTGTTGCCGCCGCTAGTCTACCGTCTTGGCGCCGTCCACCGGCAGGGTTGCGCCGGTGATCGAGCGTGCGCCCTCGCTGCAGAGAAAGGCGGCCAGGGCGCCGATTTCGCTGGTCTCGACGTGGCGTTTGTTGGGCTGCGATTGATGCAGTCTCCGCCGGATCGCTTCCTCGACGCTGATGCCCTCGGCCGCCGCAATGTCTTCGCTCTGCTTCATGCTAAGCGGCGTCAGCACGGAGCCGGGGCAGATCGCGTTGCAGGTGATGCCGAGTTCGGCGACTTCCAGCGCCGTTACCCGGGTCAATCCGATCAGGCCGTGCTTGGCGCTGACATAGGCGGCCTTCTGCGCAGTGGCGACCATGCCGTTGATCGAGGCGGTGTTGATGATCCGGCCCCATTTCCGTTCGATCATCTGCGGCAGCACGGCTTTCGTCCCATGGAACGCCGCCGACAGGTTGAGCGCGATGATGTGGTCCCATTTTTCGGTCGGAAAATCGACGAGCGGCGATACGAACTGGACGCCCGCGTTATTGCAGAGGATGTCGATCTTGCCGAAAGCGTCGGTGGCCCGTTCGACAAGTACCGCCACTTGCTCTGGATCGACCAGGTCGGCGTCGAAATACCGCACGTCGACATGATGGTCTTCGGCCAAGCCAATGCGGATTTGTTCGATTTTCGCGGCATCGCCGAATCCGTTGATCGCGAGCGCGCATCCCTGTTCCGCGAGCGCGGTGGCGATGCCGAGGCCGATCCCGCTGGTGGAGCCCGTCACCAGCGCCGTGCGGCCGTCGAGAAGTCGATCTGCCATGTCGTTTCTCCCCATGTCTATGCGTATCAAACGGCAATTCCGGCAATCTGCCAACCGGAGGGGTTGTGAAAGCCGGGCAACTCTCTGCTAACCTGCCGGCGAAACCATGACAGTACGGGAACAGGGTATAACGGACACCATCAAGGTCGGCGATCTGGTCGCGGAATTTCTCAAGCAAATCGGCGTGACGACCGCCTTCGGCGTGATCTCCGTCCACAACATTCCGATCCTCGACGCGATCGGGCGCGGCAATCTGCTGCGTTTCGTGATGGCGCGGGGCGAGGCCGGCGCGGGGCATATGGCCGACGCCTATGCGAGGGCCAGCGGCGAATTGGGCGTGATGTTCACCAGTACCGGTCCCGGCGCGTCGAACGCCTGCGGGGCGCTGGTCGAGGCGCGGTTCGCGGGATCGCCTGTGCTGCACCTGACCGGACAGACCGCGACCGGGAATATCGATCGGCGGCAAGGAACGGTCCATGACGTCTATGATCAGCTCGGCATGTTGGCGTCCGTTTCGAAATCGGCGTATCGGGTGCGCTCGCCCGAAACCGCGCTGGGAACCCTGATCCGTGCGGCGACGGACGCCCTGATCCCGCCTATGGGACCGGTCAGTGTCGAAATTCCGATCGACATTCAGCGCGCGGAAATACCCCGGCCCGCCGCCCTGGATAATTTGACCTTGCCGATCCCGGCGCCGGCGCTGCCAGACCCCGCGGCGCTGGACGCCCTGGCGGCGCGCGTGGCGAAGGCGAAGCGGCCGCTGCTGTGGACCGGCAACGGCGCGAAGCGAGCGCATTCGGCGATCGGCCGGCTGGCCGAGATGGGCATCCCGCACGTCTGCAGCTGGAATGGGCGCGGTGCGCTGCCGGAAGACAATCCCATGACGCTCGGGCCGATCAATGCCACGCCGGAAGTGCTGGAGTATTACAAGACCGTCGATCTGCTGATCGTGGCGGGCTGCCGGCTGCGCGGCCACGAGACGGCGGATATGTCGTTGGAAATTCCGAAAAACCGTGTCCAGATCGATATCGACCCGGAAGCGGACGGACGCACCTACTCTTCGGAAATCTTCGTTTGCGCGGATGCCGGAGCCACCCTGGATGCGCTGGCGAATAAGCTCGACGGCAAGCTTACGGTGGAATCGGGATATGGCGACGAGTTCGCTGTGCTCAAGGAGACGACGACCGAGAATTATCGCAAGTCGATGGCACCGTATGACACCTTCCCGACGGATTTGCGCGACGTAATGCCGAAAGACGCAATCTTCGTCCGTGACATCACCCTGTCGAACAGCACCTGGGGCAACCGGATTTTCCCGCTCTATGAGCCGAGCCAGAACATCTATCCGATCGGGGCGGCGATCGGCCCGGGCATGCAGCTCGGCATCGGCGCGGCGCTTGGCGGCGGCGGCCGCAAGGTGGTGTGCATGTGCGGCGACGGCGGTTTTTTTCTCAATCTTACCGAGCTCTGGACGGCGGTGCAGGAGCGCGTCGATATCGTCTTCCTGGTAATGAACGACAAGGGCTATGGCGTGATCCGGCATATTCAGGATGCGCTGTACGGGGGACGCAACTTCTTCCACGACCTTCAGGGACCCAAGCTGGAAGAGTTGGCGAAAGTGGCGGGGATGCATTACGGCAAGGTCGCAAAGGCGTCGGAGCTCGGCGACAAGGTGGCGACGGCGCTTGCGGTCGACGGGCCGGCGTTGATCGAAGTGGATATGACGGCCATCGGCCCCTATCCGCGCTACTTTAAACCGCCCCCGTATGCGGCGGAAGACAAGTAGGGGGAGCGGCGAAATGAGCGAGCACGACAAGGCGGTGATGGCGCTGTTGCGCGAATTCGGCAAGGCATTCAACAAGGGCGATGTGGACGGTATCCTGGCCTGCGTCACCGATGACTTCGAATGGCGTCTCGCCGAGGGTCCGGACAGGCCGGACGGGCGGATCGTGCGCGGCAAGGAGGAAGTGCGCGCCGCGTTGCAGGAACGCGATCGGGAGATTGCGGAAATGCGGTTTTCCGAGACCGAGGTGACGATAACGCAGGACAAGGTCTTCGGCAGCTTTCGCGCGACGGGAAAGACCCGCGACGGCCGGGAGGTCGACCGGCGCGGCCTCGATATCTACGAAATTCGCGACGGCAAGATCGCGCTCAAGGACAGCTATTGGAAACAGACCGGCTGAAGGCCGGCCGGTTTATTGCGGGCCGGCCGGCACTTTTTCGCCGCTATGCGATAGTTTCCGCCGTCCCAACAAGCGCAAGGCGGCGTTCCGCCCGGTGCGCAGTATCGGATACAGCAGGCGGGCGCGGGCGGGGGATTTGAAGATCCAGGCGTTGAATCGGTTGAACACCGTCGACTCACCGCTCATCAAAGCCAGCGCGTGGATGCAATCGTCGCCATGATAGAAGCGGCCGGCCATCTTCAGGACCATGCCTTCGTCGAGATCGAGACCGGCGGCAATGATTTCGTCAACCACCGGACCGCCGGCACGGGCATCGATCAATTCGACGGCGCCGGCGCTTTCGCGAAACTTCAGGAAGCGAATATAGGCGGAACAGAACGGGCATTCGCCATCATAGACCAGCCAGGCTTCAGGGTCGATTTGCGATTGGGATGTCAAAACTCGCGGACCATTTCGTGTCGTATCTCGGTGTACCGTCGATATGGTCCATGCAGACCGCATCGACGACATATCGGTAGGCGACGATCCGTCGCTTGTCGAGCGCGTTAAATTCCTGGCTCCGCCACGGCATGGAAAAGATGTGGTGCGGATACCAGTCGTAGGCAATGCGCCCGTCGGAATTCAGATTATGCAAAATGAGTGCGTGATGCTTGCGGATTACATCGGTGATTTGCGCCTGCGGTAGATAGTAGGCGGTTTCGCGTGGCGCATTGCCCTTGAGCGGCCAATCGCATTCGAGACCGCGCTCCATGTCTTCCTGGATGCGTGTCGTTCCCCAGGTCCAGGTCGGGAACGGCCCGTGTTTCGGCCAGACCAGCCGTTGCTGAGCGAAGGTCACCGACAGGCCGAGGAAATAGTTCGATGGGACTTCCAGTTCCCGATTGTCGTCGGTTACCGCAAGAATGCGGACATGGTTCATCGACCGCGAATCGAGCCAGGCGAAGGATGGCAGGATCTGAAAAATCAACGGCGAGAGCAGGACGGTTGTCACGAGCACGCGACGGTTCGATTGCGAAAGCACGACGTGCCGGATCGGTGTCAGCGCGGCGACGATACTGAGGTTCAGTAAGATGAATTTCCAAAAGAATATGCCCGTAAGGACGAAGATCCCGAGGTGAAAAATATCGTAAATGACGGTTATGATGATGGCCCAGCGTATGCGGATCAACGCGATGGCAGCGAAAAACTGAATGCTGATGGTCGCCAGATTTACGACCAGCCGGAGGTTCGTAAATCCTTCGATCGACAGGCTCGTGAGCCACTCGCTGAACGAAATCGGCAGCGCGTTCAACCGCTCGGCGGCAAGGATGAGATACTGTGTTTGATTTTCCAGCACCCAATAAAGCGGATTATCCCCGAGGCCGGCCTTGATCAAAGCGGCATAGAAGTAATTTCCGAAATGCAACGCGACGGCGGTGAGGACCAGCAGATCGATCGGATCCAGCCGGGCGGTACCGCGCATCGCGGCGGTGGACTCCGTGCGCGTTTCCTGCTCCAGCTGTGCATCCAAATCCGCAAAGCGCCGGAACAAGGGCACCACCAGGAGACCGACGACGAGAACGATGCCGGTTTCGATCACGGCGGTGTAGTCGAGCGGGCTGACATTGAGCCCGAACAGGTAGCTGGTTTGGTACTTGTACCAGACGACGAATATCAGCGGCACGATGGCGAAGCTCGGCCGGACCAGGCCGATGAGGCCGCACACGGTGGCGATCCACCACAACACGTTCAACTCGAAATACGTGGTCGCGTTGCCGCTCGTCAGGCTGTCGGGATAGTGGATGTTACTGAAAACGATATAGAGGAGGACGATCGAGGTGATCGACCGCAGAAGAATTTTGAAGGAACGGGTTGTTTCCGCATAGCTTGTCCTCGCGCCGAGCCCGACAATCGCAAGGGTCACGCCGTAGACGAGCCAGGTCAATTCGCCGTCGGCGTGAAACGCGTACAGGATGCTGGATACGGCTTTGTACGCGACGCACAGCGTCAGCATATAGAGGAACGAAATCGAAAGGACCGCGTTCTTACGTTTGGGGACAGGGATTGTCTCGCTGGGCATTTTCGATGTGACCCCGATCAGCCGAGTGGTATTTCGAATGTGTCATACCAAAGTCGGCGATGCTGGGGCTTGCCGTTTTCGAAGCCGAGACACAGCGTTTCGGTTTCATAGCGGTATGCTTTGATGCGCCGCTTATCCAGCGTTCTGAAGTCCTGGAACGACCATGGCATGGAAAATATGTGGTGCGGGTAGAGGTCGTACTCAAATCTCCCCTTGTCGTCGAGCATGGTAAGCGCTTGCCCGTGGTAGCGGCGGATCAGGCGTGAAATATGTTCTTTCGGGTAGAAGAACGTTGCCGTCGGCAGGTCGCCCGTCTCGTGTCCCCATTCGCAGGACAGGCCCTGGCGCATCTCATCCATGCTCTTTGCCACGCCCCAACTTTCGGTGGTGACAGGGCCTTTTTCCGGCCAAACGAGACGATGCTGGGTGAAGGTCACGGAGAGGCCGAGGAAGTAGTTCGAGGGAACCTGCACTTCCTCACCGTCCTCGGTCACGGCGAAGAGGCGGACGACGTTCATCGATCGTGAATCCAGCCAGGCATAGGACGGGAAAATGTGAAAGACAAAAGGTGATGTGACCACGACAAAGCAAAGGAACGATTGCAAGACCACCGACATCTTTTTCGTGCGTATGGTCGCCAGCGCCGCGACGATGGCCAGGTTCAGGAGGATAAACTTCCAGAAGAAAATCCCCGTCAGAACAAAAATGCCGAGGTGCAGCGCGTCATAGGCAAGCGTGGTGTAGATGGCCCAACGGACGCGAATGACCGCGAAGAGGGCGAAAAGCTGCACGGCGATGGTCGCGAAATTGGTGTAGGGAAAAATCTTGTCCATCGTCTGATAGGCGAATGCCGTGAGACCTTGGCTGAACGAGAGCGGCAGGACTTTCGATTCAAGGGCGGCCAGGGTCAAAAACGGCGTTGGGTTTTCGCGGAACCAGAATGTGGGGTCCGAACCGATATAGGCTTTTATGAAGCCGGCGTAGAAGTAATTGCCGAAATGCAAGGCGACCGCGACAAGGACCAGCATGTCGACGGGATGGATCACCATGCCCTTCGCCGTTCCGACGCCGGAAGAGGGCGGGATATTTCCCGCTTGCGGGTCGATATCGACGACCTTCCGGAAGCCGGCGTAGATCAGATAGCCGACGATAAGGACCGTTCCGGTCTCGATCAGGGTAAAGTAATCGAGCCAGTCGACCGCCAGGCCGAAGACGTCCATCAACTGCCGTTTTTGCCATACGATGTATTGCAACGTAACGATTGCGAAACTCGGCCGGAAATAGCCCAGGACGCCGCAGATTGCGGCAACCAGCCAGGCCTGGTTGATCTCGAAATTTGCAAATGGCTTGTCGGCGACCAGGGCATCCGAGACGGAGAAGCGACTGGTCACGACATAGAAAAGTGCGAAACTGATGATTGCGCGAACCAGTATCCGGAACGACCGGGTGGCGTCGGCATAGGAAATCTTCACGCCGCTGAGCGCGATCGCACCGACGATCAGATACGCCGGTATGAAGCGAAAACCGCCGAAATGAGGGACATATGGGCCATACAGGAAGCGTGACAGCACCGCATACCCGACCAGTACCGCGATCAGGTAATAGATCGGCAGGTTTGCCCGGTCCGTGAAGGTCGGGAAAATTTCCCTGTAAGGTGTTCCGGACTGCATCCTAGCCTCGGGTCGCCAATTCTTGATCGTTCGAGGGGGCCAGCGAACGCCTGACAAGTCCGCCCTCAATCTGAATTTTCACCATACGGTGAAATGATTTAGCGTCGGTTAACCGATGTCCGTCAGGGTCTTCGCACCTTGTAGAGGTCGAAGAAGGAACCCTGATGGATTCGTTCCAATCTGCCGGGTTCGGGATTCTCGGTATTGTCGAAACGAATTGAAACGATGTAGTCGAAGGTTTCCGGCCAACCGATCCAGAAAAGCCGGTTGTAGCGCGAGACCTGATGTCCCTGTTTATAAGGCGATGTTGCCGGGTCCGCGGATTTTGCCAGGACGGATCGCGCGACCGGCGTTCCGTTTGGCGAGTCCAGCGGCAGACGCGTGGCCGACGCCTTGACGGTTGTATGCCCGGTGAACAACGTCGGGACGAAAAGGGAGCGTTCGATCACGGCGATCGTCGCCATATGCCAGTACATGGCGGCGTGATACGGCCTGAGGGTTTTCGACGCATCGGACTTGTCGCCGATCACGAATGCCGTTGCGCCGGATGGAATGGAGCGAACCGCCTGCCTGAATTCCGAATAATTGCGATCGACGCCATGCCAGAGGTCCATGACGAATAGGATCCGGATCGAAAACAGGAGCACCAGGATTGAGGCAATGACGCCGAGCGGCTTCTTTGCGTCGCCATCGAACCGGGTCCCGACGATCAGGATACAGGCAACAATGATCGGCAATCGTAAATCGGCACCCCACACATCCGATAACATCGTGGGCATGACGACCGCCGCGGCGGCAAGCACCACCAGCGGCAAATTTAGATCCGCGGCAAACGTGGCTTTTCGATGCCCGCGGCAGTAGACGATCAGCGATCCCAGAAACAGCGCGGTCAGCATATCGAGTACCGGCATGCCGAAATGGACCGGTGACAGAAGTGCGGTCATTTTGCTGGGGATCGTGCCGTAGACGGTCGCGGCTTTATGGGTCGAATTATTGTTTAATGCCCATAGGATAAACAAAATACCCGGCACGACGAATTGTCCCGCGCTGACGAGCCAATCCATGACCGTGCTCTCGTGCCGCCACCCGCGGCGCAAGGTCAGTTGCACCTCATAACCGAGCACGAGCAATCCGAACACCATCAGTCCTATCAAATGTCCGAAATACAGGATCAGCGAAACCACGGAGAAAAGGGCGGCGCGGGACCACGCCGCGTGCTCGCGGGTTGCGATCCAACCGCTGAAGGCCAGGACCCCCAATCCGGCGGTGAACAGGTAATTCAGGAAGCCCCAGTGCAGAACATGATTGTAGACAACGAGGAACAGCAGGGCCGGGAAGACACCGATCTCACGGTATAGGGTCCAGCGGAGACAGAGGGGCGATAGCAGGACGAGCAAAATCGTCGCGGCAATAAAGATCCGCCCCGCATCGAAGATGGACATATAACGCGCCAGGAAGGGCACCAGGAGGTCCATCGCAAGATTGGGCTGGAGACGCCAATTCAGGTCATAGTTGCCCTGCAGCGAAGGTGTGTTTTCCCAGGCGTTCAGGATATGCATGCGGGCGAGATGATTTGGGTAGTCGACCAGCGGCGGGATCGTGGTCGACAGGACCGGCATCAACGCCAGGCCGGTCAATGCCAGATAAAAGATTGCCAACAGCCAGTTCGTGCGGCTCCGCGCGACGGTTCCCTGAATCGGCGAGGGGCGGCCGAATTTTGCGGCGGTGTCGGTCATGGTCAGTCGATCGCCCGCGTTCCAATGGCGGACCAGGACATCTCGTTGACCCAATCCAGCTGAATGTCGGTCAACGCACAATCTTCCATCAGCGACTTGACTTCGGCGCGCGTCCAATAATTCGCGATCTTCGGCAGCATTTGGTCGAAGACGATGTGATGCAGGTGCTTGTACGGAAACGTCCGGAGCAGCCTGAAATATTCTATTGGCGTGAACCCGAGCCGCAGCAAAAGCCACAAGGCGGACGTCGGGAGATGGGCCACAAGGCGCAGGAGACCGAGCGGCATTTTGCTGAAAAGGGCATTCCGGATCGGGTTGAGAACGTTCACATAAAACTCCATGTTCTCGTACCCGTAGACCCAGATCAAAACCTTTCCGCCGGGTTTAGCGGCTTCGGTCATATTCCGCAGGGCCCGCTGCGGGTCGTCCAAGTGGTGGATGACGCCGATGCTGTAGACGATGTCGAAGCGATCGCTCGCCGGGATTTCATAGGCGCTGGCGTATTGGACGTCGACCGTTGGAAACTGAGTTAGATTCCTGCGGGCGGCGGCAAGGGACCTTTCGTCCACATCGATCGCCAGACCGCCGGCGGCGCCGTATGTCATCGGCCAGTAACTGTTGCGGCCCGCACCGCACCCGACATCGAGGAATGTCTTGCCGCGCCAATCGCAGGCCGGGTCGAGATGGGACGTCCAGCGCCGGAACTGTTCTTCTTGCTGGCGCGTCAGATCGTTGAAGGCATCCCAGGAATATCCGAATCGCTCCGGCGACCCGGAAGCGAGTTCGGGCAAGTCCGCGCTGCGATCGTTGGTTTCTTCGACGGTCATCGTGAACTCGCGGGAAGCCATAGAATATGGATCGAACGGACCATGCTTGCGACGTCTCGTAATTGGGTCGTTGTACGGGAAAACATTTCCTGGACGAGGGGGTATCAATCTTTGGTTAACATATCGTTGCTATTACATTTCCTGTTGTTCTTGCGATTGTTGACGGCGCACGGGGCGCCGCCACGGCATGCCGCCCGGATCGATTGCATTCGATCCAGATTGGGCGCCTTGGGAGGCTAGTAAATTGGAGGCAAGCGCAAGACAGCGGGACCATTACGAACAAATCCACGACATCTATGAACGGCATTACTACGACGATACGAGTATGCTGTATCGGGAGGAGTTCATTTTCCGGCTCCTTTGCCGGGATCTGGATTTGAACGGCAAGCGGGTGGCCGAACTGGCCAGCGGTAGCGGCCACAACTCTCTCTCGTTGATGGCGCGCTATCCCGATATCGATCTGATCGGCTTCGATATTTCACCGTCGGCCTGCAACGAGTACCGGCGCAGCACGGGTTTCCCATGCCATGAACTCGACCTGACGAAACCGGCCGAGATTTCGGAACAGGTCGATATGGCGTTCATTATCGGCGGGTTGCACCATTGCGTCGCCGATCTGCCGCAGACCCTGGCGAACGCCGCCAAGCTAGTAAAGCCCGGCGGCATGTTTATCATGCAGGAGCCCAATTCGCAGTTTTTCCTGGAAGCGGTGCGAAAGGCCTGGTACCGGGTTGACGCGTCTTTCGATGCGGAAACGGAGCACGCCCTCAACCATGACGAGCTGATGCAGATGGGCGGCGGCAAATTCGAATGCCGGGATTTGACGTATTTCGGCGGCCCGGGATACTTCGGCATCCTCAACAGCATGATTTTGCGCATACCACTTGCGGTGAAGCCGGTACTCGCACCGCCGCTGATGATCGCCGAGCGGATCTGGAATCGTCTTCCAGGCCGGGCGATGCATAATGTGTTCCTTGCCCGATGGGACAGGACGGACGCGCCGGCCGGCGCCTGAAGGGCCGGTTTTCCTATGCGGCAAGCGCCGTCCGGTTGACCCGCGCGCCGGCGGCGAAGCGGAACAGGCAGTACAGCGTCCACAGCCGTTTGCGGTGATCCGCCCGGCCCGCCATGTGCTCTTCCAGCAATCGCTCTATTTCCGGACGCTTGAACGATCCGGCGAGCGGGTTGCCTGCGTCGAGCAGGACGTCATGAACGCGCTCCCGCAGCGCACCGCGCAGCATGGCGGCGACCGGCAGGCCGAAACCGTGTTTGGGACGCCAGACGATATCGGAGGGAAGATAGCGAAGCGCCAGTTTGCGCAAGAGATACTTGGTCTTGGATCCGTTCAGCCGCCAATCCGGCGGTAGCCCAAGGGCGCATTCGGTGACGTCGGGGGACAGGAACGGCGCCCGCACTTCCAGACTGTTGTACATCGACGCGCGGTCGACCTTGGTGAGGATATCATCCGGCAGATACATCTTCGAAAACAGAAACTGCAATTCATCGAGCGGATGGTTCTGGCCCTGCCGTGCGATCCACCGGTCGACCGGCTCGAAACGCTGCTCGGGGGACACGGCGTCGGTCAAGAGCCGTTCAAGGGCGCTCTGATCGAACGGCGCCATCCACAGGAAGGGCTGATGCCGTTCCGGTTTGCCGAAGCCCTGGCTCAGCTGGGCCAGCTTGAACGACAGTCCCATATACCGGTCGGAAGACGGGAGCGCGTCCGTCATGCGCCGGAACATCGAAGCGAGCCCTCCCGGAATCTGGGCCATCAGGCGCGCATGTTTGTTTGCCTGGAAATTGATATAGCCGGCAAAGAGTTCGTCGCCGCCATCACCGCCGAGGGCGACCGTCACGTCTTGGCGCGCTGTCTCGCACAGCATATATGTCGGGATAATCGACGGATCGCTGAACGGCTCGTCTTGCAGCGCTTCGATCGTGTCCAGCGCCGACAACACATCCTTTCCGGAGACCTCGCGCACATGATGTGCCATGCCGAATTGCGCGGCCACCCTCGCGGCATAGGGCGTTTCGTCGTAACCGTCCCCGGGCAGCTTGATGGTATAGGCGGAAATACCGGGCGCATAATCGCGCGCCAGGGCCGCGATCAAGGCCGAATCGATGCCGCCCGACAAGAATATTCCGACCGGCACGTCCGCCACGAGGCGGCTCTTGATCGATCGGCGAAGCCGGGCGTCGAGGTCGTCAATGGCGGCGTCTTCGCCGCGCCGGCGGATTTCGGCGTGATGTTGAGCGGTTTGAAAGGGCATCCGCCAATACGATCTCAGGTGGATATCCTGCCCATCGAATTGCAGCAGGTGACCTGGCAGAAGCTTATGGATTTCCCGATACCCGGTTCGCGGGGCGGGGACATAGTCATAGGTCAAATACTGAGCCAGCGCGTCATGATCGAATCCGAGCGCCGCACATGCAGGATGGCAACGGATTGCCTTGATTTCAGAAGCGAATATCAGTTGTCCCTGGATGTGGGCATAAAATAACGGCTTTTCGCCGAATTTATCCCGCGCCAGGGTGACCTTTCCGGTGGCGCCGTCGCGATACGCGAAGGCAAACATACCGTCGAGCGAGCGGAGCGTCTGTTCGACACCGTGGCGCCGGATCATCTGGAACAGGACTTCCGTATCGGATTTATCGCGG
>JBFFGE010000084.1:0-18567 GCA_041557595.1 Alphaproteobacteria bacterium
AACCAGATCCATCATGCCAGAGCTGAGGGAAATACGAAGCTGAACCGCCGGGTAGCGCTTCAGGAACTCCGGAAGCAACGGCGCAATATTTGTCATAGCAAAATCCGCCTCAACGGTCAGGTGCAGGCTGCCAGACGGCGCGTCGGAAAGCCGGTTGACCGCTAGTCGTGCCTCTTCGAGTTCTGCAACGATGCCTCGCGCATATCGAAGGTAAATTTCACCGGCCTCGGTAAGGCTCTGCTTGCGGGTGGTTCGGTGAAACAGGCGCGCACCAAGGTCGCCCTCCAACTGGGATATCTGACGGGAAACCGAGGACGGCGTGACTCCCAAATAGCGCCCGGCTGCCGAGAAGCTCCCTGCCTCCACGACCCGCGCGAATAACTGCAGGTTCGATAGACCGCTCATTCATGAGAAATACGCACAAATCTTATTCCGGTCAACGCATTTTTTTCAAATCATGAATAGATCATATCTCCATTCGCAACCATTCGCGGCTGAATTACCAGTCGCCGAACCATTTAGGAGAATACGATGCATCAAACTTCCTTTAAATCTCACTTCGCGGTGTTCGCAGTCTTACTCGGTGCCGTTTTCGCGGCTTCCGGTTCCGTCTCCGCATTCGCCGATCAACGGATCAGCCACTCCATCGACAAGCTTGCCTGGGAACAAGGCGGTCCAGGGCTACATTTCGCATTATTGTGGGGAGACTGGACGAAAGGCGACTACGGGATGGTCGTGAAGATAGAGGCAGGACACGCCGCCCCAAGACACAGTCATACGGCCGACTATCACGGCGTCACGATTCAGGGAACCTGGATTCACACCTATGGCGCAAACGACGATAGGTCCCTCGCACCGGGTGGATATGCTTTTCAGCCGGGTAAAGAGGAACACGGGGATCGCTGCGAAGGACCCGAAGATTGCTTGATCCTCATCCATCAGCACGGTCCCCGAGATTTCATTCTGTCGGGGACGCACTGATATCGGGCCGAGACCCAAGCAACAGAGAAGCGACACGTTCGGCGGTTCCTGATGGATAGAATGTTATTCAGGAACCGCCGCACGTCAGAATTGGTCTAAGTCGCCACCGTAACCACTCTAAAGTATGAGGATCTGCATCGCACCCAATTCCGGAACGGCCCAAACATCGGCACGTAGGGTCGCTCGGTGTCAATTTCCGCCGTTTGAAGTTCGGACCGCGACACTTCCGGCGGACCGCACCATTTGCCGGGCGCTGTTCGCCGGCACCATGGTTGCCCTCGTCCGTTCCGGAACGCTACGCTGTGCCCATAGCAATTACCGAGAAACCCCATGCCGATCATCGACGCGCAGGTCCACCTCTGGCGCACGGGGGCTGCGAGGCCACCCCATCTGGAAACGCCGTTTCTGGTCGGGGATGCAATTCGCGGCATGGACGAGGCGGGCGTCGACGGCGCCGTCATTCATCCTCCCGTAAGCTGGGACCTGGACTCCAACGAGCAGGCGGTCGAGGCCGTACAGGCCTATCCCGAACGCTTTGCGATACTGGCCAATCCCCCGCTCGACGCGCCGGAGAGCCGATCGCATATCGCGGCATGGAAAGCGCGCCCCGGCATACTGGGTTTCCGGTTTTATTTCGGCCAGCCGCACAACAAGACCTGGCCAATGGACGGGACCCTGGATTGGCTGTGGCCGGCCGCCGAGGAAGCCGAGATGCCGCTGGCCCTGCTTGCCGGCGACTGGCTGCCTTTGCTGGGCCAGATCGCGGAGCGCCATCCGAGATTAAAGCTGATGGTGGACCATATGGGCGCGGTCCGGGGCGCCAAGGGCGACGCGGCATTCCCGAACATGAAGGAACTGACGGCGCTCGCGCGCTATCCGAATGTCGCCGTCAAATTGACGGGCGGCCCGTTCTATGCGGACGACGCCTATCCGTTCAGGAGTCTCCATAAACACTATCGGGCAATGTACGACGCCTTCGGTCCCCATCGGCTGTTCTGGGGCACCGACATCACGAAAATGCCGTGCTCGTGGCGGCAATGCGTCACCCATTTTCAGGAAATCGGCTGGATTCCCGATGCCGACAAGAAGCTCATCATGGGCGACGCCATTTGCGACTGGATCGGCTGGAAGCGGTAATGCGGGTATTCCCGAAAGACGCGCGGACTAGCTGCGCGTCGGATCCTCGCTCACGCGAACCAAACGCTTGCCCAGATTGTCCCCATTCATCATGCCGATGAACGCATCGACGGTGTTGTCGATGCCGTCGACGATGTCCTCGAAATAGACGATCCGTCCATCCTTGATTCGCTCGGCAATCCAGGGCAGGAACGCGTCGTACTGATCCATATTGTCGTAAACGCTGAATTTCTGCATCACCGCGCCCTTCGCCTCCACATTGCCGATATTGCTCGGTTTGTGGCGTTCCGGGTTGTCGTATTGCGAGATCTGGCCGCAAACGGCGATGCGCGCCCCCGGGTTGATGCGGTCGAGCACCGCCTCCAGGGTCTCGCCGCCGACGTTCTCGAAATAGATGTCGATGCCGTTCGGACAGTGCGCGTCCAGCGCCGCGCCAATCGAGGACACGGTCTTGTAGTTGAAAGCGGCGTCGAAGCCGAGCGTGTCCACGATATGCCGGACCTTGGCGTCGCTGCCGGCGCTGCCGACGACATGGCAGCCTTCGAGCTTGGCGATCTGTCCGGCAATGCTTCCGACCGCGCCGCTGGCGGCGGAGATGAAGGCGGTTTCGCCCGGCTTCGGCCGGCCGATATCGAGGATGCCGACGCGCGCCGTCAGCCCCGGCATACCGATGACCGTAATGGCGTGCGAAATGGGCCCGAGTGACGTGTCGATCGCGCGCAGATCGCCGCCGCACTTGGCCAGGGAAAAGAGTTCCCAGCCGAGGAAGCCCCAGACGAAGTCGCCCTCCTTGAAGTTCGAATTGCGCGATGCCGCGACCTGTCCCACGACGCGGGCGGGAATCACCTGGTCGAGCGCAAAATTCTTGGACCCTGGATAGTTCGCCGTGCCCCCCATCCTTCCCCGCATATAGGGATCGCAGGACAGATAGATGTTGCGCACCAGGACGTCGCCGTCTTGCGGTTCGGGCACCGGCTCGTCGCGGACATCGTAGCAGGCCGGTGTCACCGGTCCGTCGGGGGTCTGCACGAATAAGATGCGGCGGTTCTGCATAAGACGGCTCCCAAAACGCTCGGAATGATGAAGTGTATCGCGGCGACGCGCCGTCGTCTTTCTTCGCGATGCGCCGTCTAGAAGATCCCGGCATCGAGACCGGCGGCCATGGCGGCCCCAAGCTCACCGCATTGGTCGACAAAGGTGTCTTGCCATTCTCCACGGCATATCAGTGGCTCCTGCACCGCCCGCCAACGAAGGCCGGTCACGATCGTCTCGACGCCGCGCCGGGTGCCCGTGCCGTCATGACCGGCACGCACATAGAGACAGTATGGGAGCCCTTGCGTCTCCTCCAGGCATGGGTAGTAGGTTCTGTCGAAAAAATCCTTCAGCGCGCCGCTCATATACCCGAGATTCTCGGTCGTCCCGAGGATTACCGCGCCGGCGGCGAGAACGTCGTCGGGACCGGCGTCGAACGGCGACAGCGCCACGACATCGACGGTCAGGGTCGCGTCGGACCGCGCCCCGTCGACGACGGCGTCGAGCAGCCGCGCCGTGTTGTCGGACGGCGCGTGCGCGATGATAAGAAGCCGTTTGTTCGGCATGATGATTTCGCCTTTACCCGGAAAGCGGAAAATGAATGGGCGGTATAGAAGCCCCAACCTCGAAACGCGGTACGCGCCCGCGGGGCGCGTTATGGTGTTCGACCCGAATCGCTCATATCGTTCCTAAACATATTTCTCTCGCCATGTCTCAACCGAACAAATCTGGAGAGTCCAATGATTGCAAAATGGGTACGGGTCAAGATCAAGCCGGAAATGCGCCAGCGCTTCCTCGACGCCATCGAAGTCGATGCGCTCGGCTCCGAGCAGGACGAGCCCGGCTGCGTCCGGTTCAATGTGCTGCAGGATGTCGAAGACGAAAACGTCTATTACTTTTACGAGGTGTATGTCGATGAAGCGGCGGTGGACGCCCACCGCGCCGCGCCGCACTACGCCGTTTGGCAAGGCGCCGCGGACACGCTGGCCGAACCGACCCAACGGATCGAATGCCGATCCGTGTTTCCGGCCGATCCGAAATACTGGACCGGTGCGTAGCGCGAGAGACCGACGTCCGATTTGCGGTTACACGCGGACGTGCCGGATGCGGTCGGCATTCGTCGGGTAGTGACCGGGAGCGGACCATTCATTGGCCGCACCCAATTTCCGCTGCGGACCCGAAGCGATCCTTCGCGATCGTGCTCTTCAATGCCAATTTTCTGGGCCGGTCGGCTCCAGGCTCGCCAGCGGTACGAACCGGGACGGCAAGTCACCGGTCGGCGCGCTCGGCGGCGCGCCATGGAAGGGTTTCGCCCGCGTGGTACGGCACGATGCAGAGGTCGCCTCGTGTCGTCGTTTCCGGCACGGTCTGTGCCTCGCGGTGCAGCGTAATGGTTCCGTCGTTGAGCGGCAGCCCATAGAAGCGCGGACCGAACTCCGAGGCGAAGGCCTCGAACCGGTCGAGCGCGCCTTCCTCGTCGAAGGTGAGCGCGTAACTTTCCAGCGCCACGGGTGCGCTAAAGATGCCGGCGCAGCCGCAGGCGCTTTCCTTGTCCTGCTTCCGGTGGGGCGCGGAATCGGTGCCGAGAAAGAATTTCGGATCGCCCGAAATCGCGGCTTGGCGCAATGCCGTGCGATGATGTCGGCGTTTTGCAACCGGCAGGCAGTATGCATGCGGCCGCAACCCGCCTTCGAACAACGCATTACGGTCGATCCGCAGATGATGCGCGGTGATCGTGGCCGCCAGGGTTGGTCCGGCCGCTTGGACGAACTGCACGGAGTCCGCCGTGGTGATGTGCTCCAACACCACCTTCAGCGCGGGGAAATCGCGGAGCGTCGGCGCCAGGACAGTCTCCAGGAACACGGCTTCACGGTCGAAGATATCGATGTCGGGCGAAACCACCTCGCCATGAACCAGCAGCGGCATGCCGATTGTCTGCATCCGGTCGAGCACAGCTCGGATGTTGCGCACGTCCGTTACGCCCGCCGCTGAATTGGTGGTAGCGCCCGCGGGATAGAGCTTGCAGGCGGTGAAGACCCCGCTTTCGAATCCGGTCTCGATTTCGTTCGGATCGATTTCGTCGGTCAGATAGGCGGTCATCAAAGGCGTGAATCTGCGGCGCCGCGGCAACGCCGCGAGGATGCGATTGCGATAGGCTTCCGCGGCGGCGACGGTCGTCACCGGGGGCACCAGGTTGGGCATCACGATGGCCCGCGCGAACTGGCGTGCCGTGATGTCGGCTGTGAGGGCCAGTATGGCGTCGTCGCGCAGATGGAGATGCAAATCATCGGGTTCCCGAATGGTAAGCTGTGCGCCACCGCAAATTCGGTCTTGATCGGCCGTCGCGGTCGGCCCGGGTGTCGGCATGGGTAGTCTCCTCTGAGGCCGCGCCGGATCGGCTGCAACCTGAATATCATCGAAATGGTGGTGTCAGTATAGTGCCGACCAGTCTCCGAAACGGCGTGCGAGTTTAGCGTCAGATTGGCAAGTGACGCCAGTCGGCCAAGAAGGTTCGATCCGGCAGCACCGTTTTGTATGAGAAACCATCACGAAGCAGCCAATCTACTCGCGTTCGTGCGGTTCGGCGCGCGGATCCGGTTCGCAGGCAACGTGGGTCGTTCGCGGCACCAGCACGACGGATTTTTTCTCCCGCTCAGTTATGCGTCGACACCAGCTCAACGCGCCGATTCAGCTCCCGGCCGTCGGCTTCGCCATTCGTGGCGACGGGGGACAGGGGGCCGACACCGCTTGCGATCAACCTGCCTTTCGCTTTCGGCAGCCTGGCGATAACCGCATCGGCCACCGCCCTGGCGCGCGCCTTTGACAGCGTCATGTTGGACGCGAGCTTGCCCTGATCGTCCGTATGCCCGACGACGTAGAAATGCCGGTTCGGGTTATCCCTCAGATACTGGACGATCGTCGCAATCGTCTCGGCAGATGAAGGTTTGATCTTCGCACTGCCGGTATCGAAGTGGATGCCGTATATTGCGATGCGGCCCTCGCTGTCCATCTTCTTCTTCAGATTCTCGAGCGTCAGCGCGACCGTGCCTTCCGCCATGGCCGCCGTCTCGAATTGTTCGATGACATAGTTGCCGCTACGGCTGGTACTCACGACGACAATGACACGCGTCTTGTCTATCGTCTTCTCGGCGGCGATGTATTCCTGGCCCTGCGTCCCGACCAGGGCCTTGACGCCGACCGATACGGGTTTGCCTTTTCGGGTATACCGGCGCTGGATGAAGCCGTTCTTGCCCTTGCTGTTGACGGCGCGGCTCAGTATTTCGGACCGCTTCACGTCGTCGAGGACCGCGATCATCTCGAAACCGCCAGCGGCAAGCGCCTTTTCGTAACTCTTGAATACTTCGAAATTGCTCTTTTCCGCGGGCTTCATGAAGATACGGCTGATCAGACGTCCCTCGAGGACGGCCGTGCCGATATCTTTCTTGTCCTGCACGAGATAATGAAACTTCACGAAATCGGCCTTATACTTTCCGACCGCTTTACTGCCGGCGAAGGGCGTCAGAATTTCCGCCCCTTCGGCGCTCGGCATTGTCACGAACAGCGTCAGAAACAGCAAAATCCAACCGCGCATTTTCAGTCTCCAGCCAACGATGAATTAAATGGACCATTATGAACGATACGAATTTTTGTATATCGTAACCAGAGGTCCGGCCAATCTCCGCAGGGGAGATCACAATGCACGCGCTCAAATATTTTTATATCCTCGTTATTGTCGGCTGCGTCACTGCCGCGCCCGCGCGCGCGGCCGAACTCGTGCGCAGCGCTTCGCAAATCGAGACCATGCCTATTCAGGGCGTCACGCTCGCGACCCCGCCGAAGGAGGCGGTTGAGCGCCTCCTCGCCGCAGGCTATCGGGCAGGACCGGTCAAGAACTATGCGGACTGGACGGAACGCGAACTGCTCCTCGAACGCGGTGGCCCCGGCGCGCCGGAAGGTGAATCCTGGGTCACGCTCGCACGCTACAAAGGGCTGCTGACCCAGATAACCGAGCAGACGAACCAGCCCAGGAATCGCTTCGATGCAGTCGCGGAGATCGGCGCCGCTCAAAGCCACTTCGGGATCCCCCGCGATGACCCGAAATGCCGGGCCAACCGTCACAACGCAGGCAACTGCCGGATTCAGGACGCAACGAAGGCCGAGGACGTGAACCTGGTCTTCGGCATACAAGTGTTGTCGATCACCATGAATCGCTACGCGACCCGCAAGAAGGATTACAAGGAGTCGCTTCAGTAGGCGCGGCCAGGGGGGCGAGCGGGCCTCTGCCCACATCACCTTGCCGATGAAGAACGGCAACGTTACGTATTGGGTCTTCCGCGCTTATCGATGTTTGCCGTCTGCAGAATTCGGACGCCTCGAGTCCGGAAATCGAGGTCCGATCGGCTCCCGATAACGGACATTCGGCGGGCGATCTCGGCTATCACCCAAATCTCGTCCGCATTGCCCCCGGGAACGGCCGCGCTTGCCGCCAAGCGGTGACGGCGATCCCGATTCGCCGTGCCGTGGTCTTCGCGCTATCCTGCCCTGTGATCCACAGAACCGGGAGGATACGGCGATGACACGGACCTACGAGACCGTCGATGCCGACGGCCATATTCTCGAGCCGCTTAGCTTGTGGGACGACTATCTCGATCCCGCGTTCCGCGACCGCCAGCCGCAGCTCGTCATCGACGACAACGGCAAGGAGCGGATTTCCGTCGAGGGCAAGCTGTTGGGCAATCCTCGGGGCATCGGCAGCCTCGGCTCCATCGGCGTTCGACAGGGCATTGTCGAACTCGGCAGCCTGAAATATGCCGAAGGATACAAGGGCGGGTTCGATCCGCACGCGCGAATCGTCGATATGGATTCGGACGGGATCGACGCCGCGTTCCTCTATCCGAGCATCGGCCTGTTTACCGGCGCCGTCGAGGCGCCCGACCTGTCCGCCGCGATGTGCCGGGCCTATAACCGGTGGCTGGTGGATTACTGCAAGCCGTATCCCGACAGGCTGTTCGGCGTCGCCATGATGCCGATGCAGTCGGTCGAGCTCGCAATGGACGAAATGCGCTACGCGCGTGAAACGCTGGGGATGCGCGGCGGCTTTTTGCGGCCGAACCCCTATCACGGCAAGAAGATGCTGAGCGACCCGATGTACGAGCCGTTTTGGCAGCTGGCCGAAGATCTGGATTTCTCAATCGGGTTCCACGAAGGATCGGCCAACGGCAGCATGCCGACCGTGGGCGTCGATCGGTTCGAAGGCGATCGTGCCGCCCGGCATATGATCTCCCATACCATGGAGATGATGCTGGCGGCCTTGAGCGTGATCTGGAGCGGCGTGGTGGACCGCCATCCGAAACTGCGCGTCGGCTTCCTCGAATCGGGCGGCGGCTGGATCGCGCCATGGCTCGACCGCATGGATCGGCACTTCGACGACGCGGGGTTCAAGGGAACCGGACCGAGCATGCGGCCGAGCGAGCTTTTCGAGCGGAATTGCTGGATCTCTTTCGAGCCGGTGGAGAACAGCATTGCCGTGCTGGCCGACTATATCGGTCCGCACAAGATCATGTGGGCGACCGACTACCCGCATCAGGACGGGTTCTTTCCCGGTGCGCCAAAGATGATGCGCGATCGACTGGGTCCCCTGTCCCCCGAAGCGGCGCATCAGGTGATGGCCGGTGGCGCGCTCGGCTTTTACGGAATGAAGTGACCTGAAAGGGGCACCCGGCGGGCCGCGCCGCTTGACGGGCGCGCGCCGCCGGGATCATGGTTGAGCCTCTCGTTTCCTCAGGGGTTCACCCAATGAAGACCTCCGATCCCCGCGCCGCGCTCTGGACGGCGACCGCGACACCGGCGCCGGACTGCCCACCGCTCGGTGGCGACAGGCGCACCGGCGCGGTTGTGATCGGCGGCGGGTTCACCGGGCTGTCGGCGGCGCTGCATCTGGCCGAGGCGGGAGTCGAGACGATCCTGCTGGAGGCGCAGGCACCCGGCTTCGGCGCGTCGGGGCGCAACAACGGGCAGGTCGTGCCCGCCTACAGCCGGCACAACCCGGACGAGATTGCCGCGTTGTTCGGCGCGGAGCGCGGCGAGGCGATGAATGCCTGGGTGCAGGACTCCGCCAATCTGGTCTTCGACCTGATCGGCCGCCACAACATCGACTGCGACGCGCAGCAAAACGGCTGGCTAATGCCGGCGCACAACGCGGCGCGGCTCGCCGTGGCGCGGAAGAAGCACGATCAATGGGCCGCGCGCGGCGCGCCGGTCGATTTCCTTGACGCCGACGCGACCGCCGCGATGACCGGCAGCCAACATTATGCGGGCGCGTGGTTGCATCGCGCGGGCGGCAACATTCAACCGCTCAGCTATGCCCGCGGGTTGGCGCGCGCGGCGCAGGCCGCCGGGGCGGTGCTACATGCATCTTCGCCCGCCTTGACGGTCGAGCGGTCGGGCCGCGATTGGCAGGTGAAAACACCGGCGGGCACCGTCACCGCCGACACGGTGGTGCTGGCCACCAATGGCTATACGGGCGACCTGTGGCCCGGCCTCGCGCGCAGCATTGTGCCGATGCGCCTGTTCCAGGCGGCGACCGAGCCGCTCGGCGACAATGTCGCGCGCACCATTCTCCCGGGTTATCAAGGGATTTCGGATGCACGCCGCGTCCTCTGGGCATTCCGAAAGGATGCCGACGGCCGGATCGTCACCGGCGCCTCACCCCTGTTCACCCTGCGGCCGCAAGGGTCGCTGGCCAGGATGAGCTGCGAACAATTGATCCGGGTCTTCCCGCAGATCGGCGAAGTCCGCTTTCAGCACCTTTGGGATGGAAGGATCGCGGTGACGCTGGACCGGCTTCCGCGGCTATTCGACCTCGCCGAGGGCGTCCATGCGGGCCTCGGATACAGCGGCCGCGGCATCGCCATGGCGACCGGCATGGGCAAGTTGCTGGCCGAACGGGTGCAAGGCCGGGCCGCGGAGGACCTTCCCGTGCTGCCGGGGCCGGTGAAACCGCTGCCGCTGCGCGACCTGCTGATCCCGCTGGCTCGCATCCGGGCCGCCTGGTGGCGAATTCAGGACGCTGCCGATTAGAGCAAATCCCGAGCGAACCGAAACGGTTCGCGACGACGTATTTGCTTAGAAGCAAAAAGATAGACCATTTCACTTGAGTCAATTCGAAAAAGTAATGGTCTAGCCGATCTGCTTCTTCAGAAAAGCCACGGTCTTGTTCCAGGAATCCCGCGTCGCTTCCTCGCGATAGGCATCTGTGAGGAAATTCTGGAAGGCGTGGCCGCATCCGTCATAGCGATGAAACTCGTAATCGACGCCGAGCCGCTGCAATTCCGCCTCGGTCTTGTCGACATCTTCCGGCGACGGGTTCTTGTCGTCGTTGCCGTAGAACGCAATGACCGGAACCTTCAGATCCTTCAGGCGATCGAATGGCGCCGGACCGGAATCGCCCCACGGCACGAACATGTTGCCGCCGTAGTAGACCACGGCGCAGCGATAGATCGGATTGGTCGAGGCGCATAGATAGGAATGCCGCCCGCCCATGCAATGGCCGAGCACCGCGACCCGGCTCATATCCGCCTTGCCGCTGGCTTCCAGCCAGCCGAGGCCGGCATTTGCATCGATCAGCAGCTGGTCGTCCCGCAACTGGCCCCGCCGTTCGGCGGCATCGGTCGGCACCGGCTTTTGCCAGTGAAAGATGTCCGGCGCGATGCTGATATACCCTTCCGCCGCCAGTTTGTCGGCCAGATCGTATTCGAACTCGTCCAGTCCGCCGCCATGGATCGTGATCAACACCGCGGGGAACGGCCCATCGCCCGCGGGACAGGCGGTCACCATGCGCGTCGGATCGCCTTTCACACCCACCTCGATCAATTCGGCCATGTCATCCTCCTCTCGCTGTTCCGGTCCTGCCGCCGGAGCCAGGCACTAGGCTTCCGCATCGGCATCGGCCAGACGCTTGGCCGTGGCGCCGGCGCCGCCGTCTTCCGCCTCGAGCGGCGTGTTGAGGTCGACGCCGGGGCAATGAATGCCGCGCGGACGGCCCGATGCCGTCAAACCTTGTTGTTCGACATACGCCGCGGGCACATCGGGCCCGTCCGGACAGCCGAGCCACAGGCGCAGGAGATGCCGTCGCTTTTCCGGTACCGGCCAGTCCTCGTATTGGGTACGGCTGTGCAGGATCGAATGATTGCACAGGAACTGCACATCGCCGGGCCGAAACGTCATGTCGAGCCGGAATTCAGGGTCCTCGGCAAGCGCGTCGAGATAGTCGAAGGCTTCTTCCTGCTCCGGCGTGATCCGTGGCACCTCGTCGAAGCGTTGCGCCTTGCGGATGGCGCTGCGCACGTAATGCCCGAGCACCCGGCCGCCATGCAGATGAAACACCGGCATGGGATACCAGGGCTTGCGATTTTCCGGTACTTCGTCGCGGCGATCCCGATAGGTGGGCTGCATCAACACGCGCGCGATGTCGGGCCGCCGCTCGGCGATGGCGTTGTACAGCGCGACCGACGAGGTGATGCTCGAAACACCCCCCGACTTCGCGGTGCGCAACGACAACAGCCCGACCGCATCGGCCGCATCGCAGTGAAACGGCAACCGTTGCGAGGTCTGATAGCCCCGCGCGGACGGCTTCCAATAGTCGAAGCCCAGATCGCGCACATGGCCCAGCACATGCCCCTTGGCGTTCTGGGACACCGCCTCGCCGAGATGAGCGCCCAGGCTCCAGAATGCGATCGCCGCCTGACGCAAACTATAGCGTTCGGTCGGCACGCCGCGGATCAGCCGAAAACCGATGCCATCCATCAGGTCGTGGCGCATTGCCGCCAACCGCTCGGCTAGAACCGGCAGCGGCGCATCCGCCGCCGTCAGAGCGACGATGTCGCGGCCGGTTGCGTCGAGCCGCAAGACGGTTTCATCCAAATCTGCGATTTCATCCGCGGACAACTGCCAGGTCCAGCGTTCCGGTCTGGCCGCCATCTCCGGGCCGCGCCACGCGGACGGGGCGTCGTCGAAACGCGGCAGGATATCGTCGGTCATGCAGGCGGTCCCGGATATTGTGAGGAAAGGGTGATCGTACCGCCCACGCGGAATGCGCGTCAATCGCTACCCCTAATACCAATGCCAATTCAGCAAAGGATTGGTACCACCGAAGACGCCCTCTACCTCGCCATTGGAATCATTTCTCGAGGGCTGCTCCCGTACACTTTCTCCGAATGATACGGGGAGCAAACAAGGTGCACACGGTCGCCCTAGCCCTGATCGCAATTTGCATTGCATCGACCACCCATGCCCGCGCCGCCAGTCCGACTTGCGAGACCATGACCCTGGAGGCGCTGTCATTGGCTTGCTACCTGCGGGCCATCGAACCGGTCGACATACGGTTGGAGGGCGATGCCAAATCGCAAGGGCTGGAACGGCAACGCCTGATGACGAGCGTCGACAAGCGCCTGAAGGCAATTCTACCCGTGGCCATCACCACCACGCCGGCGGACGACGAGGCCTTCGATCGTGCCGCGCTGCCGCTCCGGCAACGGGGACGGCTCTCCTGCGTCGTTTGGACGGTCGGCGGGCATTTTCCCATCGCGCTTTTCGTCGAGTGCGGCCTGGAATCGCTGGACGGCGAACAAAGCATCGAGGCGCGCCTGCTCGGCCACACAAGACGGAGCGAACTGGAAGAAACGGTACGGACTGCCCTGAACTCGGTGGTCGAAAAGATCGCCCGCGACCTGCGCGCGCAACGAAAACGGGTTCGCCGTCCGGCGACGCGCTACAGCGCGGACACGCTGAACTGACCGGCGGCGGCACGCCGCCGGTCAGAGCCGCTCAGCGCGCCTTGAAGGGTCCGGCCGGACGTTTTTCCACGAACGCCTTGGCCGCTTCCTGAAAATCCTCGCTCAAATAAAGTTTTTCCGGCGCCGTCATCGCCATGATCTCGCGGCCCAGCCGGTTCATGTGATACCGCCGGATGCGCACGGTCGAGCGCACGCTGAGCGGCGGGTTCTTGCACACTTCGCGCGCCAGTTCTTTCGCCACCTCCAGGTACTTGCCTTTCGGCGCAACCCGGTTGATCAGGCCGGCGGCCAGCGCCTCTTCGGCGGTGAAGAAACGGCCGGTCAACGCCATCTCGGTACCGAACGCGCCGCCGCCGCGAAAATCGAGCATTCCCCAGTATTTCGCCGCACCCAGCCCGCGCGAGGTTTCGGTGATCTGGAACTTGGTGCCTTCCTCGCACACGATCAGATCGGATTCCATGACGATGCCGACCGCGAGGCCAAGCACATATCCGTGCGCCGCCGAAATCACCGGCTTCCAGTTAACCGATTTCGTCAACAGATCGGCCGAATGCGTGCCCCGCCCCTGCGGCCCGCCGAGTTTCTCGAATTCCTCTTTCTTGCGAAGCTGCCGCTGCTGCACATCCGCGCCGCTGGAATAGGCCCGCCCGCTGCCGCAGATGATCGCGATATGCGCATCCGGATCGGTGTCGAAGCGATGCAGCGCGTCGTCCAGGGCGCCGACCAGATCGTCATTGAAGGCGTTGAGTTTTTCCGGGCGATTGAGCGTCAAGGTGACGATTTGCCCGTCCTGTTCGTATTCGACCAGATTGCTTTCCCCATTCTTCGGCATGTTCATTTCCCCGTATTGCTAATCGTTGTTGCTAAGCGTTGCGCCGTCCGGTCAATGGACCGTCCAGTTCGTTAATCTTGTCGACCACTTCGTGAAAATTATCCGCTGGACCATCCCTGTACACATCCTTCAGGCCAAGCCCGGCGCACCAGCGCAGGCATCGCTCCGTCGCCGACGCCATCGTCGGTTCCATGCCGATTTCCTGCAACGTGAGGGCGACCTGCGCCATTTCGTCGGCGCGGCGGCTTGCATGAATGACGGTGCGCGGGATGACGCGATTTGCGTTCTGCGTCCAGGTTCGCCCGGCGATGGTCTCATCGACCGAATCGAGAACCTTCTGCTCGATGCCGTAATGCTCCGCCGCGCGTATGCATTCCAGATAAAGCGCCTCCATCCCCTTCATCATGATGCTGCGCACCATCTTGGTCGCCGACGCGAGCCCGACTTCTTCCTCAACGAATTCGACCCGGAAATCGAGCGGTTCGACCAACGCCATGAAGTCGCGCCCACCGGTGCCGCCAAGCAGCATCGGCACGCGATGGCCATTGCCGGGCACGTTCGACATCACCGACGCCTCGACGAAACGTGCGCCGCTCGGCGCGATCGTCTCGGCAACCTGCCGCTTGAGGCCGGGCGAGATCGAGTTGAAATCCAGGTATAGCTGTTCGGGCCGCAGGTGCCGCGCCGCCTCCACCGCAACCGGCAAGGACGCCTTGCACACGACGGTGGAAAAGACGATGTCGGCCCCGGCGATGGCGGCTTGCGCCGTATCGCATGCCGTCACCCCGATCTCCGCGGCGCGGGCGCGCATCGCGGGCGCCTCGGCTGGATCGTCGAACAGGATATCGTAGGCCACGATCCGCTCCACGCCTGCATCCCGCAGGCTTTGCGAGATGGTCGACCCCGCCTCCCCAAAACCGATAAACGCGAAACTCGGCGTCATGCTCATCCTCTCGCTAGACCATTTCTTGTTTAAATCGACCCGAATGAAATGGTCTATCGCTTGGTTTTTGCGCAAATTCGTCGTCGCGAACCGTTTCGGTTCGCTCGGGATTTTCTCCAGGGTGCCCGGCCTTGACCGACCTCACTTCTTCCGGTCGAGCGCGGCCTGCATCAATTCGAACCGGTCATTGCCGAAATACATGTCGTCGCCATCAACGAAGAAAGTCGGCGAACCGAAGCCGCCGCGCGCGATCAGGTCGTCGGTGGTCTCGAACAGCTTCCGTTTGATCGCGTCGTCGCCGATCTTCTCGAAGAACGCGTCCGCATCCATCCCGACCGTCGTGACGATGTCGCGCAGCACGTCCTCCTGCGAAAGGTCCCGGTCATCGCGCCAATACGCCTCGAAGCAGGCGCGCGAATACTCGGAAACCTTGCCCTCGTCGATCGCGACAAACGCCCCGCGCAGCGCCTTCACGCTGTTGAGCGGAAACACGCTCGGCCGGATCATCTCGATCCCCAGATAGCGCGCCCAATCCGCCATATCCTTGCGGTAATAATTGTCCTTCGGGGGAATGGGATTTTCCCGGCGCAGGTAAACACTCGGATTGACCTTGTTGAAAACGCCGCCCACCAGGAATGGTTTCCATACGAGTTCCGCGCCATTGCGGGCACAAAGATCCTCGATCCGCGTGCAGGCGAAGTAGGTCCAGGGGCTGGAATAGTCGTAGAAGAATTCGATGGTCGGCATGATTTTCTGTCTTTCGCGGTCGAAGGGGGTGAACTCCAGGATTGGCGAAGCGGGACGGCGATGCCCGCCCTGTGGCGAGCGGCGCCTCGCTTTTCGGATTTTAGCACGAGGATGTCGCGGGCGGGAGAGTGGGCGACGATCGCGCGCCTGGCCGCGCACCAAACCGGGATACCTCTAAATTCCGCAGCACTTTGCTTGCACATATCCCGGCGCCCTTCCAAGATAGCCGGGAGTCGGCGCTGCCTCCCGCGGCCGTGCGACCCGACAAGGACCGGACATGAAGATCGTTTGCATCTGTGCTTTTTTGCTATTGGCCGTCACGGCCTGCCAAACGACCGATTCGGCCGACAGATCGCCGAAAGCGGCCGCAAGCGCATCGACGGGCGCGTCCGGATCGGCGGCGCCCGGCGCTCAGGTCGCCGCACGGAAAACCAAGGTCGCCACGGTCGCCTTCATCGATTCCTCGACGTTCGACACCGACCTCCACGAGGCCCTGGCAAAGGCAACGGATTCGGTACACGTGACGCCGGCGGCGCGGTTCAGCCTGAACGAGATACCGCCGCGCATGGACAAGTGGCTCGCCGCCGTCAAGAGCGGCGGTGGCAAGGTCGCCGCGCGTCAGGACACTGCCGTCGCCACCCGCGGTCTGATTGCCATGGTCATCGATGTGATGGTCGCCTTGTTCGATAAAGCCGCCGAAAAGAGACTTTACGCACCGGCGGAAAACTACGACGCGACGCTGTATTACGGCGGCGACGGCAAGGTCGACCGGGTGATGTTCACGCGCAAATAGAGGACCTTGCTTCGCCCTGTCCCGTCATTTCCTGCGAATGACAACGGCCATCAAAGCGCACAGCGCCAGCAAGATCGCACCGGTGACGTAAAAGCTCGCATTGATGCCCCAAAGGCTGGCGGCGCCCCCCATGCCGATCGGCAGGATGATCGAGGCCAACCGGTTAACCGTGTTGCGGAGCCCCACCGCGAGCCCTTGCGCGGACGGCCCGACGCCCTGCGACAGGATCGAGAAAAGGACCGGTTGATTGAGGCCCTGCGCGCCGCCCCGCAACGCCGCCGCGGCCAGCAGCAGGATCATGGCGTGACCGATCAGCGGTGTGATCGAGATGAAAAAGACGGCGCCGGCGATGCAGATCAGCACGATCCAATGCAGCCGCATCAGCCGCACCGCGGGCCCGGCCAGCAACGACCCGCCCGCGGCGCAGAGTTCCGAAACCCCCAGCAGCACACCGATGATCGTTCCCGTAATTCCGATCTCGTTGAGGTAGACCACGTAAAACGTGGCCTGGATCGCGCCGGGTCCATTGCGCAGAAATGTAAGAACCAATACGAGTCCGACCGCCGGGATGGTCGCGAGCGTCGCCGCGCGCACATAGTCGCTCCAACGCGGGAGCACCGATCGCATGCCGCCGCCCCGCGCGACCGTCGGCGGTTCCCCGCCGCCGTCATGCTCGGGCTCGGGTGCGGCCAGCACCGCGCCCAGCGTACACACGCCCCATGCCGCAATGCAGACGAAGGACGCCATCGCGCCAAACAGGTCCCACACCGCCCCGATTATGATCGGTCCGCCGAATGTGCCCACCCGGCTGACGAAACTGAATCGCGCAAGCTCCGTCGTATGGCCGCCGCTGAGCTGGTTGATGAGCGTCTGCGTTCCGCCCATCGCGAGGCTGCCGGCCAATCCGGACAGGGTTTGCAGCAGGAACAGGGCGGCGAAGAACCCGCTGACGGGAAAGATCAACGGCAGGGCCGACAGCGCGGCCGCCACCCAGATCATTACCCGGCGGGTTCCGAACCGGTCCATCATTGCGCCGCCATGGATCGAAAACAGCGTCGGCAGGATCGACCGTGCCGAAACGATCAGTCCGATTTCGATGGGCGATAGCCCAAGCAACACCGCATACAGCGGCACGACGAGGCCGAGCATGTCCCATTGGCCGTTCGCGAACAGCCCGGCGCCATAGGCCGCATAGGCGGCGCGCCGGGGAACGTGACCGGGCGGAATCGGCGATGAATGGGTATCCTTGATCGACAAGCGGCGATGATAGCGCGATCAGCGAGGCGCGGCGATACCGGCCAGTCCCGAATGCGTCAGCCGGACCGTATCGCCGTCTTCAACCAATTCGATCTGTAACCCGCCGTCGAAACGAATGCGAAGCCGCTTCTCGCGCATTTGGATGCCTTGCAACACCAGCCCCGCCGCCCCGGTGCGTTCGCCCACATCCGCATAGACATGATCCGCGTCCACATCGTCTTCGGCGTCGGGCGCGGGACCTTCTTGCCAGAACAGCAGGCCGGCATCCAGAAAGAACCGATGCCAATGGTCGCCGACGCGCAGATACATAATCAGGATCGACGATGGGTCGCCGGCGGGCTGTACCGCAATCAGCGCATCGCAAGGTTTCCCGACGAGCTCGTGGATTTCGGTGTCTTCATGCTGCCGTTCGATCGTCACGCCCGATCCGTCTTCGCTTTGCCCTTCGCCTTCATCGACTTGCCATCGACATCCTCACCCCAACGCTGCGGCAAGTCGGAGTCGATGTCGAACAGGTCGAGCATACGGCCCACCGTCTGGTCGATCACCTGGTCGAGGGTTTCGGGTCTTGTGTAGAAAGCGGGCACCGGCGGGGCGACGATCGCCCCCATTTCGGTAACCCGCAGCATCGACTGGATATGACCCGCATGCAGCGGCGTTTCGCGCAACAGCAGCACGAGCCGGCGGCGTTCCTTCAGCACCACGTCGGCGGCACGGGTCAGCAAGGTGGACGTCACACCGCTGGCGATCTCCGACAGGGTGCGCACGGTACACGGCGCCACTGCCATGCCGAGCGTGCGGAACGAGCCCGACGAAATCACCGCGCCGATATCGGCGATCGGATAGGTCACATCGGCGAGCGCCTTGACCTCGGCCGGCTTGAAGTCCGTTTCATAGGCAATCGTCATCTCGGCCGACTTGCTCATCACGAGATGCGTTTCAACCGGCATGTCGCGCAGAACCTGGAGCAGGCGAATCCCGTAGATCACGCCGGACGCACCGCTGATGCCGACGATCAGCCTGGGTTTTTCACTCATTTTCGGTCTCCCAT
>JBFFGE010000085.1:0-18520 GCA_041557595.1 Alphaproteobacteria bacterium
ATGCCCGTTGTTCGAAATCAACGGCATATGGCCCCCTCACCAATACAGCTCACCCGCGATGAAGGCGCGGGCCTCGGCGACCAGCGCGCGGCGTTCCGGCGACGGCGTCTGGCGCAGCCGCAGCGCGTAGTCGACGTTTTCCGCGACGGTGCGGCGCAGCATGACCGGCCGCTGGAACACCATGGCCTGCCGGCGCACCGGACTCTCGCCCCCTGCCCCGTCCCAGCGGATTTCGCCGCCGGTCGGCCGCAACAATCCGTGACACAGCCGCAGCAGCAGGCTCTTGCCCGCCCCGTTATGGCCGAGCACCACGGTGCGCGTGCCGGGAAGCAGCGTGAAGGACAGATCCTTGATCAGCGCCTGCCCGCCCGCGTCGAACCGCAGATCGCGCACGATGAGCGGCAGAATGCTCGGATCGGACTCCGCGATCTTTCCCATCGCCTTATGCCTCGCGCCGCCGGGCGGCGTCCTGAAACAGAAAGGCGCCCGCGTTCACCGACACCGATAGCAGGATCAGGATGATGCCGAGCCCGAGAGCCAGCGCGAAATCGCCCTTGCTGACCTCCAACGCGATCGTCGTGGTCATCACCCGGGTCACGTGCTCGATGTTGCCGCCGACGATCATCACCGCGCCGACCTCGGCGATGGCGCGGCCGAACCCGGCGAGAACCGCGGTCGTCAAACTAAACCGGCCGTCCCACAACAGGGTCGCCATCGATGCGACGGGACCGGCGCCCAGCGACTGCAGCTGCTCGGCGTATTCCAGCCATAGCTCCTGCAGGGATTGCCGGGTCAGCGCGGCAATTATCGGCGTAATCAGAATGGTTTGCGCGATAATCATCGCCGTCGGTGTAAACAACAGACCGAGCACGCCGAACGGCCCCGCCCGGGACAGCAACAGATACACGACGAGACCGACGACGACCGGCGGCAATCCCATGAAGGCGTTGATCGTCACCACCAGGGTCTGGCGGCCGGGAAACCGCAAAATGGCGGTGGCGGCGCCAATCGGAAAACCGATCACGATGGCGCAGACCACCGCCGTGAGGCTGACCCGGAGCGAGAGCCCGACAATTTCCAGCAGATCGCCGTCGAGATGCAGAATCAGGCCAAACGCCGCGCCGAAAGCATCGAGGATATCGTTCACCGCCGCGTTCCTACTGCCGTAACGTCAGGGTGAATTTGCGGCGGCGACCGTCGCGCAACGCCGCGACCGTCACCTTGTCGCCGGGCCGCTGCAGGAAGATGGCGGTCCGCAGGTCGCTTCGTTTGCGCAGCGACCGTCCCGCGATCGCGGTGACAAGGTCGCCGATACGAAGGCCGGCCCGTTCGGCGGCGCCCCCGGCAGTCAATCCCGACACCCGCAATCCCGTAAACCGCCGCCGCTCCGGTTCTGACAGAAGGGTCACCTGAAAATCGGCGCGCCCGGAGACAACCTTTCCGAAGGCCTGCAGGTCGTCAACCACACGCATCAGCAAGTCGGTCGACACGGCGAAATTGACGCCGATATTGGCATCCGAGCGCCGTGTGAAGATCGCCGAAACCAGTCCGACGAGGCGGCCTTTGCGATCCACCAGCGCACCGCCCGACGTCCCCGGATTGAGCACCGCATCGGTTTGCACGAAATCCTCGATCGGGTTGAAACCCATGCCCGAGCGCCGCACCGCCGAGACGACGCCGCAGCTTACCGACAGGCCGACGCCGAACGGATTGCCCACGCCGCACACCGGCGCGCCGAGGACCGGCGCGGGGCCGAGCGCCAGCGGCGGCAATTCCTCCGCGACCTGCAACAGCGCCAGATCGGTCGCCGCATCGCGCGCCTTGATCGTCGCCGGAATCTCGCGGCCGTCCCGCAACCGGACAGTCACGCTTTCCGCGCCATCGATGACATGCGCCGCGGTGGCGATATGGCCGCCGCGCCGCAGCACCACGCCGCTGCCGCTGCGCTCCTCGCCCCGGAGGCCGGCATCGGGGCGCACGATCCGCGTCCCGGGCGGGCGCGCCGGCAGGACGGTCACCACCGACGCCAGGACGCCGGCCGGAAACGCCGCCGGCTCCGCACGCGCCGCCGGCAGCGACGCCACGCCGAAGGCGACGCCGGCCGCTATCGCCGCTATGGTCGAAAACTTCATCCCCATGGTGACGCGAGCCTAATGCGCGGCCGCCAATCGTGCCAGCGGCGTTTGCGCCGGCCGCAAGAAGTCGTTGGTCGCGGACGGCCCGATCGCGCTAAGATCGGCGCGGAATAATAACAACAAGACCATCCGATACGGGGAACCACCGCGGGCATGGCAATACCGAAACTATCCGCGCCCAGCATGTACCGGCCGGTCGTCGCCGGCGAGGGCGAAGACCCGTTCGATATGGCCTGCACGCTGGCCAAGGACGGCGCCGACCCGGCGACCCTTGTCTGGGCGCCGGGCGAGGACCGACTGGCGTGCGCGATCGTCCTCGGCCCGGAAGAACCGCTCGGCCCGTCGCTGCTGGTCGCCCTGGTCGCGATGGTCGGCATCGGCGACGCGCTCGGAGCGTTGATCCCGCCAACCATTCCGGTCGGCTTCGCCTGGCCCGACCGAATCCTGGTCAGCGGCGCCACCGCCGGGTTTCTGCGGGTCGCCAGCGCCGAAGCGCCGGACGCCGACCCGGACGCCGACAGCGTGCCTGACTGGATGGTGCTGGGGCTCTCGATTGCCATGACCGACCGATCGGTCGAGACGTATCGGGACGGCGGGCTTCACACCGCCCTGCACCCGGAGGGCTGCGAAGACGTTGGCGCACAGGACCTGCTGGAAAGCTTCAGCCGGCACTTTCTCTACTGGATGAACCGTTGGCAAGATGACGGATTCGCCCCGGTAAGAGGCGCATGGCTTTCCCGGGCGGCGGGCTATGGCGCGAATACCGATCTCGAAATCAGCGGACCCTGGTCGTCCCGCCTCTTGCTCTATCTCGACGCCTTCGGCGGCATCCAGTATGTCGAGGATGAGACCGAGAAATCCGCGACCCTCGGCGATGCCCTGTTCTCGCCCGGCTGGTCGCTATGACGACCATGACTGACATGACCGACATGACCGACAGCGGCATCACGCGGTTCCCGCGAACCATTCGCTTGGACAATTCCGATCCACAGGTCTTCGACCCTGCGGCGATGCCTGCCGAATGGGCGGTGTCGGGCGCATTCGCCTTTGCCGCATTGCCGGATGACGCGCTGACCGGCAAAACCAGGCAGGCATTTGCCAACGGATTTCTGGGCACGGCCAGTTTCGGCTGGTCAACCTTCGTTTGCGTAGCGGAAATCACACCCGCGGAGTTCGAAGACGTCGTGATCGCGATCGCCGACCATTTCGTCTCCCGTTACGGCGCGCCGACCCGGGCCGCGGCGTTGCCGCGCGCGCGTGAAGAAGCCGAATTCGCGGCCGGGCTCTGCGACCATCCGGTCAACACCCTGCTTTGCGTGGAGCGCAGCCTCACCGAAGCCGGCATCGTCGAACGCTTCCGCACCGTGCGGCCGACGGCGGAGCCGGCGCATGCGCCCATCTGGCAAATCGTCGAGGATTGACGCGCCCATGCCCGAATTTTGGCTCACCTCCGGATTCCACCTGCTCGACCGTAACGCCAATGGCTGGCTGGTTCTGACCGACGACTTTCTGCGCGCCTATTTCCAGCGCCCGGAGATCAAGCCGATCGCCGAGTCCTGCGCGGCGGAAATCGCCTTGCATGAAGAACTCCTGGAAAATCCGCGGGTCGCCGTTCCCGATAGTTTCCTGGCCGAACTCGCCGACCCGGACGCCCGGGAAAACTATCAGGTGGTGCTGAAATTTCGCGACCACTTGCTCGCCCATGACAGCATAGAAGCGGCGTATCTCGCTCTATTCCAACACAATTTGGCCGCGGTTCCGGCGCTGTTCATCGACCAGCTGGTCCATATCATCCTGCGCAACGTTCTGGACCGGTGCGAGGACCCGATGCGCGCCCGGGCGGCGGAATTGTTCTTTCGCGCCCAGCGCCTCAGCCTGCGCGACGGCGCGGTCATGCTGGCCGACGAAGACACGGTCGAGATGCATGCGGAGACCGGCGGCTTCGGGTCGCTGGGCCAGCTCCTGCAGCAGACCAATACGCCGACCCGGATGATCGAACTCGATGTCCTGACACCGGAGAATGCGGCGATCTACTGGGATCGCGCCGATCGCTTCGATACGGTCCTGGATTTCAGCTTCGCCCGGCCGGGCCTCGACGCCTTTTGCCGTGTGCTGGAAGATTGGGCGCGTCACCTGCTCGGCATCGATCTGCGGATCCAGCCGGTCGAACGGATCAGCGACGAACACTGGGTCTGGCATGTCGGCCTGGATATCGAGGCCAATGCGATACTCAACGATCTCTACAACGGCGTGGACGTCGACGCGCCGCGGCTGGCCCGACTGGTCTCGCTATTCCGGTTGGAGTTCGTCGAACCGGGCGACATGCAGCCGGCGGTTCGAGGCCGTCCGGTCTATCTCGGCATGGCCATAACGCAAGATAATACGCTGCGGTTAAAACCGCAGAATATATTGTTCAATCTGCCGCTTGCAGAGCAATCCTGACATGGAGACAGAGGAGTCGAGACATGGATGAAGACATCTTCAACATGAGCGTTCGAAAATTTCTGAAAAAAGTCGGCATTACCGCGCAGCGGGAAATCGAAAGTGCCGTCCGGGATGCCCTCGCCGCCGGCACGATCTCCGAAGATGCCCCGCTCAGAGCCCAGGTTGCGCTGACCATGGACGGTGTCGGCCTATCGATTACGATCGACGGGGATGTCGAACTGCGGTGATCGGACGCGGCGCCAGACCACTTCCTATTCAAATTGACTCCTATGGAATGGTCTATCTCTTGGCTTTTACGCAAATACGTCGTCGCGAACCGGTCCGGGTCGCTCGGGATTTGCGCCAACCGCCGAGGCAGGTTTTAGCCGCCGGTCACGCTCATGTGGCGGCCAACCGCGGGTTGGCGGCGGCGGCGGTCGATGATGAAATCATGCCCTTTCGGCTTCCGGCCGATCGCCTCGTCGAGCGCGGTCATGAGGGGCTCGTCGGATTCGCTGGACCGCAGCGGCGTCCGCAGATCGGCCGCATCTTCCTGCCCCAGGCACATATAGAGCGTGCCGGTGCAGGTGAGCCGCACCCGGTTGCAGGATTCGCAGAAATTGTGCGTCATCGGCGTGATGAAGCCGATCCGCTGGCCGGTCTCCTGGCACTCGGTATAGCGCGCCGGGCCGCCGCTGTTGTGGTCGGTATCGACCAGGGTCCAGCGCCGGTTGAGCTCGGCCCGCACCATCGATAACGGCCAATACTGGTCGACCCGGGTCTCGCTGCCGATATCGCCCATCGGCATGACCTCGATGAAGGTCAGGTCGAAGCCGTTGGAGCCGCACCAGCTCACGAAATCGTGGACTTCGTCGTCGTTCACGCCCTTGAGCGCAACGCAGTTGATCTTGACGGCGAGGCCTGCGGCCTTCGCGGCTTCCATGCCGGCCATCACCTTGTCGAGCTTGCCCCACCGGGTAATCGAGGCGAATTTTTCCGGCTCCAGCGAGTCCAGCGAAACGTTGATCCGGCGGACGCCGTATCCGTAGAGCTCGTCGGCGTATTTCGCGAGCTGGCTGCCATTCGTCGTCACCGTCAATTCGTCGAGGTCGCCGGCATCGAGGTGGCGCGACAGGCTACGGAACAGCGACATGATGTTGCGCCGGACCAACGGCTCGCCGCCGGTCAACCGCAGCTTACGAACCCCGCGGCGCACGAAAGCGCTGCAGACACGGTCGAGCTCCTCGAGTGTCAGGATCTCGGCTTTCGGCAAAAAGGTCATCGCTTCGGACATGCAATAGACACAGCGAAAGTCGCAGCGGTCGGTCACCGACACGCGCAAATAGCTGATTTCCCTTCCGAAAGGATCGATAAGCGGCGGCGTCATGCCAATTGTCACCCCATGATCGGTATATTGTTCTTATCGCCTAACCTATTACTTATTCGACTACAGGCAATTGTCCAGCATAATAGGCCGAATTGCGGATTTCCCGTATGTCGCGGGCGGCACGAAGCGGATTGGGGGGTAGTCGAATGAGCGCGAATGGCGGAAGGCCCATCCTCGACGGCATTGCGGGACGGTTGATCGCACTCGCAATTTTCGTCGGAGCCGTGGGGGTGCTGGCCTATTTCTATCGCGACACCTTGTTCCCGCCATCGGCCGAAGAGGCGGCGGCGGGCAACGATCCGTTCTTTCATTGTTTCGCCGACAGCACCCTCAAGATCGACAAAATGGTCGCCGACGGTTTGGTGACCGGCGCCCAGGCCCGCTTGTTCCGCAATCGCGCCGAGGCCCGCTGCCGCGCGGAAGCCGATCGGGCGGCGGGGTCGGCGCCCGGCGCGCCGAAACCCAAACCGAACTAGCAGCGTCCCCACGGCGCGCGCGCGGCACCGCGGCTCGTCGATCCGATAGAGCAGCTTATGTGCCTTAAATTGATTCCAATTAAAGGCAGGTTGATCTAGCGGATGATCGACGCCGCCGCGGTGAGCGCGGTATCGGCCATCATCGCGGATTCGAACGACTCGACGGCGTCGGTAAAACAGACGGCCACCGTCGTGCCATCCTGCCGCACGACGTCGCAGGTATGTTTGGTGAAATCGCTGAGCATCAGCGTGAAGCGACGCGGTATCCGACTGGACCGGCTGACGCGCAACCGCGCGCCCATCTGGGACACATCCATGACAGTACAATCCAGCGGATCGAGCCCGTTATCGGGAATGATCCGGCCGTTTTTCAACACCTTGCGCCGCGGGCTCCGGCGCCGTTCGGTGGCTTGCACAGCGGGCTGAACTTGCGTCGGCCGCGACACGAAAATCTCCTCGCCCGCCATGATCACGCGCAAAAGCTGGACCAGACATTCAACGTCGATTGGCCATTGCAAAAACCCATTCGCGCCGGCGCTGCGGCAGGCTTCCATGTGTCCGGACACCGATGGCACGCCGAGCACGACCACATGCGCGTCGGGAAAGAAGCGCCGAAGCATGGTAATATCCGCCTCGGGTTGCGCATCCGCTTCCAACGCCATGACGAGAATCACGCTGGGCTCGAGAATGACGCTGTCGGCACCCATAGCCGCGGTCCACTGGTCGAAACTGCCAGCAAGCGCGAAATATTCCTCGGTCAACCCGGCGGCGATATCTCGCCGGATCGACTTTTCAGCACCAACTAAACAAATCGGAGTTTTTTGCGTTACCATTTCCGTTCTCACGATGGTTACCTCAGCCTCCGCTCAATCTAATTATTATGATTTCCGAGTAGAATTTAGATGGTTTCTTATTTTGGTGTGATTGAAATCACTATTAGAAAGAATTAATACCAAAATACCCGCAGAATTCTATTCCCACAAAAGGATTAGTACATTTATTCTCTATAATTTTATATTTACCTATTTGAAAAACAACGACAATATAATCGGTCAATTATTGCTAAATTTGTCGGCACGTTGAGATTACATTCCCCAAAATGTATACGCTTGACCCTGAGCGTGACCTGATCACGGTATGGTAATACCGCAAATCGCATCGAGCACCGGCCATCAGGTCTCTCCGCCGTCCTCGTTCTGGTCGCGAAACCGCTTGCGGGCGGCCTCGATTTCTTCGCGCTCGCGGAGGTAGTCATCGGTGGTTCGCACCGGCGTCCGGTCCGCGGCGGCGAAGGGGTTGTCCGTGCGCTCGAACTGGTCGGCGACGCGGCAATCCTCGCACATGCGGATCCGGTCGATTGCCGCGCCCTCCTTGAACATCGAATGCCGGTCGCCGAGTTGCGACACAATCCGCTCGACCGAGGATTTCGTCCCGAACGGTTTGCCGCAGCGCACGCAATGGAACGGCTCCTCTTCCTTCACCACCAGCGCCCGCTTCGCGTCCTCGGCAAAATTCAGCCGCGGCTTCAGGCGGATCACCTTCTCCGGACAGGTGACGCGGCAAAGCCCGCATTGAACGCAGGCATCCTCCTGAAAGCGAAGCTGCGGCAGGTCCGGGTTGTCCTGCAACGCGCCGGTCGGACACGCGCCGACGCAGGCCAGACACAGGGTGCATCCTGCGACATCCACCTCGACCGAGCCGAACGGCGCCTGCGGCGGCAGGGCAATCTCGTCGACCGGATTCGGTGCCGATTTATGCAGATGCTGCAACGCCAGCCGGATCAGGCCGCGCTTCCCGCCCATGGGAATATAGCCGCCCGGCGTTGCCGGGACACGGGCAGGCAAGTCGTATAGCTGCGCTTCCAGCGCTTCCGGATCCGCCTCGCTCAAAACCGTCACGCTGCCGCTGTCAAAACCGAGACCGCTCATCACCGCCTCGATGAGCCCGACTTGCCCGGCCAGGCCGTCCAGTTCGTCGCGCCGCTGCGGCGGCGCCAGCAGCACGACCTGCGCCGCCCCGTAGGCCATCGCGGAGGCCAGGAAGTCGAAGCCGACTTGCGTTGTCTCGTTGACCGCGAAAGGAATGACCCGCGCCGGCAGGCCACGGCCGGTGCGCGCCGCAAGGGCAATCAAATCGTCGCCATGGCGGGTGTCGTGCACCAGCAGCACCGCCGCCTCGCCGCCCGTCTTGTGATAGGTGGTCATCACCGTCCGCAGCCGCCCGAGCAATGCCTCGGCGGACGGCATCGCATAGCCGGCGGCGCCGGTCGGACACACGCTATTGCAGGCGCCGCACCCGCCGCAGATAAACGGGTCGATCGCCACCGTATCGCCATCCGGTGCGATCGCGGACGCCGGACAGACATCGAGACAGCGGGTGCAGCCGGTCAACCGGCTGCGCGAATGGGCGCACAGATCGGCGTTGAAGTCGACATAGCGGGGCTTCTCGAATTCCCCGACCAGATCGGTCATGTCGAACAGCGCCCGCTGGACCGCCGCCGGATTGCCGGGATCGGGCCGCAGATAGCCATCCCGCTTCTCCGGCGCGGGAAACAGCGGGGCGCCGCCGCTAAGGTCGAGGATCACATCGCATTTCGAGGTGGCGCCGTTCTTGGCGGCGTCGAAGGACAGCGCGGACCGCGACGAGACGACCAGCGGCGCATAGTCGTCGACGACGATCTCGAAGGCGCCGAGATGGCCCGACGCCGCGGCGACCGTCCCCCGGAATATCGGGATATCCATAACGCGCGGCGGGACAATATCGCCCGGCCCGGACAGCAACACGGTCACGTCCAGCCGGTCCGCAAGCTGGCGCGCCGCCTCGATGGCGGTTTCATCCTTGCCATAGATCAGGCAGACGCCGTCCGAGCGCATCGTGACCGACGGGATCGGCGGCAGATCTAGCGCCGCCTCCGCCAGCAGCGCTGCGATCTTGGGTGTCGCAGCGGCCGCTTCCTCGGACCATCCGGCGCGTTCCCGGATGTTGGTGAAGGCGACCGGCGGCGCGTCCGGACTTTCTTCCAGGATTTCTTCGAAGAACGGCGCTTCCTGGGTGCAGGCCACCACGAAGGGCGTATCGCCCGCGGCGTATTCGCGAAAGGTATCTATCTGGGCCCGGCAGAGTTGCGTCTGGATTTGCAACGGCTGGTCCATGTCCAGCGACTTCGCCAAACCGGCGGCGTCCAGCTTCATCGTGTGCTCGCAATCGCACACCAGCACTTTCTTCGTGTTACGTATCGCCATGTCGATGCCGCGGCGCGGGTGTCATTCCAAGTCTGGCATCAAGGGAATGCCGCGCCGCCTCTGCTCTCTCCAAATTTGATGCGGACCGCTGCCGGCCGCCGTGCCGCCCGGCACCGCGCCGACGCCGCCAAGCATCGTCCAATCGCGTGCAAAACGAAACCGCTATTTCATGCGCCCATCCGCGGCTTCGGGCAGGCGCGGCGCGACACCGCTGGACATCCATCGCCGCTGGCGTATCTTCTTCTTATCGATCAGACGCCGATAAAACGGCGCAATCATGAGGGAGGCGATCCGAGCGTGGCTGGCGAGGCGGAACGCACAGACAACGACGGGCATACGGAGCGCATGACCTCCATGCGAATGGGTGTCGTCGTCGAATGGCGCGCGGTCGATCACCCCTGGCAGGACCATGAATGGGTGCCGGTCGCGGTGCTTCCCGGCGCGGCGGAGACCGACGAATGGCGCGAACTCGCCCGGGGCGATGGCTGGATCCGGTATTTTGCCGGGACACTGCCGCTTGAGCTGCATCGCCGGGAAACCGAAGCCTATATGGTCAATCTCGCGAAAATACGGCCGGAAATCTACGTGCTGCTGGCGGAATCGGACGACCCGGACGCCGAACACGAGGTCGAACCCTTCCTGGTCACCGCCTCCCCCTACGATGCACAAGATTATCAGGATACCGGTGAACATTTGATCGAAGGGGTTCCCATCCCCGAAGACGTCACAGCCTGGATCGAGGATTTTGTCGAACGGCACCATGTCGAAGAACCCTTCTACAAGCGAAAGCGCAAACGCTACGACCCAAACAAGGCGGATTTCGGCCGGCGGCCCGGAGCGGCCTCGAAAGGAAAAACGCGAGGCGACGGCCTTGACTGAAGACTCCGGATTCGTCCGCCGTTGGAGCCAGCGCAAGGCCGAGGCGCAACAAGGCGCACGGCGTCGACGCCATGGCGGCGCCCAGCCGGCTTTGCCCGCCACGCCGGCTGACGCAACGACCGAAAACGCTGACACCCTGGCCGGCCTCGGCGATCCGTCGGTCCGCGAGGACCTCGCTCTGACGCCGCAAGAAGCGCCGAAAGAAGAAGCGCCACCGGTCGATCTCGACGCCTTGCCCGATATCGAAACGCTGGACGCGGCATCCGATTACACCCCCTTCATGCAGGAGGGCATCCCCGACGAACTCCGCACCAAGGCCCTCAATCGACTCTGGCAATTGGACCCCCTGTTCAATGAGGTCGACGGCCTGGTCGAATATGGCGAAGACTTCAGCGTCTCCCACAAGATCGCCAAGTCGCTCTACCGGGTCGGCAAGGGCATGCTGACGGACGAAGAACACGCCGCTTTGGATGCGGACAGTCCCTATGTCGCGCCGGAAGCCGACGCCTCCGTTTCCGCCCCGGAAGACGACGCCGCTTCCAGCCCGGAAGAGGTATCCGGGGAAACGGCTCCATCAGCCGATCCGCCGGCCGAATCCGGGCCGGATGAAACCCCGTCCGAAGAGAGCGACGGAAAAGGGAAAAATTCACAAACCCGGCCAAGTTAGCCGGAGACCGGCGAAAATTGGTCCTTACCAATCGGTGCGATTTTTGTGAAACCCAAAATTCGTATCTTGCCGCCCGCAATTTTTTGCCTCATATTTCATGGTTAACAACTCAGGCCTAATGGCCTTGATGACTCCCCAGAGCGGTTGGCGTTGCCGGTCCTTCTGGAGATATAAAAAAATGACCCGCTCAGCGGGTCGGCAGTCGGAGGAAAGGATCCGGGCTATACCGGGTCGCATTGGGATGGTGCAGAACACGCCCGAAACCGTTTCGATCCCTGACGAGGATCAATTCCGCGCGCAGTACTATGCGCTGTTGGGCCGGTTGCTGGCTGCGCCGCCCGACGCGGCGGTGCTGGCCGCGCTCACCAAGCTCCTTGGCGACGAGTCCGAACTGGGTCAGGCGGTAACGGCGTTGGGCGCCGCGGCGCGCGCCACGACGCCGGCGGATATCGACGACGAATATCATAATCTTTTTATCGGTATGGCGCGGGGCGAACTGGTGCCCTACGGGTCGTACTACCTCACAGGATTTCTGCACGAGAAACCGCTCGCCCGGCTGCGGCAGGATATGGCGCGGCTCGGAATCGAGCGGGCGTCCGATGTGCGCGAGCCGGAGGATCATATCGCCGCCCTTTGCGAAATGATGGCGGGCCTGATTCGGGGCGCGTTCGGGGGCGACAGCGGCGAAGCGCCGGATCTGGCGATGCAGGCGTCGTTCTTCGAACAACATATCGCCGCCTGGGCAGGACAATTTTTCGCGGATCTCGAATCCGCGGAAGCATCCTCGTTTTATCGACCCGTCGGCGCGCTGGGCCGGGTCTTCATGACGATCGAATCGACCGCCTTCCGGATGGCGGCATGATTATCGGAGCGCGGCGCTCCGAATTCGCAAGTGCGATGGACACGCCGCAACGTGCAATGGACCGAAAGGTGTGACGATGAGCAAACATGACGAGGCCAAACAGTCTCGACGCCGGGAATTCCTCAAACTAAGCGGTTTGGGAACGCTCGCCGGCGCGGCGGCATTGGCGGGTGGCGCTCCGAGCGAAGCGGAAGCGGCAACCCCCGATACGGGCTCCGACTATCGGGAAACCGAACACGTCAAGAAGGTCTACGAACTCGCCCGGTTCTAGGATCGGGGTGCGTTGTTGCGGGACTAGAACTGGACCAAGCGTAGGGAAAGGGAATTCCAATGCTTAGAAAAAAGACGAATGGGGTTGCGAATGGCCCCCGTTTGTCGAGGGCGCTGACCGGATTGACCGGTAGCGCGATCGATCGACGCAGCTTTTTGCGTCACTCGGGTCTTGCCGCCGGCGGTATCGCCGCCGCGTCGGCGTTGTCGGGCGGAATGGTCAAGAAGGCCGAAGCGGCCAAGATGGCCGATGCCAACGGCAAGATGCAAACGGTCAAATCGGTTTGCACCCACTGCTCGGTTGGCTGCACGGTCGTGGCCGAGGTCCAGAACGGAACCTGGGTCGGCCAGGAACCGGGCTTCGACAGCCCCTTCAACCTGGGTGCGCATTGCGCGAAAGGCGCCTCGGTGCGCGAGCACGCGCATGGCGAACGCCGCCTGAAATACCCGATGAAGATGGAAGGCGGAAAGTGGAAGAAGATCGGCTGGGATCAGGCGATCAACGAAATCGGCGACAAGATGCTCGACCTGTACAAGAACTCGGGCCCCGATTCCGTTTACTGGCTTGGATCGGCGAAGCACAGCAACGAACAGGCCTATCTGTTCCGTAAATTCTACGCGTTCTGGGGGTCGAACAACGGCGACCATCAGGCGCGGATCTGCCATTCGACGACCGTCGCAGGCGTGGCCAATACCTGGGGCTACGGTGCGATGACGAACAGCTACAACGACATCCACAAGAGCCGCGCCATCTTCGTGATCGGCGGCAATCCGGCCGAAGCGCATCCGGTGTCGTTGCTGCATCTGCTCAAGGCGAAAGAGCAAAACAATGCGCCGCTGATCGTTTGCGACCCGCGTTTCACGCGGACCGCGGCCCATGCCGACGAATTCGTTCGCTTCCGGTCGGGCACCGACGTCGCGCTGATCTGGGGCATTCTCTACCACATCTTCGAGAATGGTTGGGAAGACAAGGCGTTCATTCGCCAGCGCGTCTGGGGCATGGACCAAATCAGGCAGGAAGTGAAGAAGTGGAACCCGAAGGAGACCGAGCGGGTCACCGGCGTACCGGGTTCGCAGCTCAAGCGGGTTGCGCGCCAGATGGCGAACAATCGACCCGGCACCGTAATCTGGTGCATGGGCGGCACGCAGCACACCAACGGCAACAACAACACGCGTGCGTATTGCGTCCTGCAGCTCGCACTCGGCAACATGGGCACGTCCGGCGGCGGCACCAACATCTTCCGCGGCCATGACAACGTCCAGGGCGCCACTGACTTCGGCGTCTTGTCGCATACCCTGCCCGGCTATTACGGGCTTGCAACCGGCTCATGGAAACATTGGGCGCGGGTTTGGGATGTCGATTACGACTTCCTGCTCAAACGCTTCGCATCCAAGAAGCTGATGGAGAGCAAGGGAATCCCCGTTTCGCGCTGGGTCGACGGCGTGCTCGAGGCCAAGGAAAACATCGATCAGCCGGAAAACCTGAAGGCGATGGTGTTCTGGGGTCATGCGCCGAATTCGCAGACCCGCGGTCTCGACATGAAGAAGGCCTTCGAAAAGCTCGACCTGCTGGTGGTGATCGATCCCTACCCCACCGTGTCCGCGGTAATGCACGACAGGACCGACAATACCTATCTGCTGCCGGCGGCGACGCAGTTCGAAACCTACGGCTCGGTGACCGCGTCCAACCGGTCGCTGCAATGGCGGGAAAAAGTCGTCGATCCCTTGTTTGAGTCGAAGACCGACCATGAAATCATGTACCTATTCGCCAAGAAGTTCGGCTTCGAGAAGGAGATGTTCAAGCACATCAAGGTGAACAACAACGAGCCATTGGTCGAGGACATCACCCGCGAATTCAATAAGGGTATGTGGACCATCGGCTATACCGGCCAGTCGCCGGAACGCCTCCGCATGCACATGGAGAACCAGCACACCTTCGACAAGACCACCTTGCGCGCCAATGGCGGTCCGGCCGACGGTGACTATTATGGCCTGCCATGGCCGGCCTGGGGCACCGCGGAAATGAAACATCCGGGGACGCCGAACCTTTACGACACCTCCAAACCGGTGGCGGAAGGCGGGTTGTGCTTCCGCGCCCGTTTCGGCACGCAGCGCAATGGCCAGAACCTGCTGGCGGAGGGCTCCTATCCGGTCGGATCGGAGATCAAGGACGGCTACCCCGAGTTCACGATGACGATGCTCAAAAAACTCGGTTGGGACAAGGACCTCACCGATGGCGAGCGCAAGACCATCGACGCGGTCGCCGGCGACAAGACCAACTGGAAGACCGACCTGTCCGGCGGTATCCAACGGGTCGCCATCAAGCACGGGTGTGCGCCTTTCGGGAACGCCAAGGCGCGGGCCGTGGTCTGGACATTCCCGGATCCGGTGCCGATCCATCGCGAACCGCTGTACACGCCGCGGCGCGATCTGGTGGCCGATTATCCGACCTACAAGGATAAGCAGGCCTATCGCCTGCCGACCAAATACGAGAGCATCCAGAAGGTGGATCATTCGAAGAACTATCCGATTATCCTCACTTCAGGACGGCTAGTTGAGTACGAGGGCGGCGGCGACGAAAGCCGGTCGAACCCATGGCTCGCCGAGTTGCAGCAGGACATGTTCGTCGAGGTCAACCCGTTCGACGCCAACTCGAACGGACTCCGGGACGGGCAAATGGTCTGGGTGCACACGCCCGAAGGCGCGAAGATCAAGGTCATGGCCATGGTCACCGAACGCGTCGGACGCGGCGTCGCCTTCCTGCCGTTCCATTTCGGCGGGCACTTCCAAGGGAAGGACTTGCGTTCCAAATATCCTGAAGGGGCCGATCCGTATGTCCTGGGCGAAGCCGCGAATACGGCGATGACCTACGGCTATGACTCGGTTACGCAGATGCAGGAAAGCAAGACCAGTCTTTGCCGCATCGAGAAAGCATAGGGAGCGCTTAACATGGCACGAATGAAATTCCTCTGCGACGCCGAGCGCTGCATCGAGTGCAACGCGTGCGTCACCGCGTGCAAGAACGAGCACGAGGTGCCGTGGGGTGTAAACCGCCGCAGGGTTGTCACCATCAACGATGGCAAACCGGGCGAACGGTCGATCTCGGTCGCCTGCATGCACTGCTCGGACGCGCCCTGCATGGCGGTCTGTCCAGTCGATTGCTTCTTCCAGACCGACCAGGGCGTCGTGTTGCATTCCAAGGACCTGTGCATCGGCTGCGGCTATTGCTTCTACGCCTGCCCGTTCGGCGCGCCGCAATATCCGCAGGCCGGCAACTATGGCAGCCGGGGCAAGATGGACAAGTGCACCTTCTGCGCCGGCGGACCGGAAGAAAACCACAGCGATGCGGAATTCAAGAAGTACGGCCGCAACCGTATCGCGGAAGGCAAATTGCCGCTGTGTGCGGAGATGTGTTCCACCAAAGCCCTGCTGGGCGGCGACGGCGACACGATCTCCAACATCTATCGCGAACGCGTCGTGGCGCGCGGCTTCGGCTCCGGCGCATGGGGTTGGGGAACGGCATATCAAGCCAAGGGTCGGGGATCCTGATCCGAGGAACAGGACCGAGGGGATGGCCGCCACGCCGTCCCCTCGCCTCTCAACCAACCCGCAGCCGGGCCGCCAGCTTCGCGTAACGATGGGAGGCGGAACCGGCCGTATGCTGGATCCGCATGCAAGGATTTTGCGAAAGAGCACGGAATGCCTTTGAGTCAGAACCCACGAAGACTAATCGTCGCCTGTTTGGCCGGGATCGGCCTGCTGATCCTGCAGGGATGCCAGGAATCGGAACAGGACCGCATTCTGTCCTTCGAAAAGGGCACATATCTGGGCGAGCCGGATGAGCCGCTGTCGCCGGCGCAGCAAGAGGCCCTGCGGTACCGCGCCAAGATCACTCAGGGCAACTGACGGGGGAACATGGATCATGACGGCATGGCTCAAGAAACCGATTTCCATCGTCCTCTTTGCGGCGGCGCTCCTAATCGCCTCGGCCGCTATGGTCGGATCTCCTCATTTCAGTAATCCGGCGGCGGCGCAAAGCTCGGGCGAGGTCCCGGGCCAGTCGCTCGGCAACTCCAGCGACGCCGAATTGTGGCGGGAAATCCGCAAGGGCAAGCAAGGCAACGTCTCGATCCAGGACAAAAATGCCGGCGTGATGATTCAGTCCGAAGGCGAAAGCTGGCGCTCGATCCGCAACGGCCCGCTCGCCACCTACGGCGCCTGGGCGGTGTTGGGCATCATCGCGCTGCTCGCCCTGTTCTTTACCTTCCGCGGCCGTATTCGCGTCGATGCCGGGCTGAGCGGCAGGACCGTGGAACGCTTCAACGCCGCGGAACGGTTCTCGCATTGGCTGGTGGCGAATTCCTTTATCGTGCTCGCCCTGACCGGCCTCAACCTGCTGTATGGCCGCTATGTATTGCTGCCCTTTCTCGGCCCGGAAATCTTTTCGACGCTGACGCTGCTCGGAAAATACGCGCACAACTACGTGGCGTTCGCCTTCATTATCGGGCTCGTGCTGATCCTGTTCTTCTGGGTCAAGGACAACATACCGAATCGGCACGACCTGACCTGGCTCGTCAAGGGCGGCGGCATGTTCAGCCGCGGCAGTCATCCGCCCGCGAGACGCTTCAACGCTGGCCAAAAGATCGTCTTTTGGTCGGTCGTGATCGGCGGAATCTCGATCAGCCTATCGGGTATCGCGCTGCTCTTTCCGTTCAAATTTGAAATGTTCGCGGGGACCTTTGCCGTCCTGAACATTTTCGGTTTCGGCCTTCCGACCGAGTTGACGCCGATGCAGGAGATGCAATTTTCGCAGATTTGGCATGCCGTCGTCGCATTCGGATTGATCGTGCTCGTTATCGCGCACATCTACATCGGCACGATCGGCATGGAAGGCGCCTATGACGCGATGGGCACGGGCCAGGTCGACCGGAATTGGGCGAAAGAGCATCACCGCCTATGGCTCGAGAGCAAGGACCCGCCGGGCGCCCCCGGCGACGACTGACCGGATATCGGGTCCGCGCTTCCCTGCCGGCATCCGCCACAAGCCCAACGGAGACCCTGATCATGGCGACGAATTGCGGCCTTCGACATATCGCGGCAGTCATCGCCTGCGCCGTTTTTCTCGTCGCCTTCGCCGGCGCGGACGCCGAGGCCGCCAATGCCCGCGACAAGGCGTTGGCCGAGCGGATCGCCAAGACTTACGGCGTCACCGTCTTGAAAGTCAGCAATGCAGAACAGGACGGGTCGCAGGTACTGGTTGTCACCGTGATGAACCCGGGCGGAAACTTCAACGAAGCCTTTCAAGTCACCAATCTGGTTGTCGACCGACAAACCGGCCGCCTGATTTCGCAATTCCGCCACACGCCCACCGGACATCGCCACGCCGGGCCAATACTCGGCGCCGGCGATTAACTGACCGCCGGCGGCCCGGCCGACGCCGGCCCCCACAACCAACCTCGGGTAAGGTTTTATCAATCCGTCATGGCTAGCCTGAAGCATCGGTGAAAGACGAACGGAGAAATCGGTGATTTCCATGGGCGTCTGGCGAATTCCAAATAGCCAGCTCTTGAGTTGGGCAGCCATTGTATTCATCGCTTTGGCGGTGCACGGGCCGGCGCGCGCGAACGACACGAACGGCCATGGCGGCGCAGTCATGAGCGTTGCCATCGCACCGGGCGGGGATCGCGCCGTCACCGCCGGCTTCGACTACAGCCTGATCATCTGGAACATCGCCGACCGGTCAGTTACGCGGCGCATGATCGGTCATGACGCGCCGGTCAATTCGGTGGTCATCCTGCCGAACGGCGCCGAAGCCCTCTCCGGCAGCGACGATGGCACTTTGATCCTCTGGGATATCGCCCGCGGTCGGCTACTCCATCGCTTTCAGGGACATGTCGGAAAAGTCGCCGCTGTCGCCGTCTCCTCCGACGGCCGGTTCGCGCTGTCCGGCGGCTGGGACCGAACCGTCAGGCTCTGGGATTTGCGAAACCGACGTCAACTCCTCGTTCTGAAGGGCCATCAAAGCAACGTAAACACCGTCGCCTTTTCGACGACGGGCGACGAGATCATCAGCGGCAGCTACGACGGCACGCTGCGGACCTGGCGGCGGCGCGACGGCGTACAGCAATCCGTCATGGCCGGGCACGGGTTCGGCGTGAACTGGGTCGCGGTGGCCAGC
>JBFFGE010000086.1:0-18339 GCA_041557595.1 Alphaproteobacteria bacterium
CAACGCCAGGATCCGGAGCCGGGTAGGCTCCGCCGCAGACCGCAAACCGCGTAAAAATCGCTCCATGGGCACCCCCGGATTGGCTGATTTTCAATCTTTTTCAGCCAAACACATATCAGTATATAAGGATATATTTATATTGTAAATTATTTCCTAACAGCTCTCCCTCCTCGGTATTAGGGGTGCCGACAGGATGATTACGCCTATCGGTGAGGGTCGCTGCCGGCGCGGCAAGCAGCAAAATTGCAACATCGCGTTAACAAGTTCGGTCAATCGTGAACGGAGACCTGCAATTCGTGAACGCCGTCATATAGTCTTTCGAAATTTAATGTGTTAGGTCTGCTTGGTGGCCGAATCGTTTCGCTTCCGTCAAAATGGTCTGAAAGCTTTGATTTCAAACATGATTTTGGCGGATACGCTGGCGGAAATGTCCGGTTCGATTCGCGGTTGGCATCGAGAACTGTTTTGGTAGACGTGGACAGAATGGCATTTCGCAAGCGACTTAGGATTTTGAGCTGTATCGCGGCAATATTGCTTATTGCCGGATGCGCCAGCACAAACACGGATGAACCCGCGACGGCTTCCGAAATCAGCGATCCGATCGAACCGGTCAATCGCGTGTTCTTCGACTTCAACATCTTCATGGATCGGTACCTGCTGCGGCCGGTGACCCGGCTCTATGTCAACGCCGTGCCGGAATTCCTGCGCTTGGGTTTCCATAACATTCTCAACACGCTCCAACTGCCCGTGGTCGCGGCCAACGACTTGCTGCAGGGCGAAGTTGAACGGTTCGGACAAACCATGGCCCGGTTTACCGCCAATATTTCGGTCGGCCTCGGCGTCATGGACGTCGCCGGCGAACTGGCACCGGGTCACGACGAGGATCTGGGTCAAACGCTCGCCGTTTGGGGCGTCCCCAGCGGACCCTATCTGGTTTTGCCGTTTCTGGGACCGTCGAACGTCCGCGACGCCATTGCGACAGGCGCCGAGACCTATGGCGATCCGGGAAGCTGGATCGTGAGGACATATTTCAACGACACGATCCTCTATTCGTTCTCCGGCAGCAGAACCGCGCTGAATATCCTCGACAAACGCGCGCAGGTATTGGGCCAGATCGAGGAACTGGAGAAAACGTCGCTGGATTTCTACGCGACCATCCGCAGCCTCTACACACAAAAGCGGCGGGACGACATCCGGAACGGTGCGGAATCCGATCCCCTGCCGATCCCGGAAATTACCTTCGAGCCGGATGAGAAGCCCGCGCCGGCGCCGCAACAAACGAGCGGCCGCTAGAGCAAATCCCGAGCGAACCGAAACGGTTCGCGACGACGAATTTGCGCAAAGATAAACAGATAGACCATTTCGCGTGAGGCCACTTAAGCAGGAATTGCTCTAGCCGCGCCGGAAAAGTCGAATCACCGCCTGAGCGGCTTGTATTTGATCCGATGCGGCTGTTCCGCGATGGCGCCAAGCCGGCGTTTGCGGTCCGCTTCGTAGTCGTCATAGTTGCCTTCGAACCAAACCACCTGACTATCCCCTTCGAACGCGAGAATATGGGTCGCGATGCGATCGAGGAACCAGCGGTCATGGCTGGTCACCAAGGCGCATCCGGCAAACTCGAGCAGCGCCTCTTCGAGCGCCCGTAGGGTATCCACGTCGAGATCGTTGGTCGGCTCATCGAGGATGAGGACATTGGCGCCGGTGCGCAGCAGCTTGGCGAGATGGACACGGTTGCGTTCGCCGCCGGAAAGCTGCCCGACCTTCTTCTGCTGATCGGGGCCGCGGAAGTTGAAAGCGCCGACATAGGCGCGGCTCGGCATCTTGCGCTTGCCGAGATCGATTTCCGCTTCGCCCTGGCTGATTTCCTCCCAGACGTTCTTGTCGGCCGCGAGGGTGTCGCGCGATTGGTCGACATAGCCGAGCTGGACCGTATCGCCGATACGCAAGGTGCCGGAATCCGGCGTTTCATCGCCGACGATCATGCGTAGCAACGTGGTCTTGCCCGCGCCGTTCGGCCCGATGATGCCGACGATACCGCCCGGCGGCAGCTTGAAACTGAGGTTTTCGAACAGCAATCGATCCCCATAGCCTTTCGCAAGGTCGGTCGCTTCGATCACGAGGTCGCCCAGCCGCTGTCCGGCCGGGATGATGATTTGCGCCGTATCCGGCGAGCGATCGGCACTGTCGGCAAGCAGCTTCTCATAGGCCGTAATACGCGCGCGCGATTTCGCCTGCCGCGCCCGCGGGCTTGCGCTGATCCATTCCCGTTCGCGCGCGATGGTCCGCATCCGCGCCGATTCCGCGCGTTGCTCATGCTCGAGACGCTTCTGCTTCTGCTCCAGCCAGGCGGAGTAGTTCCCTTCATAGGGGATGCCCTGGCCACGATCGATCTCCAGGATCCATCCGGTGACATTGTCCAGGAAGTAACGGTCATGGGTAACCATCACCACGGTGCCTTCGTATTCCCGCATGTGACGTTCCAGCCAGGCGACCGATTCGGCGTCCAGATGGTTGGTGGGTTCGTCCAGCAGCAGCAGGTCCGGCTTGCTCAGCAGCAAGCGGCACAGCGCCACCCGGCGGCGCTCGCCGCCCGATAGGGTCGTGACGTCGCGATCACCCGGCGGACAGCGTAGCGCGTCCATGGCGATTTCGACCGTCCGGCTCAAATCCCAGGCGCCCGCGGCATCGATCTTTTCCTGCAGCGCCGCCTGCTCCTCGATCAGCGCCGTCATCTCGTCCGGGTCGGTGACCTCGGCGAATTTCGCGCTGACCTCCTCGAACCGGTCGACCAGCGCCTTCTGCTCGCCGAGGCCCTCCAGGACATTTTCCTCGACCGTCTTGTCGGGATCGAGATTGGGCTCCTGTTCCAGCATGCCGACGGTCGCCCCGTCGGCGGCCCACGCTTCGCCGTTAAATTCCTGGTCGATGCCGGCCATGATGCGCAGCAGCGTCGACTTACCGGCGCCATTCGGACCCAGAACGCCGATTTTCGCGCCCGGGAAAAATGCCAGCGTGACATCCTTCAGGACTTCCCGGTTGCCGGGATAGACCTTCGTCATATTCTTCATCACGTAGACATATTGGTACGAAGACATCGGCTATCGTTCCTCGATCTTTCAGGAATTCAGAAAACGCCGGCGGCGCGGCATCGCCGACCAGGCGCGGGTTACATAGCCAATGTGGCGACCGCAATCAATCGTCGCCTGCGATCCACCAGCCGGCTTCCCGCTGCAGCCTTACAATATCCTTGCGGCGGCGGCCAAAGCTCATTGCATCGCCCAGGGTCCGGATACCCTGATCCTCGAGCACGGGCAGCAGTCGCGCGAGGAGCTCCGCGGTCACCAGGCTGTCGCCGAGCGCCGTGTGACGCCCGCGCGCGACAACGCCGAACTCCGCGGCAAGCCCCTCCAGTTCGAGGCTGGGCAAGCGCGGCTGCAAGGCGCCGGCCAGCCGATAGGTGCAAAGATATGGCGGCGGGTCCCAGGCGATTCCGGCCTCGCGCGCGCTGCGCCGCAAATGGGCGATATCGAAGCCGATATTGTGTCCCACCAGAACGATGGCTTCCAAATGCGCCTCGATTTCCGGCCACAGCTCCGAGAATGCCGGCGCCGCAGCCACCATTTCGTCGGTAATGCCGTGAATTGCCGACGATCGCGGCGGGATTGGCCGAGCCGGATTGACCAGATGATCGATCGTCCGGCCATGGTAGATCGTCCCGCCCGTCATTCGAACGCCGCCCACCGAGACGATGGCGTCCCGTTCCACGTCGAGCCCCGTGGTCTCCAGATCGAGAACGAACATCGGCAGGTCGGCGAGCGGCGTCGACGGTGTAATGGCCACGGGCGGCGGCGGTTCCGCAAGCAGGCCCAAATCGTGCCGCACCGTGCGCGCGGCGGTCGGCAAACCCGCCCGGAACAAGAGGACGGCGCCCTGCCCCGATCCAATCCGCGCAAGCCGAACGGGCAGATCGCGACCGTCCACCGCGGCCAATTCCGTGTCGACCGGAACACCGGCGCGGGCCGCCGCATCGAGCGCCGCTTCCAGGGCGGGTCGCGTTATGGCGTCGAACACGCTGGTTCCCGCTTCCAGCGCCGCTTCCCCCAGCAGATCCTGCGCCGCGGCATTCACCAGGCCTATTTGACCCGCGGCGTTAATGACGACGATGGCTTCGGGAATGGCGCCGATCACCGTCTCGAGCTGACGCGCCGGCGCGCTTTGACGCGCGAGCCGCCCCCTCAAGAGCGCATCGATCGCGTCGAGAACATCTTGAACTTCCCGGGGCAGCGTCGCCGCCAGGCCGGTCGGCAGCGTCTCCACCCGGTCCGTTTGCATCATGACGACAAAGCCCCGCAGGCGGCCGAGGGCCGAAATGATCCGGTTGGTCCGCAGGGCGGTCCAAAGAAACACGGGAAGGCCGATCGCGAGCAGCGCGACGGCCAGGCCGACGTGCAATCCATCCGGCAGAATGGCATCAATTCCGGCGACTTCCCCGAGCAGCACCAAACCGGCAAGCGCGCCCGCCGCCGCACCGAAGGCAAGGGAAATGCCAAACCGTGATCGTTGTCGCATGCGCCCTCGCGGTTACGGCGTCGTTTTGTGAAATGTCCGGCGCGGCATCATCGGCGCCTCAAAACACGTCACCGGTGAAATCGCTCTTCAAACGCTCGCGCAACGCCTCGATCGCCCGAAAGGAATCGACCAGCACATCGCGCTCGCGTTCACGCAGGGTGTCCGGATGCACATAGTTGCTGGTCAACCTACCTGCCTTGAAATCGGCAATTTGCTGGCGCAACAGCAATCCCGTGATATGGCCGAAGGCCGCGGTCAAATGGTCGTGGACATCCGCGTCGATAACGCCGGCCGCGTGTAAATGCTGCAATCGCATCGTGGTCGACAGATCGGGGATGCCGGTGCGCAGCGCGAGCAGGCGGGTCGCCTGTACCAAGGGGAGCGTCCCGGTGTGTTTCAAATTGACCTTACCGAGATGCTCCGGGTCGGTTTTCTCGGTAACGAACCGGCCGAACCAGCCGAGCGCCACGCCATATTCTTCCCCGTCGAGATAGAGCGCCTTGAGAAAGGCGGGGCTGGTTTTCAAGGCATCGGTGACATAGGCGCGCAAATCCGCGGCGAGATCGGGCGCACCATGACAGGCCCGAAAATCGAAGAAAATGTCCGCGAGCCGCAAGGCGACGGTGCTGCACCGGCGCAACCAGCCGGACAGTTGCGCCCGCCATTGCGTTGCCGTCTTGCGCCACAGCGGATTGGTCGCCATGACATATCCCTTGCACAAGGGGAATCCGACGGCGTCGAGATCGCGTGTGACCCGGTCCGCCAATTCGACAAACCACGGATCGATCTCGCTATGCGCCGCGTCCGGATAATCGTCGAGAATGAGGCCGTTGTCCTGGTCGGGGTACAGGAAACTCTCGCCGCGCCCGCCCGACCCCATGATGATGAAGGAGAACGCCACAGGCGCCGGGCCCCAGCTCTCCGCGGCCATCTCCGCGCTGTGATTTTCCACGATGCGCCGATGGATATCCCGGTTGATGTGGGTCAACAGGCCCTGAATTTCAGGCACCGGAACGTTGTCGGCAAACAGCTCGTCGGCAAGATCTACCTGCGCCGATTTCACCTCGCGAATACCGTGCAGGGTCCCTTCCTGCGTCAATCGGTCGATCTGCCCAAGCAGGCGGTCGGACGCCGCAGCCAGCGCATCGTCCAAATGCAGCATGCCGACCGGCATTCCGGCGGAACCGACCACCGGGAAATGATGCCACCGAAACCGCCGCATGCGCGCGATCGCGTGATACAGAAAATCGTCGGCCGACACGGTCATTACGGGTCGGGACATGACGTCGGCGACGGGAGTCTCGGCCGCTGCCCGAAATGCAAGGCGGCGCACCACGTCGCGCTCGGTCAGGATTCCCGCTATGCGTCCGTCCGGCCCCGTCACCACCGCCGCCGTGGCTTGCGCCGCGACCATGCGGGCAACCACGTCGCCGCAGCTGTCGGCGCCCGTGACGACGATGGGCGCCGGCGCCATGTGCCCGCTTACGGTTTCGCGAAATACTGCCGTTCGCGGCATTAGCGCCTCCTTGCCGCGGCACGCACGGGCTAGCCCGCGCCTGCCGCAAAGGGAACCGTGAAGACGAAACGCGCACCGGTGCCACGTGTCCGCTCCACCCAAATCCGGCCGCCGAAATACTCGACGATTTGCCGGCAGATTGGCAGGCCCAGCCCGGTGCTAACCGGCTTGCTGGTTGCCGTCGGATCCACTTGTTCGAATTTCTCGAAGATCCGCTGCTCGGCGCCGCGCGGAATGCCGGGACCGTTGTCCTCGACGCTGACCAGCAAACCTTCCTGCGTTTCCTCGATATTTATGAAGACCTTGGGTTCTGCGCCATCGCAGAATTTGACCGCGTTGGACAGCAGGTTGACCATCACCTGGATGAACCGGTCGCGGTCGGCGCGCACGCGGCGCACGACATCCGGAACGCGAATCTGCAATTCCATATGGCTCTCCGAAAGCAGGCTGCCCGTCGCCGCCACCGACTCCTCGATCACTTCCTTGGGATCGATATCAGAAATTTGCCATTCGCCCCGGCCCGCCTCCAGCTTCGCAAGGTCCAGCAACTGGTTGATGAGCCGGGTCAGGCGCTGGCTTTCCTTGATGATGATGCCGAGAAATTCCTTCCGTTGCTTCGTGCCGAGCTCGGAGCGGTCGTACAGGATTTCGCTGAACGATCGTATCGACGTCAACGGCGTGCGCAGTTCATGGCTGACCGTCGACAGGAAATCGTCTTTCAACCGATCCAGTTCCTTCAATCTTTCATTCGCCGCCTGGAGTTCCGCCGACGCGATTTCGAGCTCCTGCGATTTCTGCTCCAATTGATGGCTGTATTCGATCACCTGCGAGGTTTCGTCGAGCACGCGCATGACCTCATCCATGCTCGCGGTCTCCCCCTTGACCACGGTGCCCACCATGACCCGCGCGGATGCGGCGCCGATCGCCCCCGCCAACAGGCTTTCGGTGAAATGCACGAGGCCCGGATCCGCCTCGCTGGCCATTTTAAGGTCGGCTCCCGTGCGCTTCCGGTATTGCTCATACGCCTGATCCGCGCGCTGGCGTCCGACGAAACGCATGACCAGGTTGTACAGGTCGGAGAATGTCGCCGTTCCCTGCCAGACCCGCGACCGGCTTGGCGTGCTTCGCGTGCGGTACACGTCGACAAAAAGCGTTGCCTGAATTCGTTCCAGTGCGGATTGCCGGCTGGCCAGCGACACCAGGACATAGCCGCCCACATTGAACAGCATGCTCCAAAAAAGCGAATGCGACAGATTGTCGAGCCCTTTGAGCCCCAAGAGCTCATAGGGCTTCAAGGCGCCAATGCCGAACGGGCCGGCGTCGATGAAGTTATAGGGAAGCCAACCCGATATGGCGAGCGACGGCAGAAGCAGCGTGTGGATCCAGACGGCGAAACCGAGCGACAATCCCGCCAGCGCGCCTTTCCGCGTGCCGCCCTTCCAGAATATGCCGCCGATAATCGCCGGGCCGAACTGCGCCGCGGCGGCGAAGGACAACAGGCCGACCGACACCAATGTGTAGGATTCGCCGATATAGCGAAAATAGCCATACCCGAACAGCAGGATGAAAATGATGCCGCCGCGCCGAATCGCCAGCAACAGGCTGCTCAGATCCCCCTTCTCGTTCAGGCGAAGCCACCGCAACCTGAGAAGAACCGGCATGATCAGATCGTTGCAGACCATGGTGCTGAGCGCGATGGTTGCGACGATCACCATGCCGGTCGCCGCCGAAAGCCCGCCGATGAAGGCAAACAGCGTCAACCCTTCCTGATGGTCCGCCATCGGCATGGTGAGCACGAAAGTATCCGCGTCGACGACGCCGCCCGAAAACATCAGCAATCCGCCCAGCGCAATGGGCAGGACGAAGATATTGATGGTCAGCAGGTAGAGCGGGAACAGCCAAACGGCCTTGTCGAGATGGCTCTCGTCGAGGTTTTCCACCGCGGATACCTGGAACTGCCGCGGCAGACAGATAATGGCCGCCATGGACAGCACGGTCATGGTGACCCATTGGCCGTAGCTGCTGGCGGTGCCGATCGTCGTCAGCGACGAGAATTCCGGCAGGGACCGCGCGCGCTCGAAAAGGTCGGCAAACCCGTCATAGAGTCCGTAGGTAACGAACACGCCGACCGAGAGAAATGCCAGCAACTTGACGACCGATTCGAAGGCGACCGCCACGACCATGCCTTCATGATGTTCGCTCGCATCGATATGGCGGGTGCCGAAGAGGATCGTGAACCCGGCCAGTACCGCGGCGACATAGAATGCCGTGTCGTGGGTGACCGGCAGGTTGCCGAGTCCCGTCGGCATCACGATGTCGGGATAGTTGAGCAACAGGTTGAAACTGGTCGACACCGCCTTCAGTTGCAGCGAGATGTACGGCATGATGCCGACCACGGCGATGATCGTCACCAAGCCGCTCAACAACGTGCTCTTGCCGTATCGGGAGGAAATAAAGTCGGCGATCGACGTGATGCGGTTGACCCGGGTAATTCGGATGATCTTGCCGAGCACGAACCACCAGAGCATGAAGACCAGGGTCGGCCCCAGGTAAATCGGCAGGAAATCGAGGCCGCTCGACGCCGCCCGCCCGACACTGCCGTAGTAGGTCCAGGACGTGCAATACACCGCGATTGACAGGGCATAGATGTAGGGGTTGTTCGCGATACTGCGGCCTTCATCGGCGCGCTTGTCGGCGTAATAGGCGATCGCAAACAAGAGACACAGATAGGCAAAGGAGACCAGCAGGACGACCCAGTTCTGGAGCATCGTTACCTGCCGTCCGGGCGGTGCGGCGCTCCATCGCGGCGGGCCGCGGCCGCGCGCCGGTTAACCATGTAGGCGACAAGCGCGATCATCACGCCCCAGATCGCGAAGACACAGATATAGAGTGCCGGAAAGCCGAACAGCGTCGCGTTGACGCTGAACAGGGACAGCAGCGGCGGGTTGAACAACAATAGTCCTATGGCGAAAAGCGCGAGGACCTTTTCCCCCATGACGCCCGGATTGTTCATACCCGCTCTTCCTTCTGCCCGCTCCTCGGCTTTGCGCCGGCGGCCGGTCGGGCAAGACCGGCTTTGGATCACCGCCCGTTACAGTCGAGCGCCAGCAAGGTCCTGACCCGCGCCGTGACCTCCCGTGTCGAGAACGGTTTGATGATATACCCATCCGCACCCGCTTCGATGCCTTTTTGGCGCTCCTCTTCGCGCCCCTTGGCCGTCAGCATGACGATTTTCATGCCATCCCAGGCCGCGTTGGCGCGGATCGCGCGGCAAACGCTGTAGCCATCCCGTTTCGGCATCATGACATCCAGCAATACGAGATCCGGCGCGCCCTTGCCGATTTCGTCGAGCGCCTCTTCGCCGTTCCGGGCGACCCGCACTTCGAGCTTCAATTGTTTCATCAGGAATTCCAGGGAAAGAACGATATTGGGTTCGTCGTCGACGACAAGCACCGATTGGCTCATGACCTTGGCCTCCCCTGGTCCCTGAAACGCGTGTTGATCCGCGCTCGTTATGACCGCTGTCACCGGTCGGCGCGAATGCCGGCCGATACACCGCTATTCGGACGATTGTGCGCAGAGTCGGGGTGGCGCGCAATACGGCACGCACTTCGCATCCGGCCTGCCACCCTGCGCCGAAGTCCCGTTACGCGGGCGCCGCGGTGTCGGCCTCCGCACCGGCCGGCCGGAGGATCGGCGGGTGGGCCCGCTGCGCGCAGTCCAGCCGGTCGCACAGCCGGCAGGTAACGCCGGCCGGCATGATTATCGATGGCGCGTCCAAATCGATGCCGTCGCTATAGGAAATTTGATCCGCCTGCGACACCTCGCAGCCGATCGCGACAACATAGTGCCCATTTGCATCATTTGGGCCGAAGCCCGGTTTCGATACGGATCGCGCCACCGAGAAGAAGGTCGCGCCGTCCGGCATCTGGGCAACCTGCCGGCTGATCCGTCCCGGCGTCATGAACGCGGTGTGTACGTTCAGCCGGGGACAGAGACCGCCGTAGCGCGGCATGCGCATCCCCGACAATGAAAACCGTTTGGATATATTGCCGGCGATATCCACGCGAATGAGATGTATCGGCATACCGGCGGCGTCGGGCCGCTGCAATGTCGTCATGCGGTGGCAGACCTGTTCGAAACTGACCTGGAAGCGGTGCTGCAACGCCTCGACATTATAGCGCGTCGCCAACACCGCCTCGTGAAATGCCTGGTAGGGCATCAGCATGGCGCCGGCGAAATACCCGGCCAAGACGTCGCGACACAACATTCGGCCGTTTTCCCCGATAATCATTTTTTCGGGTATCGCGCGTTCGATGACAGCAGCGTAGTCGCGCGACGCAATATGTTTTGCCAATCGAAAAGCGCGACTGGAAACCGGCAACGCCTCCGGAACGGTGAAGTGCGATGCCTTTCCATTGCTTGCATCGGCCGGGACCGGCACCGTCGACAGGCCGTTCGACACGACATCCAGCGTCACTTCGAAATGCGCGCACAGGCGATCGATCAGCGCGCTCGGCGAGACCGCGATCTCCTGGCCGAGCTGCGTCAACAATGACTGCGCCGCATCCTCGATTTCCGGGAAATAATTGCGCTGCGCCTGCAGCATGTCGTGCACCTGTTCGCTCGCCGGCGGCATTCCCTCCGGCTCCGTCGTGGCGTCGCCCGAGGTCAGCGACAGCATCCGATCGATAATTTCCGCGAGCCGTTCGCTTTCCCGCACCAGGATTCCCGCAAATCGGTGCTGGTCCTTGCTGCTGATGTTGTCATGGTCGTGCAGGATCTCCGCGAACGACCGAATCGGCGTCAGCACCGACCGCAGCTCATGCGCCGACGTGGACAGAAAATTGTCATCGGTCATCCGCTCACGCAACGATTCAACGTCTTCGCGATTCTGCCGAAACACCCGGTACAGCTGAACCATCGCCTGGCCGGCGGCGGGCGCGACATTGATGATTTCCTGCAAATCGTCCCGCGACACGGTATTTTCGCGGAACACCGGATCGCCAAACAACTCGGTCAATTCGGCGAGGATACGCGCGTCGTCATCTTCGGCGAGCGACGTCGCGCTCAACCCGAAGACTTCGGAGCTTCGTTCCAAGAGGCGAAGCGTCACCGGGCGTTGGTTGCGCTCGATCATATTGAGGTAGCTTGCGGAAATGCCGAGCTGCCGCGCCAACACCACCTGGGCGATATCCTGCTCCCGCCGTAATCGGCGAATCTTGTTTCCAAGCCAGATGCTTTTGGACACGGGTCCGCGCTCCCGACGTATCGATTTCACAATTTTCACATAGTAACAGGCAGTCTCGTTAGATGTTCACATTTTTGCGCTTGTGAAGATAGGTCGATGGTCGGCTACGATGAACACGGTGCAAACTTAAAAAACATCCAACCGCAAGTAATCGGCGCATCCGATCAAGCCGATGGTTGGACCCGAAGGGTTACGGGAGGAGAAAGCCATGTCTGCTAAAGTCATATGGCTGTTTGTGTTCGTTGCGTTGTACTGGGCCTACTGCATTTATTGGGGTGTCCGGGGCGCAATGACGGCGAAAACAGCTTCCGATTATTTTATCGCCGGACGCCGCCTTTCATTGTGGGTGTTCGTGCTCGCCGCGACGGCAACGTCGTTTTCGGGCTGGACGTTCATGGGGCATCCGGGGCTGGTCTATCGTGACGGTTTCCAATATGCCTACGCGTCGTTCTACGCGATCACCATTCCGTTCACCGGCGTCATCTTCCTGAAACGCCAGTGGATGCTGGGCAAACGCTTCGGCTATGTGACACCGGGCGAAATGTTCGCGGATTACTTCCGCGGCGACGCCATCCGGATCCTGACCGTGCTGGTCGCCCTGTTGTTCTCGATTCCCTATCTCGGGCTCCAGCTTCGCGCCTCGGGCTTCCTGTTCAACGTGTTGACCGATGGTTGGATCGGCGTCGAAGTGGGCATGTGGGTCTTGTCCGCCGTGGTGCTTATCTATGTCGCTTCCGGCGGCCTGCGCGCGGTGGCCTATGTCGACACGCTGCAATGCGTTTTGCTCGCGCTCGGCATCGTCATCACAGGCTTCATCGCCCTGAACCTTGCGGGCGGTTGGGAGTCGCTTAACGCCGGCTTCGCGAAACTTGCCGCAACCGGCATCGGAAAATGGGGAACGACCAAGGATGTCCCATTCGCCGGCGGCGACTACAACGCCTATTTCGCCATACCCGGCGTGATCCAATGGACCGCGGGGCTCGGCAAGGAAACGCCGATCGGCGGGCCCTGGACGGGTATCATGGTGTTGACCTACATGTTCGCGCTCATGGGCATTCATTCGGCCCCGGCCTTTTCCATGTGGGCGTTCTCGAATACCGATCCGAAGCCCTTCGCGCCCCAGCAAGTCTGGGCCTCGGCCTTCGGCATCGGGTTCATCCTTTTCTTCTTCACCGCTTTCCAGGGCATGGGCGCGCATCTGCTCGGCGCCAATCAGGCGGTTACGGATGCGGGACTCGCGATCCAGACAGTGCTGCCGGATCTGACCGCAAACAAACAGGGCGGACTGGTGCCGCACTACTTCAACCAGATCGGCGACACGGCGCCCTGGTTGGTCGGCCTGCTAGCGGTTTGCGCGCTGGCCGCGATGCAATCGACCGGTGCGGCCTACATGTCGACAGCGGGCGCTATGCTCACCCGCGACCTGTACAAGCGCTATATCAACCCGACCGCGGGTCATGCCACGCAGAAGCTGTTCGGACGAATCGGCGTTGCCGTGATCGTCGGCGCGGCGTTGGTCGTGGCGACCTACTCGCAGGACGCGCTGGTATTGCTCGGCGGGCTGGCGGTCGCCTTCGGCTTCCAGATGTGGCCGGCGTTGATCTCGGTTTGCTACAAGCCGTGGTTTACGCGCCAGGGCATCACCTGGGGCCTCACCTGCGGTTTGATCGCGGTGATCATGACCGAACCCCTCGGCAAGACAATCGCCGGTTTGGTCGGCATCGATCTGCCGTGGGGCCGCTGGCCATGGACCATCCACAGCGCGGGGTGGGGCATTTTATTCAACCTCGGCGTTGCGAGTGTCGTCTCGGCAATGACGCAAAATGCCGATGATATGGCGCATCGCATGAAGTCCCACAATTTCCTGCGCGAACACGCCGTGCTGCCGGAGTCCAAGCGTGGTCTGGTTCCCGTGGCGTGGGCCATTACGCTGGCTTGGTTCTTCTTCGGAATCGGGCCCGGCATCGTGATCGGCAACTGGATCTTCGGCGAGCCGAATGCGGGCGTCGACGGCTGGCTCTTCGGCATCCCGTCGATCTGGGCCTGGCAGATCCTGTTCTGGGCGTTGGGCGTCTTCATGATGTGGTTCCTGGCATACAAGATGGAAATGTCCAGGGTGCCAAGTCGCGAAGTCGAAGCGCTCATCGAGGATATCGGCGACACCGTGCCGCAAAGCGGGACCGCCGATTAGGGTCAACCAATAATAATAACGCAGCCATCAACCTTCGAGAGGGGAAGAGCAATCTTCCCCTCTTTTCTCTTGCGCATCCGCTGGCGAATACGCGGACAAAACCGGGTTGCTCCCGGCGCTGGCCTTGCTAGTATCGCGTCACCCGTCAAACCCGGATAAGCAGCCGCTCGATGGCAACGATTTTTACCGCCCAATATCAGTATCTCTGGATCGCCGCCCTGGCGGCCGCGCTGTTCTTTCCGGTGCGACACTTCATATGGGTTTTGACCGTACGGCGGGCGGAAAAGAAATTGGGCGGCGAAACGGACGAGGCGGAACGGCTTAGGCTCAAGCGCCGGTCCGGTGTGACCGCCGGATTGCTGTGCTTCGTCTTCTCGGTGATTTACGTCACGAATCTTTTCCAGGGTGCGCCATGAACGCACGGGTGGTTCGCCGGTTCGTCGTCCTGATGATCGTGTTGGTCGTGATCGTCGTCATCGGCACCGATCTGATCCGCGGGTTCATGGACCGGCCGCCGGGCGATTTCGACACGGAACTCGGCACGAACCGGCTGAGCGACGGCGAATTCGCCGATGCCCTGCAGCATTTCGATGCCGCCCTCAAGGAACAACACGACCACCGCGGCGCCTTGATGGGCCGCGCCCTGGTCTTCGTCCAGACCGAGCGCTATCCGGAAGCGATCGCGGAGTTCACCTATCTGATCGACAAGTTGAAACGGGACCTGGAACCGGATGACATCAACGGCAAGGGCGTGCTTGCGGGCGCCTACGCCAATCGCGGCATCGTGCACGACCGGCAGGGACGTCATAAAAAGGCGCTCGACGACTATATCATGGCGCTCAAGACCGATGAGGGCGCGGTGGAAGGACCGGGCCTGGTCCATAAAATTCTCTATGGCAATCCGAGGCCGTCTTCGGTCCGAAAGCGCGCGCAATATCTGTACGAACAGTTCAAGAAGCCGCCCGCGGAACGCGTGATGCGGGTACCCGAAATCGATGCCAAGGAACGCATGTACAAGCCGTAGGGGCCGGCAGGGCAACCGGATCAACCTGCCTTCAATGGAAATCAATCAAAGGCACATAAGCTGCTCTAGCCGAATTTGACGACCTTCAGCACGTCCTGCAACAGCACCAGCATGAAGAACACGGCGGCAATGCAGCCGAACAGAAGTCGCACGAAGTCCGACTTGCCGTCGGGCGTGCGATAGCGAATGCCATGGACCGCAATGAATCCCGTCGCCACGAGAAAGACCGTGTTGACCAAGGGTTCTAGCTCGCCCGTCCCTTCAAACATCCGGAATCGCTACCTGTTTCTGGACCCGCTCCACGCCGGTTAAGGCTTATCACGGGTTGCTTCGATTGTCCTGCGGCGATTCGACGTAGGGTGGGAATTGGAATGGCAGCCGTTTTGCAGACGCATATTGCGCAATCCACACCGCGCCGCCGATGCAAATCGCCAACACGGCGGCGACCTTGCAGAAGCCGATCAATCCCTCGGGGACATGGGTGACATAGTCCGCGTCGTAGCGGTGGTAGACCGGATCGTTAGGGTCGATCAATCCCATAGCCTCCTGATCGATGATGTACCGCGCATAGTGCCGCGCCCAATGCGGCACCTGCGCCTGCAGCATGTATGCGGTAAACAATCGATCGTTCAACGCCGCCGGTAAATCTTTTCCATGCCAGTCGAAATACGCGAGCTGCAGCAATTGGAATTCGCCGACCATCAGAATATTCGCCGCGCGCGCCACATCCGCCTGATCGCCATTTCCGGGGTCTTCCCGGTCCGGCTTCATCAAGGTCTGAAACAGGCTCGTCATCGCAGCATCCTCATCGCGATAACCCTAACGGACCACGGTCGCCGCACAATCCGAATTGGCCGTAGCCGCGGTCACATTGGCGTGCGCCACGGAAAATCCGCCCGGACCGGCGCGCAGGCGCCGCCGATGGATTTGCGCAGCGATCTACGCTAATACTTATGACGTATTCGTCCGAAAGAAAGCGCGCCAACCGAATTTCGCGCACGCGCGCCGGAGCCCGACAGAGCCATGCCCAAAATTACCGGTTCAACCGTCGTTAAGCTGATCATCGCCTGTTTCCTGGTCGGCCTGTTTCTCGCATGGTTCAACCTCGATCCGCGCGATCTGCTGACCGAAACCGTGCGGGTCGCCAAGGATCTGCCGAACTGGAGCGTCGCCCGGTTCGGCAAGGCAATGTCCTATATCATGGTCGGCGCCGTCATTGTGCTGCCGATCTGGCTTGTCTTCTATATCTTGCGCGCCGTGCGCGGCCGGAAATAGCGGCCCGGTCAGGCCGAAATAGATTCATTCAGTTCTGCGGCTAGAGCAAATCCCGAGCGAACCGAAACGGTTCGCGGCGGCGTATTTCCGTAAAAACCAGGAGATAGACCATTTCACATGAGTCGCCTTAAACGAGAAATGGTCTAAAGGCGGCGGCCGCCCGTCGGCGCAAGCCGATCGCGCCCCCGGGTGTCGGGTCTCAGATTCAAGGAGCCCGTCCGCTCGAATGGAACCGGGTCGTGCAGGAGGCTTTGCACCAAGGCCGTACCGACGATCTTGTAGTCGACCGATCCGCCTTCCGCGACATTCATGATCTGCCGGAACAGGTCGAACGAACTCGCCGTCGCATTGACCGATACCACGGCGCTACTCAGCCGGGGGATCGTAACCGGGGTATTCGACAAGCCGGTCGCGAAATGCGAGTCGTTGACCGACATATCGAAGGACAGCCCGTCCAAGGGAATATCGAAATTGTTCGGGTTGCTGACCCGCAACTGCACGACGAATTGCTGCTCGAACAATCCCAGGCTCTTGCCCGGATAGATATTCACCAGATTTACCTGGGGCGGCACGACAGGATCGCTTGTGGCGCAAGCGCCCAGCGAGACAACGAATAACAGAGCGAGCGCTGATCTAACGGCCTTCACGATGCATCCTTTCCGTATTCCCGGAACCGCCGCGCAGTGGCGGCCCGCTGACCCGTGGAACGTTAGTGCGCCCTGCCCCGCGGGGCAACCGCGCAACATCGTCGCGTCGTGGCACGGTGGCCGGCAACTGGCCAAGACACCGGCATCTTGCAATAGTAAACCGCTTCAGGCGGCAGGAGGATGACATGACCGGTCTCGGCCAGCTCGAATTGATCCGCGAATCGCTGGTCGCGGTGGTGAACGAGATGCGCGCCAATGTCATCCGGTCCTCCTATTCGTCGATCATCTACGAAGGGCACGATTTTTCCTGCGCCCTGGTTGCCGCGGACGGCCGCCTGGTGGCGCAGTCGCTTGACGACAACCCGATCCATATCTTCGCCGTTCCCTATTCCGCGGCGGAGGTGGTGCGGCGATTCGGCGACGACATCCACGAAGACGACATTTTCCTGCATAACGACCCCTACACCGGCGGCACCCATCTCAATGACGTTTTGATGCTCTATCCGGTGTTCCATGACGGCCGGCTCGGCCTGTTCGCCGCAACGCGCTGCCATTGGGGCGATGTCGGCGGCATGACGCCGGGTAGCCTGTCCGGCCGGGCCGAGGAAATCTATCAGGAAGGCATGCGCATCACGCCCACGCGAATTTGCGAGCGGGGCCGGATGAACGATGCCTATCTCAACCTCCTGTTCGACAACATGCGGATCACCCACGAACGCAGGGGCGATTTCAACACAATGCTCGGCACCAGCCGGAAGGCGGCCGACCATTTGCGCCGGTTGTTCGCCCGGTTCGGCGGAAACGGACTGCTCGACTCGGTGGACGAGTTGATCGCCCGATCGGAAGCCGTCATGCGCGCCTGTATTGCCGACGTGCCCGACGGCATCTACCGGGCGGAAGGCTACATCGAGGGGGACGGCAACAACACGGATCCGCTGGTCGCCCGGCTCGCCCTGACCGTCGATGGCGACCGCATGATCGCTGATTTCACCGGTTGTTCGCCGCAGACCAACGGCCCGACGAATGTCGGACCGGCGATGGCGCTGAATGCCGTCGGCAGCATCGTCAAATCCTTCCTCGATCCCGGCACGCCGGTGAACCATGGATCGTTTCAGCCGCTCGAAGTCGTCAACCCGATCGGCAGCTTCATCAATGCCCGGCTGCCTGCGCCCTGCGGCGGCATGGTCGAGTGCCGCGCGCTGCTGTGCGGCTTGATGGTCGGCGCGCTCGGGCAGGCGCTCCCCGACAAGCTGGTGGGCGACCTGAAAGGCGGCGCCAACCACGTCTATGTGTCCGGGCCACAGCCCGATGGCGGACTGTTCTTGTGCTACGAATATCCGGCCGGCGGCACCGGGGCCAGCGACGGCGTCGACGGCAGCCACGCCGTGCGCGCCTTTCCCGAAGGCGATTTCAACTCGGTGCAATCGGCCGAAATCATCGAGGCGCAAAGCCCGTTGCGGGTGGAGCAGTACGGTTTGCGGGAGGATTCCTGCGGCGACGGCATGTATCGCGGCGGGCTGGGTCTCCGGCGCGACATTCGCGTGCTGACGAGCGGCGCCAGCCTCTCGGTCCTGTCGGACAAAAACATCATTCCCCCCTTTGGCGTGGCGCATGGCCATAGCGGCGCCCCCAACCGGTTCACGGTTGTCCGCGGCGACGAGACGATCGAGCCGTCTGCGATGCCAGGCAAGGTTTCCGATTTCAAATTGCGCGACGGCGATATCGTGCGCATGGAGTCGTCGGGCGGCGGCGGCTATGGCGATCCGTTGGAGCGCGCGCCGGCGCGGGTCGCGCGGGATATTTCGCTGGGCTACATCACCGCCACCCACGCCCGGGACCGATACGGCGTGGTCTGCGACGGCGATC
>JBFFGE010000087.1:0-18222 GCA_041557595.1 Alphaproteobacteria bacterium
CGGCCTTTTTCTTCGGAGCCGCCTTCTTCGCCGGCGCTTTCTTGGCCGGCGCCGCCTTGGATTTCCCCTTGGCGGCCTTTTCCGCGAGCATCGTCACCGCTTCTTCGAGCGTAATGCTCTCGGGTTCCCGATCCTTCGGGATCGTCACGCTCGCCCGGCCGTGTTTGACATAGGGGCCATAGCGGCCCTTGCGGATCGACAGGGGCTTGCCGTCATCCGGATGGTCGCCGAGCTCGATCGCATTGTGTCCCGGGGATTCGGCGATCAGCGATACCGCCCGGTTGAGGCCGATGGTCAGCAGATTGTCGTCTTTCAGCGAAACATAGTTCGAGCCATGCTTGATATAGGGGCCGAACCTGCCGAGACCGGCGACGATCATCTGGCCGGTTTCCGGATGCGCGCCGATGTCGCGCGGCAGGGACAACATGCCCAGCGCGAGTTCGAGGTCGGCGCGGCCCGCCGAGACGTCTTTCGGGACCGAGGCCCGCTTCGGTTTGGGGGGCGCTTTCTTGCCTTTTTCCTTCGGCGCTTCTTCCCCGAGTTGGAAATAGAGGCCGTAAGGGCCTTTGCGGAGCGTCACGTCTTCGCCGGTTTCCGGGTGCTTGCCGAGAAGTTTCGGTCCGGCGGCGAGTTCCGTACCCATTTCCATGTCGTCGGTGTCCGCGCCGCCGGCGTTCAGGCGGTGCGTGTAGCGGCATTCCGGATAATTGTTACAGCCGATGAAGGCGCCGAACCGCCCGAGTTTCAGGTTCAGGCGACCGGCTTCGCAGGCGGGGCATTGCCGCGCGACTTCCGTGTCGCCATTGGGTCCGACCGGGAAAAAGTGCGGGCCGAGCTCCTCGTCGAGCCGGTCCAGGACCTCGGTGATGCGAAGATCGGCGGTGTCGGCGACCGCCTTGGAAAACGATCCCCAGAACTCCGCAAGGACCTTCTTCCAGTCCATGGCGCCGGCCGAGATGTCGTCGAGCTGTTCTTCCAGCTGTGCGGTGAAATCGTACTCCACATAGCGCTGGAAGAAATTCGCCAGGAACGCGGTCACCAGCCGTCCGCGATCTTCCGGGATGAAACGGCGGTTCTCCAAGACGACGTAATTGCGATCCTGCAGGACGCGCAGGATAGAGGCGTAGGTGGAGGGCCGGCCGATCCCGAGCTCTTCCATTTTCTTGACGAGGCTCGCCTCGGTGTAGCGGGGCGGCGGCTGGGTGAAATGCTGTTCCGGCTTGATCTCCTTGACGGATACCGGTTGGCCTTCCTGCATTTCCGGGAGCCGTCGATCCTCGCACTTTTCGTCGCCGGAATCGTCGCTGCCTTCCTGATACAGTTTCAGGAAACCATCGAATTTCAGCACCGAACCGTTTGCGCGGAGGGCAACATTTTCGTCCGGCGAGGTCATGTCGACGCGCGCCTGATCGAGCAGCGCACTCGCCATTTCACAGGCCACGGTGCGCTGCCATATCAGCGTGTAGAGTTTGAGCTGCGTTTCATCGAGAACGGATTTGAGCTGGGCCGGTCTGCGAAACAAATCGGTCGGCCGGATCGCTTCATGCGCTTCTTGAGCATTCTTGGATTTGGTTTTGTAAATCCTCGGCTTTTCCGGTTTGTATTGCGCGCCGTAGTCTTGCTCGATCAGACGCCGGCTGGACTCGATGGCATCGTTGCTGAGCGTTACGCTGTCGGTTCGCATATAGGTGATCAGGCCGACCGTTTCGCCGTCGATCGTCACACCCTCGTACAGGCGTTGCGCAAGCTGCATCGTCCGCGATGCACCGAAGCCGAGCTTCCGGCTGGCTTCCTGCTGCAGCGTCGAGGTGGTGAAGGGGGGCGCCGGGTGGCGCTGCACGGTCTTCTTCTCGATCTTCTTGACGGTGAAGGCGCGCGCCTCGATGGCGGCCTTCGCAGTGTCCGTCGCTTCCTGGTTGCGCAGCGAAAGCCGTTCGAGCCGTTCGCCGTCCAGATGGGTGAGGCGCGCGATGAAGGCGTCGCCGGCCTGGGTCGCCATGTCGGTTTCAACCGACCAGTACTCCTGCGGGACGAAGGCCTCGACCTCGGCTTCGCGTTCGCAAATCAGGCGCAGGGCGACCGACTGGACGCGTCCGGCCGAGCGCGATCCCGGAAGCTTGCGCCAGAGTACCGGCGACAGATTGAATCCGACAAGATAGTCGAGCGCACGGCGGGCGAGATAGGCTTCGACCAGCTCAGTATTCAGCTCGCGCGGATGTTGCATCGCCTCGAGCACGGCTTTTTTGGTGATTTCGTGGAACACCACGCGCTTGACGTCGACACGGTCGAGGTTGCATCGCTCCTTGAGCAATTGATGGACGTGCCAGGAGATCGCCTCGCCCTCGCGATCCGGGTCGGTTGCGAGATACAGGTGATCGGCGCCGTTGATCGCGTCGGCGATCGCATCCATGTGTTTCTTGGAGTTCGCATCGACTTCCCAGGACATGCTGAAATCCTGGTCGGGCTGCACCGAGCCGTTCTTGGCGGGCAAATCGCGCACGTGGCCATAGCTCGCGACCACCTTGTAATCGGGACCGAGATATTTGTTGATGGTTTTCGCCTTCGAGGGCGATTCGACGACGACCACGTTCATAGGGTCGGGCTCTCTGTGTACTTTAAATGAACGAAATTTGTGTTGTGGCTATCAGCTTTGCCGGAATTCAGCGCTACTCTTTGCGGTATTCGCCGGTTGGGTTGCAAGGAAGTGACATCGCCCGAGGCGTTCGTCAACCATCCTGCGTCAGAAAATATCACTCCTCATAATCATGCCGAACGTGGCAAACGCGAAAAATGTGCGGCGGGAAGGGCGGCCCGGCCGGATGAAAATCAGGCGCTCCACCGCTCCGATGGAGAATTGCGCCAGCGATTCAGGACGGCCGCAGCCGCCGTATGGTCAATCTGGTCGAAGTAATCGATCGCTCTGGAATAATCCTCGGTCACTCTGAAGGCGTTGGCGGGCAGGCTGCCGGAAAGGTGGCAAATGATTTCGCTGAATACTTCCTTTTCCATGCCCGACGCTTTGCAGGCGATCGCCATCGTCTCCATTCCCGAATCGTGCAGGATGAGCGACATGGCTTCGAGCGGCAGGTTGAGATGGGATGCGAAGGCGCTTTCGAATCCGGCCATGTCGCCCAGATTGAGGTAGCGCAGCAAAGCGTGGCCCGCGGCAAATTCGCCGTCGAATTTCGTCGGGCTGCTGGCGATGATATCCGCCGCGATGTCTTGTTCCGTCGGCGCGCTCGGCACGGTCTCCGGGCGTGGCTCCGTGCCGAAATCCTCGGCAAGGGCGTGATTGACGGAATCCGCGAGTGCGTTCGGATCGACCTGATAATTCGCCAGGATATAGTCGCGTAGCGAATCGCCGACCCAAACATACATTTTCTGGGCGAGACCGGAGGTCATTTCACGGCGATGGATGAGCGGCTCCCGCAAAGTGTCGAACTCGATCGATTTGTCGACCATCTTGCGCATCGCGGTTTCGCTGATCTCCGCCGTCTCATTGCACAGCAATGTCGTCATGACTCCCGGATCGTCCTGCTCCAGGAGGCATTCGGTCACGTGGGTCGAGATATTCGGCCGGATCGCGATCGCCTGACGATGCTTCTTGGTTCGATTAACGATGATGTCCAGCAGGTCCTCGTCCTGCAACAGGGTGGAATGCAGGATGATCGGATAGGCCACGGTGATTTCGTCGCTGGCGAGGAATTGCACCAAATCTCGCGGCACGTCGGTGCGCTCGGCAAGATAGTCGGCGATGTGACGCCGAATGCGCACCTCGACCTTGTCCACCAGCAGGCGCAGAATCTCGAATGCCAATTCGAGCTCGCGTTCGGATAGATTCATTTTTGAAGCGAGGCACATTTCGGCAACGGAGGCGGCGAGGCCGCCTTTCCCGTCGAGCGCGCGCTGATAGGCCAGTTCGAGGAGCTTCTGATAGGGAGTCGAGGCCATATTCCAGATAATTCTTGTTTCGTTATGCCATTGCGCGATGCGAACCGGTCGGTAGCGTTTGATCGAAGCGAAATGTGGCTAAGTGCACATCTTTTGCGAACCAGTGTTCACAAATAGTTAATGTGCCTTATTCTATCCAAGTCTTATAAATAGACAAGCGTTGTTTAGTTAATTCTGCGTATTGTTAAATAAACTATTAAGGTGATTGCTACTCACTTTGATTCAAATTCTAATGACCGCTAGTAGTCTCGATAAATTTTCGCGGGTACTAAGAAATCAGCGCGACAAGATTTCCGGGCTGCCGCTCTAGCCGGCCGGCGAGTTCCAAATCCAACAGGACGGTCCATACATCGGCCGGCGAAAAACCCGTATCCCGGACGATTTCGTCGATCGCAAGCGGTGCCGGGCCGAGAATTCCGAGGATTCGACCGCTGGCCGTTTCGCCGGCATAAGCCGCCGTTTCGGGGGGGTGTACGGGCGTGGCCTCGGCCGCGAAGACCGATGCGCCGCGTTCGGTGAGCCGGTCGCGCCGCATCGCGGACAATTCGACAACGACGTCATGGGCGGATTCGGTCAGTTTTGCGCCTTTCCGGATCAGATCGTTGGTGCCCCGGCACCGGGGGTCCTGTGGCGAGGCGGGGACGGCGAAGACCTCGCGCCCCTGTTCGCCGGCGAGCCGCGCGGTAATCAGGGATCCCGAGCGCAGGGCCGCTTCCACGACAACGATCCCGAGCGAAAGACCCGAAATGATCCGGTTGCGTCGCGGAAAATGCTGTGCCCGCGGCTGTACACCGCAGGGAAGCTCCGAAATCGCCAATCCCTGCGCAACGATGTTTTCGTATAATGATTTGTTTTCTTTGGGGTATATGACGTCGATGCCGCGCGCCATGCCCGACGCGACCAGCAAGTCCGCCTCGGCAAGGTCCGCGGCGATGGCACGGGCGAAATTCCGGCCATTCGTGGAGGCGTTGCGGGCGCCGACGACCGCGACCGCGTCACGGGTCAGCAGGCCGACGTCGCCCAGGGCCGAGAGGACGGGCGGCGCGTCGTCGAGCGCGGCGAGGGGCGTTGGATAACCGGGCTCGCCATAGAGCAGGTGGTGGCCGCCAAGACGTTGAAGTATTTCGCATTCTTGCTCGGCCTGCGCGATGGAGCAGATCCGCAAAGGCCGCTTTCGGCCACCCCGTGCGGCAAGAGCGGGTAGGGCGTGGAGGGCCTGGCCGGCGCTGCCATAGCGGCTCAGAAGCTGTCGAAAGGTTACCGGGCCGACGTTTTCGCTGCGCGCCAGACGAAGCCGATCGAGCCGTTCCTGCGGGGACAATTCGGTTGCTGCGTCATTCCTCATCGCCAAACCATGAAACGATGCGGCGGCACCGTCAATTCCGCGATTATTATTCGGGAACACCACCCATGATTGTGGTGCGCCACATCATCCGGCGCTGCGGCAGGGCGTAGTCGTGAATTGCCAGATGCTGGACAAGGCAGTTATCCCACAACAACAGATCATGCTGCTGCCAGTGATGGCGGTAGGTGTATTCCGGCCGCGTGCACCGATCGGCAAGGTCTTCCAGCAGGATTTCGGCCTCGCTATCGGCCATGTCGGTTATGCCGAAGCATTCGCCAGCCACCACATAAATGCATTTCCGGCCCGACTGCGGGTGGGTCCGGATCACGGGATGATCCACCGGGGCAAGCGCGGCCCGTTCTTCTTCGGTCAGCGGCTTGCGGTTGCTCTTGCCGGCTTTCGCCCGCCGCGCGTGCTTACCTTCGTAGGAATGGACGGTTCGTTTTCCATCGAGCAGGGTTTTCGTCGCGTTGGGCAGATCGTCATAGGCCGCCGCCGTACTGCTGAACAGGGTATCGCCGAGGACTTTGCCGTTCTCGACCGGCACCTCCAATGCGTAGAGCAGCGATCCGCGCGGCGGCGCGGCGATATAGGACATATCGCTGTGCCAGGTGGTCCCTGCATCCGCGACGCCCACATAGTCGCCATTTTCCTTGATGTTGGAGATTTTGATGATTTCCGGATAGCCGGGCAGGGTGAAGTTGCCGCGCATATATTCCTCGACGGTGCCGAACCGGCGGGTGGCGTCGATCAAGTGGCGTTCCGAGAGGTGTTGATTGCGAAATATGAGGACGCCGTGCTCGGCATAGGCCCGGTCGATTTCGCGGAACGTTGCGTCGTCCATCGGACGCGACAGGTCGACGCCGCGAATTTCCGCGCCAAGTGGCGCGCCGGAGGGGATAATTTCGAGCTCTTGTGTCCGTGTCATCATGCCATCGCCCGGGCCAGTCTACGCCGATACCCGCGGCTTTGGCGAGAGCGTCGGGAATTATTTCGGGTCGGCGCCGACTTTGGGCTCTTCGCCGCGCAGCAACCGGCGAATGTTGTCGTGATGTCGTTGCCAGACGAGCACGGCGACGACGGCGATAACCGCGGTCGTTTTCGGATCCGTGAAGAACCAGGCGAGGACCGGCGCGAGCGCCGTCGCGACCAGCGCCGCGAGCGAGGAGTATCGGGTCGCGACAACGAGGGCGAGCCAGACCGCGCCTGCGATCGCGCCGACCGGCCATGACAGCGCGAGCAGCATCCCGCCGAATGTTGCAACGCCCTTGCCGCCCTGAAATCGGAGCCAAACCGGGAAAACATGTCCGATCACCGTGAACAGGCCCACAAGGGCATGGAAGAATATTTCTTCGGGCCAATATGCGCGCACGATGACAATCGGCAGGACGCCCTTGACGGTGTCTCCGATCAGCGTGCACAGCGCGACCAATTTCCGGCCGGTGCGCAGGACGTTGGTCGCGCCGATATTGCCGGAACCGATCTTTCGGATGTCGCCCAATCCGGCCGCCTTGGAGAAAATGAGGCCGCAGGGCACCGTGCCGGCAAAATAGCTCGCAGCCAGGACCAGCATGATCGTTCCTAGAGGGATGTCGATGCCCGCCATGCTGCGCTACACCGTGAAAGCGGTGTGACCGTCGACAACGGTGCGCATGACCATGCCCTGCACCGGCCGCTCGTCGTAAGGGGTGTTTTTCGATTTGCTCAGGAGCTTTTGTTCGTCGATCTGCCACGGCCGGTCGGGATCGAACAGCACCAGATCGGCGGGGGCGCCCCGTTGCAGCCTGCCGCAGGGAAGTCCCATTAGCGACGCGGGCGCCGATGTTACTTTCGCCAGCGCGTCGAGCAGCGTCAGATGGCCATTGTGATACAGCTCCAGCGTTAGCGGCAGCAGCGTTTCCAGCCCGACCGCGCCGAATTCGGCCTGGTCGAAGGGCAGGCGCTTCGAATCCTGGTCATGCGGCGTGTGGTCGCTGGCGATGGCGTCGATCGTGCCGTCCGCCAGGCCGTCGACCACGGCCCTTCGGTCGTCTTCGCCGCGCAGCGGCGGCGAGACCTTGGCGAAGGTCCGGTACTCGCCGACCGCCGTCTCGTTCAAGGCGAAATAGTTCGGCGCGGTGTCGCATGTCACCGCCAGGCCGCGCTTCTTGGCGCCGCGAATGGCGTCGATCGCTTGTGCGGTGGACAGGTGTCCGGCGTGATATCGCCCGTCGGTCAGTTCGACCAGCCGCAGATCCCGCTCGACCATCATCGTTTCGGCCTGTGCCGGGATGCCCGCCAATCCCAGGCGCGTCGCGATTTCTCCTTCGTTCATCACCCCGTCGCGCGCCAGGGCCGGCTCCTCCGGGTGTTGCATGACGATGAGACCGAATCCCTTGGCATAGCTCAGCGCCCGGCGCATGACGAGCGCGTTGGCGATTGCCCGGTTGCCGTCGGTGAAGGCGAGCGCGCCGGCCTCCGACAGCAGCCCCATTTCGGTGAGTTCGGCGCCCTTGGTGCCCCGCGTGATCGAGCCGTAGCAGCGAATCTTGGCGCGCCTGGCTTCCTGCGCCCGGCGCGCGATGAATTCCACGACCGAAACGTCGTCGATCACCGGGTCGGTATTCGGCAGGGAGATCATGGTCGTCACGCCGCCCGCAACGGCCGCGTCGCCGATCGATTCGATGGTTTCCTTATGCTCCGCACCGGGTTCCCGGAGTTGTACCCGCATGTCGACCAACCCCGCGCTCAGGCAGAGGCCATCGCATTGCACGGTTTCGTCGGCCGCCGGCGCACCGTCCTTGAACAGGTCGGGGCCGACATCGGCGATGCGATCGCCCTCGACCAAGAGGGCGCCCGGGGCGTCGAGTCCGCTTGCCGGATCGAGCAGCCGGGCATTCAGGAAGGCGATGCGCTTTGCCATCAGGTCTCGTTACCCGATCGTTCGCGGGTCAGCAGGTCGAGGCAGGCCATCCGCACCGCGACCCCCATTTCAACCTGTTCGCGGATCAGCGACCGGTCGAGGTCGTCCGCGATTTCGGAATCGATTTCGACGCCGCGGTTCATCGGGCCCGGATGCATGACCAGCGCGTCCGGTCTGGCGAAGGCAAGCTTGTCGCCGGTCAGGCCGAAATAGTGAAAGTATTCCCGGATCGAGGGTACGAACATGCCCTTCATGCGCTCCTGCTGCAGGCGCAGCATCATGACGATGTCGCAGCCGGCGATGCCATCCTTGATATTGTTGTAGACCTCGACGCCATATCGCTCGACCTCGGCCGGCAACAGCGTGGGCGGCGCCACCAGTCGGACGCGCGCGCCCATGGTGGACAGCAGATGGATATTCGAGCGCGCCACCCGGCTGTGCAGAATGTCGCCGCAGATCGCCACCGTTAAGCCCGCGATCTTGCCCCGGCGGCGGCGGATGGTCAGCGCGTCGAGCAGCGCCTGGGTGGGGTGTTCGTGGGTGCCGTCGCCGCCGCTGATGACCGAACAGTTGACCTTTTCGCTCAGCAGTTGAACCGCGCCTGAATTCGGGTGCCGGACGCACAACACGTCCGCATGCATTGCGTTCAGCGTCATCGCCGTGTCGATCAGCGTCTCGCCCTTCTTGATCGAACTGCTGGACACCGACATATTGATGACGTCGCCGCCGAGCCGCTTGCCCGCGAGTTCGAACGAGGTTCGCGTGCGGGTCGAATTCTCGAAAAACAGGTTGATGACCGTGCGGCCGCGCAAAACGTCGCTTTTCTTGTCCGGTCGGCGGCTTTGCTCGACATAGGAGTCGGAGAGATCGAGGATCAGCCCGATCGTCTCGGCGGACAATCCCTCGATGCCGAGGATATGGTTGTGCGGGAAGCGGTACGCCGATTTCCCACTCGATTTTCCGGACGATTTGGACGGGGCGGTCATTAAAGCGGGATTTTAAGCACTCACACGGGGCGGGCGCAAGCATTACGATCCTTCCCGTAGATTCAATCGGTTGGATCTATACGGGGCGGCGCGACACGGGTTCGGGGGCGGTTTCGCGAATCGGTCGTCGTGCCGTTTTGCGTGCCGGGTCGGGACGCGCTACACCTGAGACGCGCGCAAGGGGGGCGGATCGTTCCGCCCGATTGACAAGACGCCGGGAGCCGACAATGGACGACGCCCTCGAAATCGACAACGCCGACTGGTATTTCGACTTCATCTCGCCCTTCGCGTATTTCCAGTTCATGGGATTCGGGCAATTGCCGCCGCAATTGGCGATCACCTGCAAGCCGGTTTTGTTCGCGGGCTTGCTGGGGCATTGGGGCCATAAGGGTCCGGCGGAGATCCCGGCGAAGCGGCGCCAGACCTATCGATTTTGCAAATGGTACGCCGATCGTCACGGCATTCCCTTCATCATGCCGCCGGCCCATCCCTTCAATCCGCTGGGCCCGCTCCGCCTCGCCATAGCGCTCGGCGCAACTCAGGAGGCGATTGCGGCGATTTACCACTTCCTGTATGGCGAAGGCGGCGATGCCGCGGATCCAGCCGGCTGGGCGCGTCTCGCAAGCAAGCTCGACCTGTCGGCGGAAGAAGCGACGGCGCGGACCGCTGCGCCGGACGTGAAGGACGGGTTGCGGCGCAATACCGAGGAGGCGGCGGCCCGCGGCGTCTTTGGCGTTCCGACTTTCGTGGCGGATGGCGAGGTTTTCTGGGGCGTGGATGCGACCGAGATGTTCGTCGATTTCCTGCGCGATCCGGCACGTTTCGGGTCGGGCGAGATGAAACGGTTGGGCGACCTGCCGATCGGCCAGGCACGGAAGCCGTAGCAAATGCACCGCGCGGTGCGGATCATCGCCTTATAATCGCCATGGTATGCAACTATAGAAAATCGCACGATCTTTTTGGAATTGCTCCGCAAAAACCGACGTAACAGAGCGATTTCAGAATAAAAAAAAGGGAGGGGCAATCGATGATTTTGGGTCAGATTCATGGCGTCATGGCATTGGTTGCGGCGGCATTGCCGCTCGGCGCGATCGGATTTTTCACGGTCTTCTACGCAGGCGCGGTTACCGAATATTTTCCCGAGGCGATGATCCGGCCCTTCATGCGCCATGCCGCGCCGCTCTATTGCTGGTCGATGACCGGGCTGCTCTTGTTGGCCATGGTCCTGAACGCCGGGTGGGGCATGCGCATTACGCTCGCCGCCGTGGCCGCGTCCTTCGTCGCCGCGGTTTTCGATTTGCTGCCGCGGCTGGAGAATATCGAGGAACGGGCGCGGGAGGGCGATACGGCCGCGGCCACCGCCGCAACTCTGCTGCGCCGATTGATTCTGGCCGGCTGCGGCGCGCAATTCCTGCTCGTCCTTTTGGCCTATATCGGAATCGTTAGTTAACCCGTGGAGTTGCAATTGTCCCGCTAATCTGGCGGTTCGCCGCCGCGCATAAAGACTTGAATAAGGCCGAGACCTTGAAAGTGAGCGCGCGCGACCGCGGGCTGATCCATCGCCAGCGCGGCGACATATTTCTCGCCCAGGGAAAGTTGGCCTCGTCGATCCGGTCCTATGACGCCGCGCTGAAGATCGCACCGGACTATGCGCGCGCCGAACGCTATCGAAAAATCGCCGAACATCGCCGGAAGACCGGCGCGGGCGGCATGATGCTGCCGAAGAGCGAGGCTCAGTGGAACACCGGCCCCATCGTTGGTGCGATGGTCACGCCGGGTGATACGGCGCCGCCCAAGCCCGGAGGCAATCAATCGGCGCACGGCCTTACGGCGGAACAGAAACATCGGGCGCTGATCGGTAACATCGTCATGAGTTACCGGGCGCTGTTCAAATCATACGTCGTTGACGCGTGTTTAAGCCCGCGACACCTTGCACAGCCGCGTCTTCAAATTCGTCTGGTCGGCGATCGGGTCGCGCTGGGTATGGTCGGTCAGGAAGTTGACCGGTTTCCACGGATTGAAGGGTTGGTGCTCGCCCCAGCCGATCGGCACGTAGACGGCGGTCCGGCGGATGCCGTCGCGGACCCAGGCGCGGGCGTCGATGGCGCCGTCGGTGGTCTCGACGCGAACGCGGCCGCCGTCCTCGACGCCGATCTTGGCCGCCTTGTCCGGGTGTATCTGGACGTAGAGGTCCGGCCACATTTCCTGTGCCTGCCAGAAATCATGCGTCCAGGAATGGAAATGCGGCGCAGGCGGGCGGCCGGTGATCAATTCCGTATCGAATCCCTGGTCGCGCAGGCGGGCGCTGGGCGGATCGTTCGAGCCGTCGACGATGCGCGCCGGGCGGGTCCGCGCCGGCCGTTCGGAAAACATTTTCGGGAAGCTGGTGAAGTCCTTTTCGGTGTCGATCACAACATAGGGCAGTTCGATGAGCTGCTCCGATTCGCTGTAGAACTCCGGCAGCGCCGAAAGGCCGAGCGCGGCGAAGGCGCGTTCCTGCTCCGGCGTCCAGAATTCCAGCTTGCCGCTGGCCGTGCCGAAGCGATTGCCGTCGGGATGTCCGAAGGCGGTGGTGCCTTCGCGATACAGCGTCTCGTCCGCCTTCGTGCCCGCATCGGGCGAGGGCACGCGGATCGTGCGGTCGGGCCGGGCGCGGAAGTGTTCGACGGTGCAATCGCCGAGCTCCTTGTGGTCGATGCATTGCTCGTCCCAGAACACCGTCACGTCCTTGTAACGATCCGGCAGCACGTCGTCGAAGCCAAGCCGCTTGCCGAGTTCGATCCAGATCCAGCCGTCCGGCTTCGCCTCGCCCGGCGGGTCGATGAACTTGTCGTTCCAGACGATGCGGCGCTCGTCGGCGGCGCGGGTGACGCCGCCTTTCTCGATTCCCGTGGCGATCGGCAAGACGTAGTCGGCGATTTCGCAGACCTCGTTGGGGAACAGGCCGAGATGAACGATCAGGTCGAGCGCGCCCACTGCCTCACGGACGCGCTCCTGCGACGGCCAGTTCGAGAACGGATTGTTGGCGCAGATCATTGCCGTCACCGGATAGGGATCGCCGTCCGTCATCGCCTTCAGCCACGCGGCGGGAGACCGGCCGGCCGCCGGTTTTTCGATCGGCGCGCGGCGCGCCAAGGGGACGTTTGCCTGAATGAAATGGGTCGTCGACATGTTGAAATAACCGCCGCCGGGCCGGCCCCAATTGCCGGTGATGGCGGCGAGGAACATGAAGACGCGGTTGGTCTGCGTCGCGTTGCTGTGTTGGTTGAGGCCGCGGCTGGCGAAAATCATGCAACCATCGGCGGCGGCGATTTCCTCGGCCAGGGTTTCGATGCGCGCCTGCGGAATGTCGGTGATCGGCGCGGCCCAGGCGGGCGTGTATCCCTTGTCGGCGATGAAGTCGCGCCATTCGCTCCAGCCGGCGACCCAATTCTCGCAAAACCGCTCGTCATGCAGGCGGTTGGCAAAAATATGCTGGATCAGGGCCAGCCCGAGCGCCATGTCGGTGCCGGACCGGATCGCCAGCCATTCGTCGGCCTTGCCGGCGGTGGCGCTCATCCGGGGATCAGCCACGATCATGCGGGCGCCGGTCTGCTTGCGCCATTGGTTGACCATGCCGAAATAGACCGGCCGCGTTTCCGCCTGGTTGTCGCCGATATAGAAAAACAGCCCGGCGCTGCCGATATCGGTCGGGGTGTAGCTGTTGGCCAGCGCGCGGTTGCCCTGCACCAGCCCGAAGGTGAGATTCTTGCTGGAGGAACAGAACGGCTCCGTGCTCTCGATGTTCGGCGTGCCCCAGAGCTGCGAGAACATCCGGAGATAGCCGTTGTTGCTGATGATGCCCGACCGCGTGCCGGAGAACAGCGCCAGCGTCTCGGCCCCGTGTTCGTCGCGCAACGCCATTAGCTTGGCGGCGATCTCGTCGAGCGCCTGATCCCAGGAAATCGGCGCCAGCGCGCCGGCTTCGCCGCGGCCGCCGACCCGTTTCAACGGCTGCGTCAGCCGGCGCTCGTTGTTGTAGAGCTGCAGCGTCATTTGCGACTTCGGACATATGCGGCCCTGAAAATTGGGGTCCTCGTCATTGCCGGAAATGCCGACCACCGTGTCGCCCTTGAGATGGAATTTCAGCGGGCATCCGTTGAAGCAAATATTGCAGCCGCCGGGCACGACGCGGTCGGCGGTGCGGTCCGCGCGTGGCGCGCGGTAGGGGCCTTCCATCGTCGCGGCTTTCAGCGGATCGCGGCTCGCCGCGTCGGCGACCAGGGCGAGCAGGCTGGGCACGGCGTCTTCGCTTGCGGCATCGCCGGCGCCGTCGGATGGCAGATAGACCGTCGCCGGACCCATTAAATAGTGATCGTGGTCGAGCGGTTCCTGCGCCGCTTCGGCCGCCATCGCCAGCAGGTCGTCGCGTTCGCCGAAATGGATGGCATGGCCGGGGCAGACGCTGGCGCAGGCGGGGATGCCGCCCTTCGCCCGGCGGTCTGCGCAGAGGTCGCATTTGACCGCGTGCTGGTCGACCGGGTCGAAACCCATCGCGCCGTAGGGGCAGGCGATCACGCATTCGCCGCAGCCGGTGCAGCGGGCCTCGTCGATCGAGACGACGCCGGTTTCCGGATCCTTGAGGATCGCGGGCGGGTTGACCGGACAGGCGCGCAGGCAGGCGGGGCGTTCGCATTGCTGGCAGGTCACGGTGAGAAAATCGGTCTTCGGCTTGCCCGGCGTCTCCAGCCACAGCACCTTGTTGCGGTATTCGTGCGGACCCAGCCCGTGCTCCTGCTTGCAGGCGGCCTCGCAGCTCTTGCAGCCGATGCAGCGTTCCAGATCGATCATCAGGGCGAGGCGGCTCATCGGTCGGGTCCGCCCCAATCGGCCAGGTGCCACCAATGGATCGGCCCGCCATCGGCGACATAGCCCGCGAAGAAGGTGACCGTCACCACATGGATTATCAGCCCGAGCAGGAAGAGCGCCGCGACCGCCATGTGCAGCGCCCGCCAATAGGCCTGCGCCGGAGAGACGGCCCGGCGTTGGCCGATCAATCCCATCTCCGCCCGCGCCAGGCGGGCGTACCGCCAACTCAGAATCGGATGCGCGGACCAATGCGCGAGAGTGGGCCGGAAGGTCGCTTCGGATTGAGCCGCGTCCAGCGTGGCGAGCAGCGCGCGCTTGGCGTCGATAATTCGCGCGAGCTGCGCCTTGTCGGGCGGGTCGGGCGCGAGAAAGGCGCGGAACTTGCCGCCGAAGGTCCCAGATATCCGGTGCGCCAGATAAATCCGCGCCCAGGCGCCCTGGACGATCAGGAAGAGGCCGCCGGCCAGCAGCAGGGCCGGCGGCCGCCGCAAATACAGCCCCGAATGAACGACCAGCAGGCCGACGCCGATGCAGCCCGCGACCGCGTGCGCGATGAACCAGGCGGGCGGGTTGTCGCTGTGTTCCGACCGCTTGGCGAGGAAATAGGCGAAGGGCGTGAGCGCCAGGATGCCACCGAGCACGCCGGTGAGATACAGCTCCGGGCTGCCGGGCGTCGACCAGGCATCGGGCAGGAAGGGCCGGAGCGCGAAAAACAGGATGACCGCCGCCGCCGTGCCGAGCACCACCGCGAGCAGGGGGCGGGTGCCGAATACCGCCCGGGTCTGTTGGCTTTCACCCGTCTGGGGGCCGGCGATGGCGCTCACCTTGGCCGGCCGCCGGCGGTGCGGCGCGGTTGCGGCAACCTTGTCATGCCGCCAACAGAGTTTTCGCCCGGTCGAGCGCGGCGCTTGCGCCCGCGGCATCGCCGGCGCCGTCGAGCGCCCGGGCGTAGGTCTTCCAGACATGCGGATTGCCGGGTTTGAGCGCGGACCGCTCGGCCAGCAGCGCCCGCGCCAGGCTGTGTTGCCCGCCCTTGATCGCGGACTCGATCAGCATTTCCGCGTAGATATCGCGCTGCGCATGGCTGCCGCCGATGCGCTGGAGTCCGTAGCGGATCGGCATCATCAGATCGACCGCGCGATCGTAGTCCTTATCGCAGTAGGCAAGCACCGATTGGGCGAGGGGAATGCTGACCTCGCGCATCACCGGGACGCAGGTCGCCTCGCGCGTGGCCACGAAGTCCCGCATGGACTCGATCATCCGCTCGGCGGCATCGCGCCGACCGCCGCAGGCGACCGCCAGCAGGAAATGGGTGTCGTGGAACGGCAGCAGATGCTCGTCAATGCGCGGCGCGCACCGGTCCGCCAGCTCGGTCCAGCGGTCGCCGACATCGACATCGCGGAATTCGAGCCGCATCAGCAGGGCGACGGCGTTGGCGATGTCGCGGATCTGGTCGTTCTTGTCGGCCCGGATTCTCGTGTCGTAGAGCCGGAGCACTTCGTCAAACTCGCCGCGGTCGAGATGGTAGAGCGAACAGTGCCACCACAGGTGATAGCGGTAATTGTTGCAGTCCGCCCAATGGAGTCCCGTGTCCTCGATCCAGGCGATGCCTTCCCGGGGACGGTCCTGCATCTCCATGACATGGGCCACCGCATGCACCGCGTAGGGGTCGTTCGGCTCGATCTCGATCGCCCGCTTGCCCGCGGACTCCGCTGCCGCATAGTCGCCCGCCTCCTCGAGGCCGAAGGCGCGCATGCCGAGCACGTTGCTGTAATGCGGTACGGTCTCGTCCCAGGCGGGCATGACCCGCGCGATGCAATCGCGGATATTGGCGACATCGCCTAGGTATAAATGCCCGAATTGCGCGAGCTTGAGCGCGAACACGTCGCGCGGATGATCGAGCAGGATCGACTCCCAGCGCGCGAGCGCGTCGCCGAAATCGCGCCGGCACCAGGCGCCGAGGGCGGCGACATGAGTGCGTTCGCGCTCCGTCGCGGCCACGGCCCGCGCTTCCGCCTCGCCCAGGACCATCTCGGCGCGCTCGAGCACATCGGCGTTGCCCATCAACTGGAGGAAATACCCCTGAAGGCAGTGGCCCATCACCAGATCGGGATCGATGTCGAGCGCCTCCTGCAACGCCGCGCCGGTCTGCGGGCTGTATTCGAAGAAGTGATCGACCATCCGGTCGAACGCATCGACCGCGTCCTGGCCGTTTGCGGTCACCGGCACCCCGTGGACGTCCTTATAGGTCGGCATTCCCGATCAATCCCGTCGGTTCAAACCGGACGGTCGCCGATCACCGTGACCCGGTGCATTTCGCGCCGATGGCCATGATAGTCGTTCAGGGCATAGTGCTGGACGCACCGATTGTCCCAGAAGGCGATCGATCCCTTGCGCCACCGGAAGCGGCAGGTGAATTCCGGCCGCACGGCGTGGTCATACAGATATTGCAACAGCGGCAGGCTCTCTTCCCGCGTCCAGCGCTTGAAGCGCCGCGTGAAGACGTGGTTGACGAACAACGATTTGCGGCCGGTTTCCGGATGGGTGCGCACCACCGGGTGCTCGACTTCCGCCTCGGCGTCGTCGCCGGTCCGCACCTTCATCGAGCGTGGCGTGGCGTCGGCGTCCCGCCTGTCATTGCGCCCGCCGCGGCCATAGGCATGCGCGGCGTTGTGAATGGCGGTTAGCCCGCCCAGCATTTCCTTCATGCCGTCGGACAGGGATTCATACGCCATGTACTGGTTGGCGAACATCGTATCCCCGCCATAGTCGGGCACGTCGAGCGCGTAGAGGATCGAGCCCAGGGCCGGTTTCTCATAGAACGTCACGTCGGAATGCCAGGTCCCGCCGAAATTGTAACCGGCGTGATCCTCCGCCTCCTTTATCACCGGCATCACCTCCGGATGGTCGTCGAGCCCGGCTGCGAAAGGATGGATATCGAGCTCGCCGAAGCGCCGGCCGAACGCCATGTGCTGGTCCGGGGTGATTTTCTGGTCGCGGAAGAAGATCACCTGATGGTCGAGAAAGGCCTGATGGACCGCATCGAAATCCGTGTTGGTCAATGGGCCGCCGAGGTCGATGCCATGGATCTCTGCGCCGAGCGCGCCGGAAATTTTCTGTACATCGATGCCGTTCGCTGCCATGCCGTTCGCTCCTTTTGCAATATCCGCAGACACTATCATCGGTGCGGCATCCGTGCCACCGGCCGCACCCCATGTGACGCCATTTTCCATTCAAACCGGCCGGTCGCCGTCGATCGTGATCCGGTGCATGCGCCGTCGCTGACCGGTAGTCCAACGGGCGAGAGCCGTGCGAAAATCAGTGAGACGCGTCGCAGCGCAGCGGTCCGAATGCCGGACAGCGGGTGCAAATCGGACCTATTCCGAAGCAGTGCGAACTTCCGCTAATTGCCACAACCAGCCCTCAGGGCTGCCTCCGTTGGCCGGATTTAGAGTTCAAGCGCGACGGCTTGGGCAACAAGCTGCGGCTCTTGCCGCCACACGTCAGAAGCATCCACGTAGAGTTCGACCCCATTACCATCCGGGTCCTGAAAGTATAGCGATTTCGTGACTTCATGGTCGACCGGTTGAACAGCAATACCCGCAGCATCCAATTTCTGTTTGGCTTCGCGCAACTCTTCCATGGTGGTGCCGATGTTGAATGCAACATGGTGTAAACCGGCAGTGTTGTCACTGGCCGCATCTCCTTCGCCGCTCACTTCAATAACCGCGAAGTCGTGGTGATTGCCGAGGGTAAAGAACGCCATCTTCATGCCATCTTCATCGTACCGCGCGCACAATTCTAACCCCAGAAAATCGCCGTAAAACCGCTCGGCACGTTCACGGTCGGTAACTCGCAGTACCACATGGCCGAGTGCCTTAATGTTCATAGACGCGCCTCCTCCAAAACTCTGGTTTCATCAAGATTAGAATGGTGGCTCAAAGACGCTAGGCGTCGACGCCGCGCGCTCAGAGCAAGGCCATCGTAAGAAACCCCATATCGATAGTAAACGCACAGAAGGCTTTGATACAGTGCCGTGCTATGTTTGTTTCGGGTCCAGACTGTGTCAAAACGTTGGGTCGGCAAGTTGTGAGGTCTGATAGAATCCCGTCAGGTTCGCGGCGGGGGTTTTTGATGAAGCGTTTTATCGAGGGCGTTGATCGCAGCCAGACGACGTTGTTTCCGGAACG
>JBFFGE010000088.1:0-18130 GCA_041557595.1 Alphaproteobacteria bacterium
CGAAATCCGCATAGCCGCGCACGTCAATTGCATGCTGTGGGCACGCCTTCACGCAGGAATAGCATTCCCAGCACATGTTCGGTTCGATGTTATAGGCACGGCGATAGGTCTTATCGATGTGCATGATGTCGGACGGGCAGATGTCGACGCAATGTCCGCAGCCGTCGCAACGCGTCATATAAACAAATGTCGGCATGATATTCGGTTATCTCCTGTATCGAAGACCAATGATGGGCTGATTGGTGCTGATCAATAGTGTCGGGGCTGGCGGCGCGCGCTGCCGAAAACTTCGGGCTTATCGGCGGGGGCCGGCAAATTGCTCCGCGAACCGTCCGCTTCCGCCACACGCTTCTGGAATGCCGCCGCGGGCTTGAAGAACATATGCGAGAACTTCGACCACGGAACGGATCCGAACAGCACCGTCGAGGCGATGAGGTACAATCCCAGGAACACGGTTGTCCATGAGTGACCCGACGCCTGCAGATAGGCCCAAATCAGGCCCAGTGTTGTGCTCGCCAGAAGCGAGAGGATGAACAGGTCGGCGCGCACGATGCGGAACGGCGAATTGCCCTCGGCGGCGACGTCGACCCGAATGAAAAACCAGAACCAGTATCCGCCGGCGCAAACCAACAGAGCGCCGATCGTCCACAGCTGCGGCAGGATGGCCGGCGTGGGCGTGGCCGGCGTCGGGTAGCCGAACACCATGATGACGGTTGTGATCAGATAGGCCAGGAAACCGTACATGGTCAGAAGATGCGCAATGCGCCGCTTCGGACTGCAGAATTCAGCCGAGGTCATGCCCTCGACGACGGCGGTCTGAATTGCCAGGGCCGCCATTTCCCCGCCGCCGACTTCCTGCGTGCCCTTGCTTTTTGCGTTCCGCCAATTATCGAAGAAATACTTGGCGCTCCGCTTGTGCAGGACATCGTACAACGTGCCACCCGCGACCAGGATGATCATGACGACGACATAAGTCTGCATGACGACGGGAGGGATGGACGCCGAAAGCTCGGCGAAGGGATTGCTGGTGAACATTAGGTTACCCCGAAATGCGAGCTCGTTCCCTTATATCCCGAGTTAACGACGACGCAGCCGCCTCAGGTAGACAGTCTCTAACCCCGATGAGTGATCGAGACCAACAAAGATTGAACAACCACGGGAAACGTAGCTCTGTCGAAATGTTGCCGGGACAAACATACTGACGGCGTTCCCATATGCAAGCCGGTTTTAAGAATCACGGTATCAATTTGGTTGCCGCGCAGCAATATCAGGCACAGCGCCGATCGCCCAACGCGTGCGACACCGTGGACCCGCCCGCATGCGAGTCCACGGTGTCCATCAGGTGATCACGACTTCGTCCCCCTCAACCGAAAACCGGTGCGGGAAATCCTCCGACACCCACTCCATAAAGTCGACCGCATCGTTGAAACGCGGATCGCCCGCGCGCAGCACTTCCGGCCGGAGCTCCGTGTCGATCAGCACCGGCAGGAACGACACCCGCCTGACACCGTCGCGCCCGAGCACCGCCTTGGCGATCAGGCTGCGCGGCGCATCTTTGCCGTAGGGCAAGCGCGGATACCTGGGATCGAGTTCAACGCCATAGGCGCGTTCGAATTCGGCGGCGCTTTCCGGCGATTTTTCGGTGCCCGACATGATGAAATTGCTGAGGCTGTAGAGACAGACCTTGTCGTCATAGACGCCGATCGCCTTCGGCACATGGGCATGGTGACCGACGATCAGATCCGCGCCGGCGGCGAAGGCGGCCTTGGCCACGATTGGTTGATAATCGGCGATCGCACGCGGAATGAAATGCAGGCCCCAATGCAGCGATACCACCACCGAATCCGCCTGTTTCGCCGCGGCGGCGATATCCGCCGTCATCGCCGCCAAATCTTCCTCATAGGGGACGGTCACCACTTTCGGCGGCACGCCGGCCTGATAATCGAACGGCTCATAATAGGTGTGCGCCCGCATCGGCGCGACGCCGGCCCGGTCCCTGCCCGCCGCATAGCCCTCGCGCAGCACCGTGCAATAGGCCAGGAAGGCGACTTTGACACCGTCCCGCTCGAGGATGGCCGGTTGGCGCGCTTCTTCCAAATTCCGGCCGCCGCCGACGGTCTGGATGCCCTTGCCGCGTAGCAACTCGATCGTATCGAGCAGCGCATCCTCACCCCAATCCATCGCGTGATTGCTCGCCACCGACACGATGTCGAAGCTGCAATCCTCGAAAATCGACGCCATCGCCGGCGGCAAGCGGCTGTGACCGCCGCCGGAATGAATTTGCAGGCTGCCGCGCTCGGAATAGACCCGCTCGCATTGGCCGAACCGAATGTCGCCGTCGCGCAAGACCGGCGCGGCGAGCGTGCTGTATGCCGCCATTTCTCCGTCGATCGGCCCCACGTCGCCGCAGGCCAGCAACACAATTCCGTCATCGCTCATCGGGTGCGCCCTCCTATTGTCAGGCGATTAGCGTACACCCACCCGTGGATTATTGGCCACCGGCGCGGCGGCCGATCACGGCAAAAATCGGATCGGAGTCATCGGAAAACTCGCCATAGGGGTCGTCCGGCGGACGCGGCAGCCCCCGGATGGAGATCGTTTCCAGATCTTCGAAGGTGCCCGCCTCCTCGAAATACCGGACGACCAGCCCCATCCGTTCGAACGGATACAACTCGCTCCACAACCGTGTGACCTTGGGCGGGAACCAGCGGTTGGAGAAGGTGACCGCAAAGGGCGCGCCGGATGACAGCGTCCGGCCAACCTCCCGGATCACCTCGACCGGCCGGATCAAATAGTCGATCGAGACGGTACAGATTGCCGCATCGAATACGCCATCAGCGAAGGGCAGCGCCGGGTTCGCGTTCAAATCGGTGACGACATGGTCGGTCAGCTGCGGATTTGCCGACATTTCCTGCGCATTCAGCCCGACGCCGACCAATTTTCCGAACCGCTGATCCGGCGCGAGGTTGGAATGCAGGCTGCTCATCAGGTCGAGCACCGCGCCATCCGTCGGGATCATTCGCCGATACAGATCGCCCAAAGTCCGCTGCGCGCGCAGGTCGAGATGAGCGACCATTCGAGGCTGCGCGTAGAATTCGGAATCCGCCCCTCGTCGGGCCGCGCGAAAGCGTCGTCCGATAGAAACTCGGTCACCCGTCCTCGCCAGCACGCCTGCATTCCCGGGCCATCGGCGAGCCGCGCGCCCCAGTCGATCGGCTGGCGGCGCGATGGCCGCGCGCGCCGATCCCGCACCGTCGCCGAAAGGATCAACGCGTGATCCGCCAACGGGTGCCGCGTGTCCACCGCGATCCGGCCATCCCGCCGCCCGAGATATCGAATGGGCGTCGTTCGCCCAACAGGATCGTCGGGCAACCCAGATATCATTCGGCGCGGATAGTACCGGCCGACTGACGGCGTGATAGCCGCCCCGCCCGGCGGATTGCCCCGGAACGCATCGCCGGGCAAATCGAAAATTGTATCGGCGGGTGCATCGCCGGAAAAGAACGCCGCCGAAACCGGACGTTCGACGTCGCCTCCGACGGGGCATGTACGAAGTGCGGCCGCCATCTCCTCCGGCAGGCGATCGACCGATACGTCGACCCCCGCCGCGAACAGGCTATCGGCATGCCGCACGCCGGCTTTTTGCGTTTCGCTGCTCCAGATCAGGCTGAAGTCGATATCCAACGTGGGGAATTCAGGATCTTCCGGCACGGCAAACTGTCCTTCCACACCACCATCGACTGGCGTGCACGCCGTACCAGTTTAGGGAACACCCCCGCAAGGAGACAGCGAGGCGGCAACCCGACTGCGCCGCTCGCGTGATCAATCGTACGAGTGTCGGGGGAACCAATCGGTGCCCCGGCCTTCGGGCGTCAAATCGAAAATGCTCCAGAGCGGCCAGATCAGGTCCGCATGCCGGGGATGCTGGCCCTCTTCGTTCGGAGCGAACAGCAATTCGCTGCAATAGGTGTGATGAATGCCATCGCCGGTTTTCTGAAACACATTAATCGCCGGCAATTGGTCGCCATCCGGCGACTCCGCATGGTAATCCGTGTTGTAGCCGTTGGCGTTGGAGGACAGCAGCAGGAGATTGCGCCACCCCCGCTGTCCGGCCCAATCCCGCAGTGCCGCTACCGGCGCCTTTGCCACCACGGCGAAATTGATGCGGCTCTCGAAATGGCGCGCCCCGCCGTTGAAACTATCGATAATGGACGAACAAGCGGGACACGGCAGGTCCGCGCCCGGGGCAAACATGAAGCTGTAGATGACCAGGCTCTTCTTGCCCGCCGCGAACAGGTCGGAAAATCTTACCTTTTGCCCCGTGTCGCGGCCGGACGATCCGCCGACGGCCACATCGAAGGCATAATCCTCCTTCATCTTCCCGCCGGCCGGCAGGGCGCGGCGCATCGCGGCCACCGCCTCGATGCGTTTCCGGAGGTCCATTTCCGCTTCGAGCAGACGATCGCGGGCTTGGCGATAGGCGTCGCTTTCGCCCGGGAACCGGTTTTCGTGAAGACGCGTCATGATGATGTTCCTGTGCGTGGATATGTTAGGACGGCAACGGCGCCACCGTAGCGGCGAAGCTCGGCCGCGCCTTCATCGCCTCGCGCCATCGTTCGACGGCCGGGAAATTCTTACGCAGCCGGTCTCCCTCGGGCGTCATTTCCAGATAAGCGAAAATCGGAATGACGAACAGATCGGCGAGCGACAGCGTGTCTCCGGAAAGATACGGGCTTTGCGACAAGGTCAGATCGACGACGGAAATCTGGTGTTCGATTTCCGGCATCGCCTGTGCGATTTTTCCCTCGTCCACCTCTACCCCCTGCGATGGGTAAAGAAGTCGCGGCAGCAGGAGTTCGCGCGCGATAGCCGCGATGTAATAGTGATTGTGGGCGCTGATCCATTGGTTCATCCGCGCGAAGGCGCGCGGTTCGGCCGGCTGCAGCGCGGGTCCGTCGAAGAACTGATCGACATACCGGGTTATCGCGCTGGTCTCGTAGACGACGAAGTCGTCATGCTTGAGGATCGGCATCTTGGCGAATGGGTGCAGCGCGCGGTGCGCGTCCGAGCCCATATCCAGGTCTTCGCGGACATAGGGCACGCCTTTTTCCTCCAGTGCCATGCAGGCGGTGCGCACGAAACCGCTTTGCGGAAATCCGTATACGACGACATCGGCCATGGCCTATTCCTCCAATAATATGCGTTGCAGGCATTCGAAACTGCTCGACCAGCCCCGCTCGTGATCGTCGCGACTCTTGGGCGAGTCGAATTGGGTCTGTTGAAAAACCATTTCGGTCGATCCATCCCTGTCATGAAATTCGACGGCGACGACCATTTCGTGCCCCGGCGCGCCATCGGTCTCCCAGGCCCAGGTGAAGGAAATTTTCCCGGGAGGATCGATTTCCAGATAGACCCCACCGACAAAATGCTCCTTGCACTCCGACGACAGGATGCAGGCACGCCATGCGCCGCCCGGCCGCAGATCGATTTCGCACACCGGCACCGTACACCCGTCGGGGCCGAACCATTTCGCCATGCGCTCGGGCTCGGTCCAGGCGCGAAAGACGGTTTCGCGCGGCGATTCGAAACGGCGTTTGAGCGTCAGGACCGGCTCGGCGCCCGCGTCGGGCACGGCCTCGCGCCGGGAATTTGCGTCCGTCATGTGTCTTTCTCCCTATTCGGGTCCGTGCCTTCGAGATAGCGCGCCAATTGATCGAACTGCGCGTCCCAGAATCGGCGATATTGATCGACCCAGTCCGCCGCCGTCTTCAAGGCGGCAGGATCGAGGCTGCACCGAATGACCCGGCCGTCTTTCTGTTTTTTCACCAGGCCCGCCTGCTCCAGCACGCGCAGATGTTTCGAGACGGCAGGTAGCGACATGTCGTACGGCCGCGCCAACTCGGTCACCCGCGACTCCCCCTCGGCAAGCTGCGCGAGAATTGCCCGCCGCGTCGCATCGCCCAGCGCCGAGAAAACCAAGTCGAGATCGCCGGATTGATATTTAACCATTCGGTTTAATGTAAGAAAACGCCCCGCCAGAGTCAAGTCGGGTTTTGCCTGCCGCAACATTGTTGATGCACATCAACGATACCAGCCAAATCAAGTGGTTGGATTAGGGCGTGCAGAGACGCAGCGCGTCCTTGCGGCGACCGGTCCGGGCAGAATTAATCTTCATTTCGAAATCAATTAGGTGAGACATGAAGTTCATGAGTTTTCTCGCGGCTATGCCGGCCACATTGGTGACAGGCGCCGCATTCGCCGATCAGCACGGCGCATATTATGGCCATCCCATGTGGGGCGGCGGTTGGCATGGCTGGTTCATGGCGCCGATAATGATGATGCTGTTCTTGATCATCGCAGTTGGTCTGGTCGTTTTCTTCCTCCGTCGGGGAAGCGCCGGCAACGGGCTAATGAAGAATGATCTTTCGCAGCAATCGCCTTTGGACATCCTTAAGGAGCGCTTTGCGCGGGGCGAAATTGACAAAACCGAATTTGAAGAACGCAGGAAGGTGCTCGGCGATTGATCTCCGCGATGCCCGTGCGAGCGACGCCAGCGTACAAACCTTCCACCAGCGGGAAGAAATACTGTTCGGGAATCTTTGAATTCGCCCAAAAATTCGAATATCACCGCCTGACCTGAGACAACCTTGTCCCGATTCCCGTTCCGGCGGCACCGCGAGAACATTCATGGCACAGGCGGCCGATAACGCTGCGACCATCGACCCCGTATGCGGCATGACGGTCGATCCCGCGACCGCGCAATACCGGGTCGAGCATGACGGCACCGAGTATTGCTTCTGCTCCGCCGGCTGCGCCGAAAAGTTCACCGGCGACCCGCCTTCCTATTTGAACACATCCGGTGAAACGCCCGGGGGTGCCGCAAACCGCGAGGAACCAGTCGAGGGCGCCTATTTTTGCCCGATGTGCCCGGGCATCAGCAGCGATGCGCCCGGCATCTGCCCGCAATGCGGCATGGCGCTGGAATCGGCGACCGTTCTGCCCCACAGCAAGACCCACTACACCTGCCCAATGCATCCGGAAGTAATTCGCGACGACCCGGGCGAATGCCCGATCTGCGGCATGGCGCTGGAGCCCGTCACGACGACGGCGGAGGCGCCGCCCAACCGGGAACTCATCGACATGACCCGCCGGTTCTGGGTCAGCGCCTGCCTGAGCGCACCCCTGCTCGTCATCACCATGGGCGAGATGGTGCCCGGCATCGCCGCGCGTGTCAGCGGCGCCTGGAACCCCTGGGTGCAACTCATTCTCGCCGCCCCGGTCGTGCTTTGGGCGGGATGGCCGTTTTTCGTGCGCGGATGGAACTCGGTCGTCACGCGCAACCTCAATATGTTCACCCTGATTGCCATCGGCACCGCCACCGCCTTTCTCTACAGCCTGGTCGCCGTGCTCGCGCCGGAAATTTTCCCGGCGGGGTTTCGCGGCGCATCGGGACAGGTCGGCCTGTATTTCGAGGCCGCCGCCGTCATCGTCACGCTCGTTCTGCTCGGCCAGGTGCTCGAACTGCGCGCCCGCGAGCGAACCGGCGGGGCGCTGCGGGCCTTGCTCGACCTCGCCCCGAAAACCGCCTTCCGCATCGGGGATAGCGGGGAAGACCAGGAGATCGCCCTAGACCGGGTGCAGGTCGGCGACCGACTGCGCGTCCGGCCTGGCGACGCCATTCCGGTCGATGGCGCCGTCCTGGACGGACGCAGCGCGGTCGACGAATCGATGGTCACCGGCGAAGCCATCCCGATCGAGAAAACCGCCGGCGATCCGGTCATCGGCGGCACGTTGAATGGCAGCGGCGGCTTTACCATGCGCGCGGAAAAAATCGGTGGCGACTCGATGCTGGGACAAATCGTTCGCATGGTCGCCGACGCGCAGCGCAGCCGGGCTCCGATCCAACGGCTCGCCGACGTGGTCGCCGGATATTTCGTGCCGATGGTGGTGGTCGTCGCGGGTATCGCATTCGCGGCGTGGGCGATTTGGGGACCGCCGCCGGCGCTGGCCTATGCGCTGCTCGCCGCCGTTTCGGTCCTGATTATCGCTTGCCCCTGCGCGCTCGGACTGGCAACGCCGATGTCCATCATGGTCGGTGTCGGCCGGGGCGCGCATGCCGGCGTCCTGATCAAGAACGCCGAGGCGCTCGAACGGTTCGAGCAGGTCGACACGCTGGTGGTCGACAAGACCGGAACACTCACGCTCGGCAGGCCACAGTTGCGGGAAGTGGTCTCCCTCAAGGTCAACGACGAAAACAACATCCTGTATATGGCCGCAAGCCTCGAACGGGCCAGCGAGCATCCCTTGGCCGAAGCCATCGTCGCGGCGGCGTCCGAACGCGGCATCGCGCTTTCAGACCCGATCGATTTCGAATCGGTGACGGGCAAGGGCGTCTCCGGGCTGGTCGACGGCACGCCGGTGTTGCTCGGCAACAGGGCGCTTTTGCGGGATCGGGGGATCGACACCGCGCAGCTCAATCTGCGCGCGGAGGACCTTCGCCGCGGCGGCGCAACGGTAATGTTTGTTGCCGCCGATGGGACCGCGATCGGTCTGGTCGCGGTCGCCGATCCGATCAAGGAAACCACGGCGGCGGCCCTTCACGCGCTGCACGCCGAAGGGCTGCGCGTCGTCATGCTCACCGGCGACAACCGGACCACCGCGCTGGCGGTCGCAAAAACCCTCGGCATCGACGAGGTCGTGGCGGACGTCCTGCCGGAACAGAAAATCGCCGCGGTCCGACGTCTGCAGCAACAAGGCCGGGTCGTCGCCATGGCCGGCGACGGCGTGAACGATGCGCCGGCGCTGGCGCAGGCGGATATCGGCATCGCCATGGGAAGCGGCACCGATGTGGCCATCGAAAGCGCCGGTGTCACGCTGGTCAAAGGCGATCTCAACGGCATCGTGCGGGCGCGGCGGCTCAGCCGGGCGACCATGCGGAATATCCGGCAGAACCTGTTCTTTGCCTTCGTCTACAATGCGCTTGGCCTGCCGATCGCGGCCGGAATCCTTTTTCCGTTCTTCGGCATTCTGCTGAGCCCGATGATCGCGGCAGCGGCCATGAGCCTGAGTTCGGTCTCGGTGATCGGCAATGCGCTGCGCCTGCGTCACGCGCGGATATAGCTCTTCAACACGTCGTCGATGATGCGTTCCAGATCCTGCACCGTGCTGCAGGTCTTGGCGACATGGCAGAAGGTGCGATAGCGCAGCATTTCCGAATCGCCGGTGCCCCAGAAGGTTTCCGGTTCGGGATTCAGCCAGATGACGGCTTTCGACCGGTCGTGCAACTTGCGCATCAGGTCGATACGGGGATCGCCGTCGTTGGACCGGCCATCGCCGAGAATGATGACCGTGGTGCGCCGGTCGACCGCGTCCATGAAGCCTTCATCAAAATCGGCGAAGGCCTGCCCGTAGTCGGTCGGCCGGAAACCGATCTTCTCGAGAACTTCCGGAATCGCCGCTTCCACCGTCTTGTTTTCCAATATGTCGCTGATTTCGTCCAGAAAGGCGGAAAAGGCGAAGGCGCGAAGCGACGCGATCACCTCGTTCAACGAATAGAGGAACAGCAGCAGGAACCGCGCCGCGGCGGCGACCGATTGGGACACATCGCAAATTACGACGATCTTCGGCCGTTCGATCTTGGTTTGCTTCCATTGCGTCTCGAAGGGAATGCCGTCATGCGCCATGTTGCGGCGCAGCGTGCGCCCGACATCGAGCACGCCGCGCTTGGTATGCTTGCGGCGGCGGTTGTACCGGCTGGCCAACCGTTTGGCCATGCGCCGCACGATCCGGTGCATGCGGTCGAAATCCCGCTGCTCGATCGCCGACAGCCCGGTCTCGACCAGGAACTCCTCGCGCAGCTGCTCGCCGGCGGGCCGCGCATAGAGTTCATACTGCCGGTTGACGTATTGCCGCGCCTCGTCGAACAGGTAGTCGCGCCCTTGATCCAGGCGCGCCGCAATATCGGCGTCTTCCGGATCGCCGGAGCGTTTGAGCTCAGCGATCAGCTTCTCGAGATCGCGCAACCCCATCCGGTCGAGCAACCGTCGCATAAAGAGTCCGCGTTGGGTCGCATAGCGAATGTTGGCGACACCCGCCTCATTGGCCGCCTGTTCCATGGCCTGGGCGAATTCCTCGCCGGTCCCGCCGGCCAGCATCTGCGCCAACGGCTGATCGGCAATCCGATCGGAGCCGGAATCGAATTCCCGCGGCGGCTCGCGGAACTCCTCGCGGCTGAAGAACATGTCGAAGCATTCCTGATAGCGATCGACTTCTTCCTCGCTCTTGGCCAGGGCGGCGCAGAGCGCGTCCTTCAACAACTCCCGGTCCGCATATCCGACCGCCTCGACCGTGCAATGCGCGTCGATGGCTTCGGCCGGCGAGACCCGAACATCGACCGCGCGCAAGGCACGCAGGAAGTTTTCGAGCGTTTGCTGCATAACGTCCGCCTCAGGCCTGCGCCGCCTTGCGGGTCAACTCGGGAATGCTGCGCCGGACCGCGGCGAAATCCTGCTCGAACTTCAGCAGCACGTTCAAGGTGTCGCGCACCAGGTCCACGTTGAGCGATTCCGCGTGCAACAGCATCAACACCCGTGCCCAGTCGATGGTCTCCGAAATCGACGGCAGCTTCTTGAGGTCTTCCTGCCGCAACATCTGCACAAAGGCGACCAGTTGGCGTTTCAGGCGCTCGTCGATATCCGGCACCCGGGCGGCGACGATGCGCTGTTCCAGCTTGGCGTCCGGCAACGGAATGAAGAGGTGCAGACAGCGCCGCTTCAGCGCGTCGCCCATTTCCCGCATATTGTTCGACGTAAGGAAGACCAGCGGCGCTACGGTCGCCTTGATCGTGCCGATTTCCGGAATGGAAACCTGGAACTCCGAGAGAATCTCCAGCAGGAATGCCTCGAACTCCTCGTCCGATTTATCGACCTCGTCGATCAGCAGGACCGCGCCCCGCTCCTGTTGCAACGCTTTCAGCAGCGGCCGCGGTTCGAGAAACCGCTCGGAGAAAAACATGTCGCCGAAATCGTGCAGCCGGTCCATTGCCCCATCCAGCCCATCCGCATCGGCCAGGGTATCGCCCATCTTGTCCTTCAGGATCTGGGTGTAGAGCAGCTGCTTACCGTATTTCCATTCGTACAGCGCCTTGGACTCGTCCAACCCCTCGTAGCATTGCATCCGGATCAGCGGCAGATCGAGCCATTGCGCGGCCGATATCGCCAACTCGGTCTTGCCCACCCCGGCGGACCCTTCGACCAGGATCGGCTTGTTCAGGTTTTGCGCAACGAAAATCGCGGTGGCGATGCGGCGCGAGGCGATATAACCGCTGCCGCCCAGCCCTTCGATGATGGGCTCGATGCCGTCCTGACTGCCGCCGGTGGACTTGGGGAGAGACGTTTCATTCATGATTTTTCTTCTGTTGTCGTTGAGTCGATAAGAGCGCGCGCGCGGCGGCGCGCCTGAATGTCATGTGCGGAGCGGGCGATGCCGAGAGTCTTCTCGATATCCCTGGTTTCCGCTTCCAGACCGGGTGTTGGCTGCACGCCACCGGCTTCGATAAGCGACCGTATCCGCTCCTGCGCCGCCCGGGCGCCGTCGCGCGCGGATGCTGCGATGTTGGTGATCCGGTCCGCATTCTCATCGGGATCGGTATCCAGCAATTCCATGGCACGATAGGCCATCGCCGACAAGCCGTCCGGGACCGTTGCCAGCCGGCCCAATTCTACAAGCAGCGCGTCGTCGAACGACCGGCCATCGGACCCGCCCGCCAATTCGCCGGCCAATCGTTCGATCTGATGACGGATCGACCCGGCGATCGACGCCGCGAAGATCGCATCCTCGGCCCGCCGCATCGGCAGGGAAATCGCCGCAAAGGCCTCGCCTTCCCGGCCCAGAAGGTTGGCCGCGGGAACGCGAACATTCTCGAGCCGAATGCCGCAATGCGCCGCCGGCTGCAGGAAATCGATCTTGACCCCCTCGGTCACGTGCAGGCCCGGCGTTTCCTTTGGCACGATCAGCACGGAAAATTTCTTCCGGCCTTTCTCGACCCCGGTCACCGCGAGCACGAGAAAGATATCGGCAATCGGACCGTTGGTGAGGTAGGCCTTTTCGCCGTTCACGATATAGCTGTCGCCGTCGCGCTCGGCGCGTGTCGACAAGTGTTTCGGATGCGCGCCGGCGCCCGGCTCCGAGATCGCCAGACACGGCGTCAATTCCCCCGCGGCGAGTTTCGGCAGGTAGGCATTTCGCTGAGCGGCGGTGCCGTGCCCAAGGATATGCAATCGCGCCGTCCGTTGACGGCTGAGCCAGGTGGTGACCACCCCTTTGACGCCGCCGGTGGCCGCCATCGCTTCGGCCGCAACCGCCAGGGTCCGTAGATCGCCGCCAAGACCGCCATATTCCGCCGGCAGGCCGATCCCCGCCAATCCGGCATCGCCGATGGCCCGCAGCAATGCCGGCGGCATGACCGGGCAATCGCGCAGATCGTCGCGCCCCGCGATTTCACGGCGCGCAAACGCGTCCACGCGGTCCTTGATTTTCGCCCTCAGGGCCGCCAATTCGCTCGATCGTTCGGCATGCATGGCACGCATCATAATGGCCAAATGCGGAAGAGTCGTTCCTCATTCGGGATGCCCTCTCCATAGGCTCGGCCGGTGCCGAATTTTACGCCTCAGCCCAAGGGTCGTAGGTCCCGAAATTCCAGACATGCCCCTCGGGGTCGCGGCAGGTATAGGCTCGGCCGCCATGATCCTGATCGGCGATGTCCAGCAGGATTTCCGCGCCGGCCTGCTTCGCCCGGGCGTAATGGGCATCCGCGTCCTCGACGACGACATAGGGCGACTGCGTGACGCCAAGCGCTTCGTCCGGATGTTTGAGCAACCGGTCATATTCGCCATTCGGATCGCCGGAGCCGAGCATGATCATGCTGTTGCGGTAAATCAGCTGCGCATGGGCGATTTTTCCCGGCACCCCCGGCACGACGAGATGTTTCTCGAAGCCGAAGGCGGCGCACAGCCAGTCGATTGCCGCCGGCGCATCGCGATAGCGCAGCGCCGGGATTATCATCGCGGCGCCTGTCATCGCAACGCCCTCTTTTCGATATCCCTCGGCCCTTGTCCCGGAAAATTATTCACGCCTTCGGCAATTCGTAGTTCATCATCCAGTTGATGCCGAACCGGTCGGTCCACATGCCGAAATAGGCACCCCAAAACGTCTCGTCCATCGGCATTTTTATCGTTCCGCCGTCGGAGAGCTTTGCGATCACCTCATCGCAATGCGCCTTGCTTTCAGCGACGATCGAAATGCAGAAATTGTCACCGACCATCGGCGGCGCGCCGAAAGCGGAACAACTGTCGCTTCCCATGAGGACGCTGGATCCGACGGGCAGCGAGACATGCATAATATTGTCCTTTTCGGCGTCGGGAATGCGCATTTCCGCCGGCGCCTGGGCATAGGTCTGAAGCTCGGAAAAATCGCCGCCAAAGACGGATCGGTAAAACTCAAACGCTTCCCGGCAATCGCCGGCAAAGGTGAGGTAGGTATTCAAGGACATCGACGCTTCCTCCATGATCCAATGGTCCAATTGGCTCAGAATCAGATTAGGGCGCGGCCCAAATTCCGTCCACCTCTACCGCCGTCAGGCCAGACAAACCGAATGCCATCCGAATGCCTGGAATTCGGCGGCTCTCACCGCCAGACCAGTTCTTCGTTTATTCGCAAATACATCGTCGCAAACTGGGTCGGGCTGCTCGGGATTTGCTCTAGATCAACCTGCCTTTAATTGGAATCAATTAAAGGCAGGTTGATCGATTCTATAAAGATAGAGCAGTTTATGTGCGCCCAAATGGGCGCACGCTGCTCTAGGACCAGGGTGTCTCCGCCACGGCGTTTCGGGCGGAAATGCGGCCGAAGGCGAGGCATTCGCCGATGTTTCCCGTGCCCTGATACAGGTAGCTGTAGATCGAGCCGAGCTCACCCGCGCTGTAGAGCCGGGGAATCGGCGTGCCGTCCGGGCGCAGAATTCGGGCATCCTCGTTGCGACGGGGGCCGCCCTGGGTATTCAGCATCGACGGTGACATCTCGACCGCGTAGAACGGCGCCTTCTGTAGCGGCGCTACCATCAAGCTGCGGCCGAATTCCGGATCTTCCCCCGTTTCAGCATGGGCGTTCCAGCGCTTGACCGTCCCGGTCAAAGCATCCGCATCGAGCCCGATGACACCGGCCAGCTCGGCCACCGTGTCTGCCGATTTGATCCAGCCTTTCGCCAGCTCGGCGCCGTTGTCGTCGCTCCAGTCGTACTTCTCGACCACCTGCGTCCAGCCATGGCTGGGATTCTTATCGTAGAGCGGCCCGGCTTCCAGTAAGGTGTGATCGAAGATCATGAACATCGGGCAGGGCGTCGAGAGCGGTCGCCATTTTCCGTTGCTCGGAATCTTGCCGTGGCGGGTCTTGAATTTCTCGTCCGTGAAGCGTTTCCCGTCCGGCCCGACGACGATCATGCCGCCCGCCATGACCTTGCTGAAATGCAGCGCCTGCATCGAAAAGGTGGTGGGAAATTCCGGCACCTTGAGCGCCATCGACGGGCCCGCGAAATTATTCATGTGCCAGAGGTCGGCGCCGACCGACATTGCCATGGTGATGCCGTCGCCCTCGTTGTAAGGGCTGCCCGACGTGTAGCAATAGGGCATCCCGGACAGGTAGTTGCGGATCATTTCCTGATTGTTTTCGAAACCGCCGCAGGTGAGCACGACCGCCTTGCGCGCCTTGACGTTGATCGTCTTGCCGTCTTGCAGCGCCCGAATGCCGAGGATTTCCCGGGTCGAACCATCCTGGATCAGCTCCTTGCCCGGCGTCTCGTAGCAAACGCGGATCGGACGTTCCTTGACCAGGCTCTCGAACCGCTTCCAGGTCAGCGAGTATCCATATTTCGGCCCGTCATGGAATTTATGGACACAATCGGATCCCGGAAGATCGGGAAACTCGATCCCTTCCGGCGGATGCTGGTGCTCCTGCGGATCGCCGCCGAGGCTGGCCAGCCATTCATTGTTCCGACAAACCTCTTCCGCCCAGACGCGGATCATCTTTTCCGGCACCGTATACGGCCCGCACAGCGCGGTCAGGTAGGTCGCGGCCTTGTCCGGCGACGAGGCGTTGAGATACCCCTGCCCCGCAACGCGCGTGTTGCCGCCTTCCTTCCCTTCGGGCGCCTTTTCCAGCATGAGGACATCCGCGCCCAATTCATGCGCCGTGACCGCCGCCGCCACGCCGGCCGCGCCGAAGCCGACGACGACGATGTCGGCTTCCATTTCCCAATTTTCAGGTACCAAAATTCGTTATCCCACCTTGTAGTCGGAATTATCCGACGCTTATTCTTCCAACTCGGGAATGACCCAAAGCGGTGCATCGCCGCGCGCCACGCGCTGTACATTGTCGAAGGCGTTGCGCACGCGCGCCGTGTTGCTTTCGAATGTCGGCCCCGCCAGATGTGCGGTCAGGACGACGTTATCCAAACCGAACAGCGGGTTGTCCTCTTGCGGCGGCTCCTGGTCGAAGACATCCAGACCGGCGGCCGAGATCACGTCGGTGGTCAGCGCGGTATACAGCGCCTCCTCGTCGATGACCGGCCCGCGCGCCGTATTGACGAGGATCGCGGACGGTTTCATCAGGGCCAGCTCTTCCGCGCCGATCAGATGACGGGTCGATGCATTGAGCGGCGTATGCAGGGTCACGACATCCGATGTCCGCAGCAATTCGCGCAGCAACCGGAAACGCACGCCCAGGGCGTCCTCCTGATCCTCGGTTAGGCGCGCGATGTCGTAGTAGGTCAGTTCCATGCCAAAAGCCGCGGCGAGGCGCGCCGTCTTCTTGCCGATGGTCCCGAGCCCGACGATGCCGAGCGTCTTACCGCGCAGTTCGTGCACGCGGGGCGTGCTGTTACCGCGCCACCGTCCGGCCGACACGCTGGCGTGCTGGCGGACGAGCTGTCGCGACACCGCCAGCATCAGCAGGATCGCGTGCTCCGACACGGCGACCGAATTCGCGCCGCCATTGTTGGAAATCGGCACGCCGCTCTTTCGTGCAGCCGCGATATCCGCCTTGTCGTAGCCGGCGCTGAGCAGTTGCACCAATTTCAGTTTCGGGCCGGTCTTGTAGAGTTCTTCGTCAACCAGTCCGTCGACGAATCCCACCAGAAATTCCGCATCGCGCATCGCATCCTTGTATTCGGCGCTCCGCGCCGGCGCGATAACCAGATCGAAACCCGACGGCGCCATCTCGCGGGCAACATCCGCAGCATCCGGAAAATCGGTCACAAAAACTATCCTAGGATTCATGGATTATCCCCAAATTTTTCCCTGTGAAAGGTGGACCCGCCGCTTAGGCGGCGAGCGTTGGTAGCGCAACGGCCCGACGAAATGCCGGATCGAATATTTTCGTTCCGAGCACCTGGCAGCGCCGCATCAGGCGGTGTTCATCCGGACCGTAATCCGCGATTCCGCGGTGCAGCGTGCCGAAATTATCCCAGACCACGACATCCCCTTCGGTCCAGGTGAAGGTATAGCGAAACTTTTTCTGCAATTGAAATTCGACGAGATAGGCGATCATCTCATCGCTTTCCTCCTGCGCCATGCCGACGATACGCTCCGCGTAGCCGGGATTGGCGTAGAGCACCTTCTTTCCGGTAATCGGATGGGTCAGAAAGACGGGATGCTCGACCGGCGGACGCAGCCGGCGCTGTTCGTCGGTCATCGGGGGGCGCCCGCTGCCGCGGACCTGGCGCATATGCTCCCACATTCTTTCGAAATTGTGCACCGCGACCGCATCGGCCAGCCGCGTCTTGATCGCTTCCGGTAGGTGCTCATAAACCATGCGGGTGTTGACGAATTCCGTGCCGCCCAGAACCTTGCCGTCGCGGCGCGGCACCTGGAGGCAATAGAGTACGTTCACGAAGCCCATAACCTCGCGATACGTCATGTCGGTGTGCCAATCCTGCCCGGCATCCGGTGACCCGATGTATTCCCCGTCCACCTTGATGTTGGACAGAATGCCGACACCGGGGCAATCGACATGCTTCGACTGCTTGGAGGCCCCTTTTTGGACGTCGCCGAAGCGTTCGGAGAAGGCCCTCAGCTCGGCCGCCTGGAGCGTCTGCGCGGGAAAACGCAGGAATCCATTCGCGCCCAGGGCCGCGAGCAATTGCCCAAATATCGCGTCCGAGAAGGGCTGCGTCAGGTCGAGCCCTTCGACGGTCGCACCCAGGATTTCGCCGGTCGGCGTTATTGTCAGCATCGGGTAACCTCGTTCCGGGGGTGGATGCCGTGTTCCGCGGGGTGATGGTCCAAAGCGCCGGCGACGCCAGCATCCCAGTATGCGGCGAAAATGTCGTTTTTGACAAATCTCCGGCGCATTTTTGCCCTTTCCGCACGATGCCTGCAATTTGTGGCGACAACTCCCCGAAAAATCCTCCGGCGCACCAAGGAATCGCCACGCCGGGTCGTCTAACTCCAAATTCGCCGCTTTCGTTGGAAAGCGCCCAACCGTACGGAGCGTCACATGACCCGAAAATCCCTTCGCCTGCTGCCCATTGCCGGCCTGGCGGCCATCATCGTCACGGCATTCATGCCCGGTTTGTCGAAAGAGGCCGTCGCCCGATCGGCGTCGTTTCAGGGAGGACAATTCGTCAATGTAAACGTCGGCTTTAACACCCAGGTACCATTGCCGGATCTCGGCGAACCGACACTGCTCCGTTCACAACAGAGCGGGCGGAATTTCATTTACCGGATGGCCGCCAAGGAATGCGCGGTACTCAAAGAGACAATCGCCAAGACCTGCCGGCTGACCAACCTGAATATATCCGCCCAAATCCGCGACCAGAACAATCGCGGCCCGGTCAAGCTTCACCTCAACGGCAATGCTCAATACGCCATCACGCTGAAAGCGGGAAATTTCGACTAGATCAACCTGCCTGTAATTGGAATCAATTAAAGGCAGAAAAGTTGATCGATTCTATAAAGATAGAGTATCCGTATTACTCAAGCGGGATTTTGTGTCCATTTTCTTTGGTCGCGGATGAGGGCGTTGGCGAGGATGACGAGTTTTCGCATGACGGCGGTTATCACGACCTTTGGTGGTTTTC
>JBFFGE010000089.1:0-17961 GCA_041557595.1 Alphaproteobacteria bacterium
GTCGACATGCCGCAGGAACTGGTGTTGGAGCAGATGCAAATGTTCGGCGAAGAGGTAATGCCGAAGGTGGAGCAGGGGATTTAGGGCGGGCCCGATACTTGTCGTCATGCCGCCTCGCCCTTCGTCCCTCGACAGGCTCGGGATGAAGAGGCTCAGGGTGAGGCGGAACATATCCAATAGGAAGGCCACATCCTGAGCCTGTCGAAAGATGCGGCCTCGCGACAGGATAGGGTGTCGACAATCAATCTGAAGCGGTAGGGCGTCGAACAATCGGATCGAACATCAAAAGGGAGCAACCGATGGAATATGGATTTTTCGTGCGTGGGCAGTACCAGCAGGGCGACGACATGGTGGTGCGGTTCAAGGAGTTGATGGCGCAGGTGCGGCTGGCCGAAAAGCTGGGATTTTCCGATTTGATGAGCGGCATGCACTATGCCGGCTATCCGCTGACGCAATTCCAGCTCCTGCCCTTTCTGTCGCGGGCGATGGTGGAGGCGCCGACGATGCGGCTCGTCACCGGCATCATCCTGTTGTCGTTGCACAAGCCGCTCGACATGGCGGAACAACTGGCAACGATCGATGTGATGTCGGAAGGGCGGTTGGTGTTCGGCGCGGGTCTGGGATATCGCGATGTCGAATTTCTCGGCATGGGCACGACGCAGAAGGAACGGGTGCCGCGGCTGGTCGAAAATCTCGAAGCGATCAAGCGGCTGTGGACGGAAGAGAACGTCAATATGAAGGGCTCGCATTTCGACCTGGTGGATTGCACGCTCTCGCTCAAACCCCTACAGAAGCCGCTGCCGCCGATCTGGTTCGGCGCCAACGCGGATGCCGCAGTGCGCCGCGCGGCCAAGCTCGCGGATACCTGGTTCATCAACCCGCATCAGCGCATGGACACCATCGAACGCCAGCTCGATGTGTATAAGAATGCGCTCGACGAATACGGCAAACCGTTTCCCGAGGAACTGCCGCTGATGCGCGAGATTTTTGTCGCCAAGTCAAAGGAAGAGGCGACGCGTCTCGCGCGGCCCTACCTCGAAGCGAAATACAAGGTTTATCACGAATGGGGTCAGGACAAGGCGATGCCGAAGGGCGATGACGACCTGTCGCTCGATTTCGAGGAGCTGACCCGTGACCGTTTCCTGTTCGGCTCGCCGGACGAGGTGACGGAACAGATCGTCGGCTACAAGAAGCGCCTCGGCGTGAACCGCATGGTGCTCGGCGTGCATTGGGTCGGCATGCCGCACAATCAGGTCGAAGACACGATGAATATGTTCGCCGAGGAAGTGATGCCGAAGGTCAAGCAGGCGCTGTAGCGAAATTCAATCGACGGTGACGACGCCGGGTCAGGTCGCGGTTTCAATTCCGGGGCGGACCAGGTCGCCTCCCTTGCGGCTCCGGCGTTCGAATCGCGTTGCCGGTGGGAGGGATAAGGGCGCGAGCGCATCGGCCCCGAAGGACGCGGCCTTGCGCTCCGCCGCGGGGGCGGCGTACAGCGTCGTCCGTTGTTTCGGCGTGCGGCCGATGCTTCGGATCAACGCTTCCATCTGTTCCGGCGGGAATTCCTCGCCATGGGTGGCGCCGGCCGACCGGGTGATCGTTTCGTTCATGAGCGTGCCGCCCAGATCGTTGGCGCCGGCCTGCAGGCAGGCCGCGGCCCCGTCCGGTCCCATCTTCACCCAGGATGCCTGAATATTGCTGAAATGCGGATACAGCGCGAGCCGGGGAACCGCATGCATCAATATCGCCTCGCGATAGGTCGGGCCGATGCGCGAACGCCCTTTCAGATGGATTGGCGCCTCGAGGGCGACAAACGGCAAGGGGACGAATTCGGTGAAGCCGCCGGTTCGTTCCTGCAGCCCGCGCAAGCGCAGCAAATGGCGCGCCCAGTGTAACGGCCCGTCGACATGGCCGAACATGATGGTCGCGGTGCTGCGCAAGCCGGCGCCGTGCGCGCTCGCCATCACTTCGAGCCATTGATCGGTCGTGACCTTGTCGGGACAGATGATCGCCCGCACCGAATCGTCGAGAATTTCCGCCGCCGTGCCGGGTAGCGTGCCGAGGCCTGCTTGCCGCAACGCGTCGAGGTAATCGCCCACCGTCATGTTTAGCGTCTTCGCGCCTTGCCACACTTCCAGCGGCGTGAAGGCGTGAATGTGGATATCGGGCAAGGCCGCCTTCACGCGGCGGCAAATCTCCAGATAGGTATCGCCCGTGTAGTCGGGATGAATTCCCCCCTGCATGCAGACTTCGGTGGCGCCGCGCGCCCAGGCTTCCTCGCTGCGCCGCTGAATCTCGTCGAGGTCGAGCAGGTAGGGCTTGCCGCGCAGGTTCTCGCTCAGCTTGCCCTTGGAAAAGGCGCAGAACTGGCATTTGAAATAGCAGACATTCGTATAATTGATGTTGCGGTTCACCACATAGGTCACGACCTTGCCGTTGACCCTGCGCCGCAGCCCGTCGGCGGCCTCGCACACCGCGTCGAATTCGTGTCCCCGTGCCTGGAACAGCCGCACGATCTCGCGTTCGATCAGGCCCGCGCCCTCGACCGCCCGGTCGAGGATGCCGCGGATTTCGGGGGCGGCGGAGCCCGGAGCGGGATTGGGCCGCGGCAGTACGCTTTGCGCGCCCGGCAGCCAGCGGTCGGTCCGGGCAAAATTTTCGCTGTCGACGGCGCGCCGGAGCGGCACCTGGAACGCGCCATCGAACCAGCGGTCGAGGTCGGACAGATAGCGCGGATAGGTGGCCAGCCGCGCGACCAGCACCTTGCCCACGGCGGCGGTTTGCCGGGCGAGTTCGTCGAGATGCGGCCAGGGCGCCTCCGGGTTGACGTGATCGGGCGTCACCGGCGAGACGCCGCCCCAATCGTTGATGCCTGCGCCGATCAGTTTCTTCAGGCCACCGGGACTCAGGTTCGGCGGTGCCTGGATGTTCATATCCGGGCCGAACAGGAGTCGCGCCATCGCGATGGTCCAACATAAATCGCTCAAATCCGGTTCCAAGGCCGCCGCCATCCTGGTGTCGGGCTTGGCGCGGAAGTTTTGAATGATGACTTCCTGCAAATGACCGTATTCGTCGTTCAGCGCGCGCAGCGCGAGGAGCGATTCGACGCGTTCCTCCCGCGTCTCGCCGATGCCGATCAGAATGCCGGTCGTGAACGGAACACGTTGGGCGCCAGCCTGGCGCATCGATTCCAGCCGCGCCGCCGGCGCCTTGTCGGGCGATCCGTAGTGCGGGCCGCCCTTTTCGCACAATCGCGGCGACGCGCTTTCCAGCATGATGCCCTGCGAGATCGATACGGTGCGCAGCGCCGCAATTTCCGTTGCCGACATCACGCCGGGATTGAGATGCGGAAACAGGCCGGTTTCGTCGAACACCAATTTCGCCATCGCGTGCAGATAGGAAATCGTACTGACGTGGCCCAGCGCCTTCAGTTCTTCACGCGCGACGCGGTAACGCAGTTCCGGCTTGTCGCCGAGGGTGAAAAGCGCTTCCTGGCAGCCCGCCTGGGCGCCGGCGCGCGCCACCGCCAGGACTTCGTCGGGCGTCATATAGGCCGATTGTCCCTTGCGCGGCGGCTTCGCGAAGGTGCAGTAGTGGCAGACGTCGCGGCACAGCGTGGTCAACGGAATGAAGACCTTGCGGGAATAGCTGACAAGCGGGCCATGCCCCTGATCGCGCAGCGCCGCCGCGGCGTTCATCAGCGGGGCGAGGTCGCCTTCCCGCGCAAGCCGCCGCGCCGCGTCGGCGCTCGGCCGATGCCCCAGCCTGACTTCGTGCAACACGCGTCGCGTCGACGGCATCATCGGGCAAGTTCCTTTGCGATGGCGCTGGATGTGCGCAGCCGGCCGGCGATGCCGCTGTCTTCCAGATAGGCGTGGGTGCGGGTCTCGCCGGGCCGCGCCAGCAGGGCGCGCAGATCGTCCGGCGTATCGATATCGAGCGCCAGCCCGGGCAATTCCAGGATCGTCGGCTCGATATTTTGTGCCCGCGCGGTGGCGAGGTGGGGCTTGAAACTGTCATTGCCGAAACGGAACGGGATGAGGGTAGGCGGCGACAACGCGATGCAATTGGAGCCGCGCCGGTCATGCGCCGGCACGATGGTCATGGCCGGCGGCGTCTTCTCTGCGTGGCGGCGCAGCACGGTCTCGATCTCGGCCGGGTCGGCCAAGGGCACGTCGCCGGGAAATGTCGCGATCCCAGTGATGCCATCGGCGGCGAGAATCGATACCGCGCGGCTGACCGCTTCGCTTTGGCCCAGATTTTCCGGCTCGCTCAGGATGCGGGCGCCATACAAGGTGCCCATTTTGGCGGCTTCCGCGTCACGGGTCATTACCGCAATGCCGTCGAGCGACGCCGTCGCGGCGAGCGCGGCCAGCACATCGGCGAACATCGTGCGGAACAACCGCCGGCGTTCCGGCGCGCTGAGCACCCCCGCCAGACGCTGCTTGGCGTCCACGAAGTCTTTGGCCGGCAGTACCGCCCACATGCGCGTATTTCCCTTTTTTCCGTGTCCTGGCCGAGGAGAGGCCGCAACTATATCAAACCGGTGAAGCGATGCACCAGCCGCGCTCAAGATTTGAGATCGCGCGCAAAGGACCGCACGGTTTCCGCAAGGGCTACCTTGTCATCCATGTTTTGCATCACCGTCTCGGCGACGTGCACGGCAATGCCGAGCGATTCGACCGCCGGCGCCAGGGCCGCATCGCTCCGGTCGAGCACGAAACCGTCCAGCAACCGGCCATAGTGCCGGGCTATTTCGACCGCATCGGTCTGCAATCCCAGCTCGCCCATCATTTTGGCGGTCGGTCCTTTCAGCGCGCGGCCGCCGACGATGGGCGAAACGGCGATGACGGGCGCTGCGCTTGCGGCGATCGCATCCGATACACCGGGTAGTGCCAGGATAGGATCGACGCTGATGAACGGGTTGGACGGACAGACTACGATCGACTCCAGGACGGGTTCTTTGAGTGCTTTGAGGAACCGTCGGTTTGGGCGGGCCTCATGCGCGCCGGCAAAATGGAAGCCGGTGACCGCCGGTTGGCACTGCTCGCGCACGAAATAATGTTGAAACGGCAGCGGTCCGCTCTCGGTCTCGACGACGGTGCGAACCGGGTCGTCGCTCATCGGCACGACCGCGGCCGCAATCCCGAGCCGCCCGCAAATGTCGGCGGTGATCCGGCTCAGGGGTTCGCCGGATACCAGACGCCGCGTGCGCTCCACATGCAGCGCAAGGTCGCGGTCGCCGAGCCGGAACCAGGTTTCGCCGCCAAGCGCCTCGAGCGACTCCATGAATCGCCATCCCTCGTCCGCCCGGCCCCAGCCGGTCTCGACATTGGCGAGCCCGGCGAGCGTATAGGTCAGCGTGTCCAGGTCGGGGCAGATGGTCAGGCCCAAATGCTCGAAGTCGTCGCCGATATTGGCGAGGATCATCAACTGTTCCGGACCCATCGCGCGACTGAGGCCGAGCGCCAGTTTGGCGCCGCCGACGCCGCCCGAAAGCGCGACGCAACGCGGCCCCGGGTCGCGACTCACCGGAACAAATCCTCGTCCGGCTCGCGGATCAATTCGGCCGCGCTTTCTTCGGAGAGCGCGGGTGCGAAGCCGCGCAGCAGCGCCACCGGCATGCCCTCGTTCCCTTCGCCCTGCACCAGCGACGCGGCGGCCGCGATCTGGTCCGCCAGGCCGACCATGGATACGCGCAGCAGCCGGCCGAACAGGTCTTCGTCGCCGCGCAGATCAAGCAGCGATTGCAGCCCCGCGGCGCCGAGTGCCATGCCGACGGTGCCCTTGCGCCAGGCCCGACCGACGCTGTCGTTCATGATGACCGCGACCGAGGCGTCCGAGGCCGATTTGAGCGCCTGGCGCAGAGCGCGACAGGACGCGTCCGGATCCGCCGGCAGCAGCAGCACCGTCTCGCCGTCTGCACCCGCGCCGACATTCGACGCGTCGATACCTGCATTTGCCAGAACGAAACCGAGCCTGTGCTCGACGATCAGCAGGTTCGGCCGATGTCGGACGATGCGGCGCGATTCGGACAGGATCAGTTCCACCAGACGCGGATCCTTGTCGGTCTGTTTCCCAAGGTCGATCGCGCGCGCCGACGGGGTGACATCGCTGAGCGCCGCATAGCGGTCTTCGGATTTCGAGACGATTTTCTGCGCGACGATCAGGACATCGCCGTCCTGCAGCGTCTCGCCCGCGCGGTCGACCGCCGCCAGGATAAGCTTGGCGAGATCGTCGCCCGGCTTCACCAGGGGAATGCCGGGCAGTGCGGTCAGGACGATGCGGCCGGGCGTCACGCGTCGCGCTCACCGGTGATGCGAATGCCCGCGTGCGAAATGTCGCCGCGATTGAGGAAAATCAGGACCGAGGTCAAGGCTTCGGCGGCGGCCGAGTTGTCGATCGGTCCGGCGTGCCACGCGGTAAGCCCCGCCGCTTCCGCCAGCTCGACGACGGTTTGCCGCGCCGCGCGTTGATTGCCGCAGACGAGGATATCGCATTCGATCGGCGATTCGAGGTCTTGCACCAGATCGGCGGCGACATTCTGGAAGGCGGACACGACCTGGACGCCGTCGCCGAGGAAGTCCTGCGCCGCCTTCGCGGCGGAGCCTTCCGGCGGGAGTTGCACCCGGGCGACCTTGGGCGGCACCAGCGGCACGGTTGCGTCGACCAGGATCTTTCCCTGGGCCGCGTCGCGAACCACTTCCAGCATCGGGCGATGGTTCGAGAACGGCACCGTGAGCACGATGATGTCGGCCGCCGCGGCGGCGGCGGCATTTTCCAATCCCCGGATCGACGCGTCGGGCAGGATGGCCTTCATTTCCTCCGCCTTCGCCTCCGCGCTTTCCGTGGCGCGGGATCCGATGATGACCGGGTAGCCCGCCCGGGCCCAGCGTAGCGTGAAGCCGGAGCCGAGGGCGCCGGTGCCGCCGATGACTGCGATCGTCGGTTTTGTGTCCGTCATGATTGCCGCTTCCTGTACCGTCAGTTCTGGTCGAGATGGGTGCGCAAGGCCGCGTTGAAGGCGTCCGCCTGCTCGATGATCGAAAGATGCGCGGCGTCGTCCAGGATCACCAGTTTCGAGCCCGCAATGCCGCGATGGATTTCCTCGGCGCGCTCGACCGTCGTGCTGGGATCGTCCGCGCCGACGATGACCAGCGTCGGCGCCGTGATCTTGGCGTGCAGCGGCGCCAGGTTCATGGCCTGGATGGCGCTGGCGCAGCCGACGAAGCCGTCGACCTTCGTTGTGGCGATCATCTTCTCGACGCGCCCGATCTCGGCGGTCTGCGCCTTGCGGTAGGGTTCGGTGAACCAGCGTTCCAGTGTGGACGGCGCCAGCGCCGGCATTCCTTCGTTTCGGGCCATCTCGATCCGGGGCGTCCAGATGTCGGCCGACGGCATCGCGCTCGCGGTGTCGCACAGGGTCAGGCTGAGCAGCATGTCCGGGCGTTTCGCGCCGAATGTCTGCCCCGTCATGCCGCCCATCGACAGGCCGCAAAAATGCGCTTTGCCGATATTCAGCGCCTCCAGCAGGGCGCAGGCGTCCTCCATCAGGAGATCGAACGAATAGGGCGGCGCGGTCGCCTCGGTGCCGCCATGGCCGCGCTGATCGTATCGCAGCACGCGGTATTTGTCGGCCAAAGCCGGAACCTGCGGATCCCACATGCCGTAGTTGGTTGCCAGGCTATTGCTCAGCATGACCACGGGTCCATTTTCCGGCCCATCGAATTGATAGGCCATTTCAATGCCGTTTGCCTGAATTGTCCCTGCCATGATGTCCTCCCTGTTGCGGCCAACGATCTTTCTGTACCGTTATTTTGGCACTTTCCTATACTGCGCCGCCGTGGCGATTGCACCGGGAAATTGAACCGCGAACGGGAGAGAACGACATGGGGAGAGCCGTTCGGATCGTCGCGGCCCTGTTGACGTTGCTGGCGCTCACCGGCTGCCAGGGCCGTTGGTCGCCGGATGACTACAAGACGGCATCGGCAATGCTGTTCGATGCGCCGCATCGCGCCGCGGAGTCCCTTTGGACCATGCCCGAGGCTGGTGCTGCGGGACCCGCCCTGTCCTCCGCACTCGGTGGGGTGCTGTCGGGCGACCTGGCAGGCGCACGCCGGCACGCGGCCCGGGCCGGCTATCGGATCGATAAAAAATCCGACGATGGTCGCGACTACTACATTCTAAGCGAACGCGACGGTGCCGGCATCGGACCGGTCGTGGCGGTCGCGCGGCAGCCGACACGCGACGCGATAATCGAGGCCCCGCACCCGGTGATCGACCGGGCGACCGACAAGCAAGCGGTCGTTCTGTTCCAACGCCTCGGTGCGCGCGCCCTGATTCTGTCCGGCGCCAACCGCTGCGCCGCGAAGAACGAGACGCCCTGCAGCGGCAAGACCCGCGTGTGCGGCGATGGCCGCAGCCCCTATCGCGCATCCGATCCCGCGCATAATTCGGCGACGTTGTTTCACGCGGTGCATCGCTATTTCACGCGGCGCTGGCCGCGCTCGATCGCCGTCCAGCCGCACGGGTTCAGCAATGGCGACAGCAGCGTCTGGTTCGTGATTTCCGATGGCACCAGCGTGCGGCGCCCCGGCGATAGCGGCCTGACCGGGCGGGTACGCGATCGCATCCATGCCTTGCTCGGACAGCGCGAACGCGCGGTGAGCTGTCAGGATCCGGAGGACCGAAAGATTCAGACGCGCTGGCTTTGCGCGACGACCACGGTGCAGGGGCGCGACCTCAACGGCAGTCCCGATGCCTGTCGGGTGGCGGCGAAAGACTCGTCGGGGCGATTCCTCCACATCGAACAGGTTTATGGTCCGGTGCGCCGCGCCTATGCCAAAGATCTCGAAAATCTGGAAGACAACCCCGGCAGCATCGCCATCCTGAAAGCGCTCAAAGCGGAGCTTCCCTGCATCCGCAGCGATTGCCGGCCCGTCCCGATTGCCGGAAGATGATCTTCCGCAAGAACGAGTCAGTGAAGGATTTCCATGTCTGATCGTGGCAACGCGCCGCAAGTCGACGGCGAAGAAATTCTCGACGGTATCCGTCGATGGGTCGAAATTGAGACACCAACCTATGAGGGCGATGCGGTCAACACGCTGGTCGACGTGGTCGAAGGCGGGATGAAGGCGCTTGGCGCGTCGATCGACCGCATTCCGGGCCGCGACGGTTTCGGCGACATCCTGATGACGCGGACGCCCTGGGGCGGCGGCGGGCCGGGTATCCTCGTGCTCAGCCATCTCGACACGGTGCACCCTATCGGCAGCATCGAGGGATATAACCCTTGGCGGCGCGAAGGCGATTCGGTCTACGGCCCCGGTATCTACGACATGAAGGCGGGCGCGTATCTCGCCTATTACGCCTATCAGCATCTGGTGCGCATGGGCCGGCAAACGCCGCTGCCGGTGACCTTCCTCTACATCCCGGAAGAGGAGATCGGCAGCCCGACCTCGCGCGGCATCATCGAGGCGGAGGCGCTGAAGAACAAATACGTGCTGGTCACGGAACCGGCCCGCGAAGGCGGCAAGATCGTTACCGGTCGAAAGGGCGTCGGCCGGTTCGACGCGGTGACCCGGGGGATTGCGGCGCATTCCGGATCGCGGCCCGAGGACGGCCGCAGCGCGATCGAGGAAATGGCGCGGGTCATCCTGGAAATCGAGGCAATGACCGATTTCGACCGCGGCGTCACCACCAATGTGGGCATGATCCAGGGCGGCACGGGCGTCAACGTGGTGCCGGCGGAGTGCCGCATCGAGATCGACCTCCGGGTTCCGACCCAGGATCTGGCGGACGAGTATTGTGCGCGGATTCTTGGGGTCACGGCGACCAGCCCGGATGTGGAGCTGGAAATTACCGGCGGCATCAACCGGCCGCCCTATCAGAAGGACGCCGGCATCCAGAGCCTGTTCGAGCACGCCCGGGGCATCTGCGCGGAAATCGGCTTCGAGTTGCAGGATATGCACACCGGCGGCGGCAGCGACGGCTGTTTCACCGCGGCGCTCGGCATTCCGACGCTCGACGGGCTCGGCGCGGACGGCGTCGGCGCGCACGCCAAGAACGAGCAGATATATTTCTCGTCGCTGGAACCGCGCGCCAAGATGTGGATCCGCCTGCTGGAGACGCTGGCGTAGCGCCTGCGCGTCATTCGGCTGTCCGACGAGCAGCCGGTTTGGCCGCATCCTTCGGCAAGTTCAGGATGAGGCCAAACACAATCGACCCATTCAGCCTCATCCTGAGCTTGTCGAAGGGCGAGGCTGTGTCGTGAACCCTATCGTTGGAGTGATCAGGCGCACCCGAGCTGGTCGGCGAGCTCGATGAAACTGTCGGCGACGTAATCGAAATCGTGCTCGGCCTTCAGGTTCTTGTCCTGGCCCGGTCCGTATTCGGTCGGCCGGGCGACGAAGGCAGTGCGAAATCCCTGCCGGCTGGCGGCGACGAGGTCGTCATTGTGGGCCGCCGTCATCATGCAGGACTCCGGCGGCAGGCCGAGCGCATCGGCGCAGTTGATATAGGCGTCGGGGCAGGGCTTGTAGTGGCCGACGACTTCCGCGCCCAGGATCACGTCCCAGGGCAGACCGGCGTGTTTCGCCATGTTGACCATCAAGGCGATATTGCCGTTCGACTGGGTAGCGAGGATGAATTTCGATTTCAGCCGGGTCAGGCCCTCTACCGCATCGGGCCAGGGGGGCAGCCGGTGCCAGGCGCGGTTCAGGTGATCCGCCTCGGCCTCGGTGACGCCGGTAATGCGATGGCGTTCCAGCAGGCTGTCCAAATTCATCCGGTGCAGGACATCCAGCTTGGTGAACGGAATCTTGCCGCTGCGCACCTGCTGCATCGCGGGTTGGTAGAGCGCGCGCCATTGCATGGCGAAGTCGATCGGGTCGATGCCGTCGACGCCGCGCGCGGCAAAAAACGTCTCGGCCTCGCGGGCGATGCTGTTGCGCCAATCGACCACCGTGCCGAACACGTCGAAGGTCAGCGCCTTGATTTCCGGGGATCCCATTGTCGGCCCCTCAGTCCGGAATCTCGATGCCGAGCAGCGGGGCGTGCTGCTGCGCGCCGTAAATATCGCTGTCGGCGGGATCGCCGGACGGGTGAAGCCGCGGGATCGTGATCTTGATGGCGTAGGCGACGTCGTAGGGGATCACCGAGACTTCGTTGTCCGACAATCCATAGAGCGCGGCGATCGATTGCGGGGTGATGGTCTTGCTGTCGAGCACGCGGCGGTAGGTGGCGTCGTCTTCGAACATCATGTCGAGCGTGCACAACAGCGCACCCGCATTCTTCGAGCGCAAGACCTGGGCGAGGTCGGCTAATCGGGCCATGGCGGCGTTCCTTACAGGTCGACCATCTCGATGGAGAAGGGCTCCATCGGGTCATCGAGGTCCATCGTATGCCAAACGTTGAAGGCATAGGTCATGCCGACCGGCATGTCCGAGGGCGAAAAGGGAATGGCGAGGTTGCCGGATATGCATTTCCGTCCGGGGAAATCCGTGTGCAGCAGCGCGTAGCGCGCCTTCGCCATGATTGCCTTGCTGGTGTCTTCGTCGTCGGCCAGCACGTCGACCAGCACGCCGATTTCATGCGCCGCGGTCTCGGTAACCGGCTCGCGCGGCCCCATCGTCGCATTCTTGCCGTAGACCCGGATGTTCAGGCTATAGGCGTCGGCCGCGATGCCGAGCGTTTCCGCCTCGCCGGCAACCCGCTGGTGGCACGACGCGATGAAGTCGTCGATCACCGATATCAGGATCGGGTCGCGAACGCCGGCGATGAAGACGGTGCGGAAACCGGTCCGTTTTACGCCTTCCAGCTTGATCGAGTACTGGTTCGTCGGCTCGAACCGGCTACCGGAGACGCGGACCACCCGGGGATCGACTTGTTCGTATTCGGCGTGCGTCGTCACCAGCGTGCCGTCGGGTTCGACCAGATGATAGGGGCTGGGATTCTCGTACAAGGTGTGCGCCGCGATGCGCATGCGGGTGCAGCGTTTGTCCGGATGGCCCGGCTCGACCAGGAAGTGATCGTCGCGTAGCGTGCCGAGCACGCAGTCCTGGCCGGTCCGCGGCGTCGTTACCTGCCCCGCGCATTCGATGATTTTCGCGAGATGCCAGGTCAGCCCCGGGTCGCAGCCGCGCATCAGGGGAATGGCGGAGTATATCGATGCGTCCGTGGCGCGGCCCGCCAGCACGACCTGCGCGCCGTCTTCGAGGGCCTGCTGAAACGGTTCCACGCCCATCATGCCGACCACGCGATGGCTTTCGTCGATGTCCTCGTCGGAGAGGTCGTTGATCGGACCGAGCGGATGAATTTTGCCGGCGCCGCGTTTTTTCTTGAGGTAGGATTTCTCCAGCTCGCTGTGGATCACCGCGAGTTTGAACGACAGTTTTTTCTCGGCGGCGATTTCACCGACGATCTCGCGCACGAGGCCGAGCTGCGGGTCGCTGCCGCCGCCGCCGGCGGAGCCGACCAGGACGGGAATGTTTCGCTCGATCCCCGCCTCGATCATCAGGCTGAGATCGCGTTTCAGCGCCTGGCGCGAGACGAACGGGATGCCTTCGCCCAGATAATGCGGGCCGGGATCCATCGAGCCGCCATCCGCCGCGATGAAATCCAGATCTTGCTCCAAACCACGGCGGAACGCCTGCTCGGTATAGCCGTAGCCGAGCATTCCCGTTGTCGCCATCATCCGCACTTCCGGCATGGATCCTCCTTCGCGGTGCTTGGCACCTGGTCGCGTTGAAACATTCGCCTGGGTCGGCGACAGCGTAAAACACGGGCGCGGTGCGCGCCAGCCCGGGCAGGGACGCGGCGGCGCGGCGGCGTTAACGAGTTGCCTTAGTCTCGCCACGATTTTTCCCTAGAATCGCCCTGGTTTTTCCCTGTTAAGGGCTTGGGAAACGGCGATTATTGCATCAATTCACAGTGTGTGACGCGGGGGCGGGCATATGAAGCAATTAAGCATGGCGGCAACGGTCGCCATGATGGCGGTCCTGATGTTATTCGCCGGGACCTGCTGGGTTTCGGGAGGAAGTCCTTTCGAATCGCCGGCGAAGTCGATCGAAGCCGCGGCGATGGCGCGTCAGGCCGATGCCTTCGGCGGCATGTTCAGCGTGCGTGGCCCATTGCCGGCGGATCGCGCTGCCCTGCATGCGTCGAAGCGGGTCGTCCTCGAATTGACACCGCACCGGGCGTCCTGGCCTTAAGCGCGGCCGCATCGAAACCTTTTCGCGCCGCGCTCTGCCCGGCCGGCGTGAGACTCCCGCCGATTTCATGGTAGCATAAACGGTCGATACGGTCGGGACATCCGCTCCAACGGAGTGGATGTCCCTTGCCGTGCCGCTGCGGCCATTCGGTCGCGCGACCCGATTGACTGCGCCGCAAATCGAGCCCGGGAGGATCCGCCATGTCGTCCAGCGAAGCCATCGCACCCCAAGTTTCTACGGCGGGGGACGCGACCATTTCCCGACAACTCGCCGCGTTCGCGCATGCGCTGCGCTACGAAGATATTCCCGAGGCGGTTCGCGAACGGGCGAAATACCTGATCCTCGACGGCGTCGGCATCGCATTTGCGTCGACCCATTACGATTTCTCGAAACGGATCCTGGCCGGCATTCGCGATCTGTCGGGCGCCGGCGAGTGCAGTGTGATCGGCCTTGCCGACCGGCTGCCGCTGCGCGATGCGGTCCTGATGAACGGCGCCCTGGTGCATGGCCTCGACTACGACGACACCCATATGGCGGCGATCGTCCATGCGACGTCGAGCTGTTTTCCCTGCGCGCTGGGTGTCGCCGAGCAGTTGGAGCTGCATGGACGGGATCTGTTGGCCGCCTATGTCGTCGGCATGGAGGCGGCGATTCGGATCGGCGCGGCGGCCAAGGGCGGCTTTCACGATGTGGGGTTCCATCCGACGGGCGTGATCGGTCACTTCGCCACCGCGATGATTGCAGGCCGCCTGCTCGGCCTCGATCCGGCGGGGATTGCCGCGGCGCAAGGAATCGCCGGCAGTACCGCGGCGGGAAGCCAGGAATTCCTGTCCGAGGGCGCGTGGAACAAGCGGATACATCCGGGATGGGCCGGCGGCGCGGGCATCACCGCGGCCAGTCTCGCGAAGAACGGTTTCATTGCGCCGAGCCAGCCCTATGAAGGCCGGTTTGGCCTGTTCAAGGCCTATCTCGGCGACCGAGAGCGCAAGGTGGATTATGCGGCGATCACCGATGGGCTGGGGGTTCGCTGGGAAACGCCGGAAATGGCTATCAAGCCGTATCCGACCTGCCATTTTACCCACAGCATCGCCGATTCCGCCCTGGCGTTGCGGCGTGAGCACGGACTGGCGGCCGACGACATCGCGCGCGTCCGAGCGTTGATTCCGCGCGAAACCGTCGAGCTGATTTCCGAGCCAATCGCCAACAAGAAGCGGCCATCGAGCGACTATGACGCCAAGTTCAGCACCCAATACATCACGGCCTGCTGTTTCGTGCGCGGACGGCTCGGCCTCGCCGAGCTGGAACCGTCGGCGCTGAACGATCCGGAAATACTCGCGGTCGCCGACAAGGTCGATTGCGAATCGGACACGAATTCCGCGTTTCCGACGTTTTTCTCCGGCGGTGTCGTCGTCACGACCAAGGATGGCCGGGATCTGGTTCATCATGAACGGGTCAACCGGGGCGCCGGCGACCGGGCGCTCACGGGCGCGGAGATCGTCGAGAAATTCATGGAGAACATGGTGCTGGTGACAAGCGAGGAACGGGCGCATGCGGTGCGCGATCTGGTGCTGGGATTGGATACGGTGGCGGCGCCCGCTCTGGCGCGTGGCCTGGCGAAATAGGCGACGGATAGCAAAGGAAGCAGGATAATGAGCGACCCGATGAAAGTTCCCGAATCGGCGGAAGCGCGTGCCGCCGTCGCCGAGGGCACGCCGTTCTATCATTGTAGAATCGATCAAATTTTCTGCCTTTAAGTGAAGCCAATCTAAAGCAGGTTGAACTAGCCACCTTCAGATGGCGCAGCGTTGAAACACGCGCAATAATCCCTATATCTGCCCCGCGGCGGGATTTTCGTATCCGTCGCGACCGAGTGCCGGTTTTCGGGCTCAATCGGGCGGTTCGCCGCCTGCATGGCCACTCGCTCATTGTGGAGGAGGTGCTGCATCATGGCGCGCATGACCTTGTTCGACAGTCCGCTTTTGCTGGGATTCGAGCATTTCGAACGGACGCTGAACCACGTTTCCAAGAAATCGGCGGAAGGATATCCGCCCTACAATATCGAACAACTCGATAGCAACCGGCTGCGCATTACGCTCGCCGTGGCGGGCTTTTCCGAGGACGATTTGTCGATCGAAATCGTCGACAACCAGTTGATAATCCAAGGGAGTCGTCCGGACGATGCGGCCGAGCGGGTTTTCCTGCATCGCGGTATCGCGGCGCGCCAGTTCCAGCGGGCCTTCGTGCTCGCCGATGGGCTCGAGGTGAGCGGCGCCGAACTGGATAACGGGTTGTTGCATATAGAGTTATTGCGGCCCGAACCGGAGAGCCGCGTGCGACGCGTCGAAATCAAGTCCAGGCAGGACGGCGACGTTAAGAAATCCGCAAGGAAGCTGGTCGTAGACTCTGGTTAGAGTGGTCGCACAAGGAGACGAAAATGGTTAACAACGAACGGCTTCGCGACATCTCGGAACAAGATCTGGCGCAACTCGGTGCGGATGATCTGGCCTATGTCCGGCCGATCGTTCTGGAGAAGGAAACTCTTTTCGCGGTCACCTCCGCGGACGGCCGGCAGATCGCTATTGCCGAAGACTTCGAAACCGCCGTTCTTGCCGCCCACGAAAACAGTTTTTACACCGTCAGCGTCCACTGAGCCGGATCATGCGGCGTGGCTCGCCGCGGTTTCCGTGAGGAGCGCGTAAAGCGCTTCCGCCTTATCGGACCCGCGCAACTTCTCGCAGATCTCCGTGTCCCGCAACAGCCGGGAAACCCGCGCCAGGGCTTTTAGATGATCGGCGCCGGCGTTCTCGGGCGCCAGCAGCATGAAAATCAGGTCGACCGGGCGCTCGTCGATCGCCTCGAAATCGATGCCCGTTTCCAGCCGCGCAAAGACGCCGTGCAGACGATCGATTCCCGAGAGTTTGCCGTGCGGAATGGCGATGCCGTTACCGACGCCGGTGGTGCCGAGCCGCTCCCGTTCGAGCAGCACGTCGAAGACAACCCGTTCGTGCAGGCCGGTAACCTCGGCCGCTTGTTTGGCGAGTTCCTGCAACGCCTGTTTCTTCGATGTGGCGTGAAGGTTCGGAACGATACCGTCCGGCGTAAGTAGGTCGACGATTTCCATCTATTCGGTCTTTCGCTTGCAGGCTGATTCCGGTGTTCAGCCGTCGTTGCTCTTCGGATCGATCCAGCCGATATTACCGTCATTCCGCACATAAACCATGTTCAACCCGCCATGTGTCCGGCTGCGAAACATCAGGGCAGTCTGATTGGCGAGGTCCATTCGCATCACCGCTTCGCCGACCGTCAGGGTTTCGATTTCCGATTCCATTTCGGCGATGATAATCGGCTGATCCGGCTCGGGATGGTCCTGCGCCTCCGGTTCGATTTCGGCTTCGGCAGCCAGCACATACTGTGCGGCCGCGAGGCGACCCTCGTCGCTGCGCCCACGATGGTGATCGCGGAGGCGCCGTTTATATCGGCGCAAGCGTTTCCCGACATGCTCGGCCGCTTCGTTGAACGAGCCGTAGGGGTCGCCGGTGATCGCGTGTCCCTGGACCAGGATGCTTTTGCCGACATGGACGGCAATGTCGACGCGGAAAGAAGAGCCCTCCTTGGAAAGGGTGACACTTGCGTCTGTCGGATTTTCAAAATATTTCCCGACAATAGCCGGAATTTCCTGCTCGATGTGTTCACGCAACGAAGCGCCTACATCAAGCTGTTTGCCGTTGATTGCTAGCTGCATAATCCCCTGTCTCGGGTCGTTGGGCGCCTCGCATTGGGCGCAATCGCATGTCCCGATTTCGAGGGGCCGGACGATAAGCAGGCGACCCTGCGAAGTCAACAGTCTGAAGCGCACGACGGCGCCCTCGGAGCGCTGCTTTATCGGGACGTTCCGACCCGTCAAATAGCCTGATTCTTTATTCTCCGTCGCTGCACGGAAGACGGTATTTTCATGGCTTCGCGATATTTGGCCACGGTCCGGCGCGCGATATCGATTCCGTCTTGCTTCAGGATGTCGACGATGCGGTCATCGGAGAGCACTGCCGACGGCGCCTCGCCGTCGATCAGCGATTTGATCCGGAAGCGCACCGCCTCCGCGGAATGGGTCGTGCCGCCGGCGATATCGCCGATCGCGGCCGAGAAGAAGTATTTCAACTCGAACAATCCGCGCGGCGTGTGAATGTACTTGTTGGACGTCACGCGGCTGACCGTGCTCTCGTGCATTTCGATCTCTTCGGCGATATCGCGCAGCACCAACGGCTTCATATGCTCGATGCCCTTGCGGAAGAACGCGTCTTGCTGACGGACGATTTCGCTGGCGACTTTCAGGATGGTGGTGGCGCGCTGATGCAGCGCCTTGACGAGCCAATTCGCGGAATGAAAACAATCGTTGATGTATTCGCGTTCCTGCTTGTTTCGAACATTCCGACGGATGCGCGCGTAGTAGTCGCTGTTGACCAGAACGCGGGGCAAGGTCTCCGAATTCAATTCCACCGACCAGCCGCCATCCGGGTGCGCGCGCATCAAGATATCCGGCGTTACCGTCTGCACTACTTCGTGATCGAAGGCCTGTGCCGGTTTCGGATTCAGGGCGCGTATTTCCGCCACCATGTCGGCGAGATCTTCCGCATCGACGCCGCAGATCTTGAGCAGCGCCGGCTGGTCGTGTTTGGCGAGCAATTCAAGATTGTCCAGCAACGCCTGCATCGCCGGATCGAGGCGATCGAGATCGCGCAATTGCAGCGCCAGACAC
>JBFFGE010000090.1:0-17719 GCA_041557595.1 Alphaproteobacteria bacterium
ACCGCTCTGTTCCTATCAGCTCGCCATGATGGGCGCGGAAGTGATCAAGGTCGAGCGTCCGGAGACCGGCGACCTGTCCCGCAAGATGGGCGCGGACGTGTCACTCGGAAAGATCCATATGGGCGTCTCCTTCCTCTCCACCAATGCGGGCAAGAAATCGATCACGCTCAATCTCAAGCAGGAACAGGGCCGCGCCATCTTCCGCGACCTGGTGAAAGACGCCGACGTGGTGTTCGAGAATTTCCGCCCCGGCGTGATGGACCGGCTCGGGCTCGGCTATACCTCCTTGCGCGACCTGAACCCGGGTCTTGTGTATTGCGCGGTGTCGGGTTTCGGCCAGAACGGTCCCCTGGCGCAACGCCCGGCCTACGACCAGATCATCCAGGGGTTCAGCGGGTTGATGAGCGTGACCGGAACGCCGGAGTCGGGACCGCTGCGCGCCGGCTACCTGGTGTGCGACGCCATGGGCGCCATGACCGCCGCTTTCGCGATCGCCGCCGCGCTATGCCGCAAGAAAGAAACCGGGGAAGGCGCGTTCATCGACGTGTCGTTGCTGGAATCCACGCTGGCCTCGATGGCAAGCTGGGTCGTATCAAATTATGCGAATGCGGGAAAAATCCCCGTTCCCATGGGAAACGAGAATCATTCCGCGGCGCCATCCGGGACATTCCAGACCAAGGACGGCCTGCTCAATGTCGTCAACAATGAGCAGAAGCAATATCACGCGCTCTGCGACGTTATCGGCAAGCCGGAATGGAAGACCGATCCCCGTTGGGCCGACCGCGACGACCGGATTCGGAACCGCGAGGAAATCCGAATCGCGCTCGACGCGGTGTTGCGGGAACGCCCGGCGGCAGAATGGGAACGCCTTTTCACGGAAGCGGGCGTCCCGGCGGCACGCGTTTATACCGTTCCCGATATCCTGGCGCATCCGCATCTGGAGGCGCGCGGTTTTCTAAAAACCTTCGACGACGTACCGGGAATCGGGCGCGGCGCCACGGTGGCGAGTGCGGGATACAGCCTCGCCGGCGAGGATACGGCGCCCAAAACGCCGCCGCCGCAGCTTGGCGCCGACACCGCGGAAATCCTCGGCGCGCTCGGCTATGGCGAAGACGACATCGAGACGTTACGCGAAAAAGGAACGATCTGACCGCCGCACCGCATCGATTCAAGGACCGACACAGACGCAACCCGAACCCATGGTGACAGGATGAGCTTCTTCGAACCGCCAAAGGTGATCGAGACCGAGGTCTTCGGCGAACTGCCGGAGAAATACCGCAAGCCCGATGGCGGCACACCGCATTCCTTCCTGGAAGGACCGTCCTTCGATCTGGCGGGCAACCTGTACGTCGTCGATATCCCGCATGGCCGAATCTTCCGGGTCTCCCCGGGCGGCGACTTCGATCTGATCGCCGATTACGACGGAGAACCGAACGGCCTCAAGATTCACCGGGACGGCCGGATCTTTATCGCCGACCACAAGAACGGCCTGATGAACCTGGACCCGGACAGCGGTTCGGTCACACCGATCCTGACCGGTCCACCGAAGGAACACTTCAAGGGCCTCAACGACCTCGTCTTCGCAAGCAATGGCGACCTCTATTTCACCGATCAGGGGCAGACCGGGCTGCATGATCCGACCGGGCGGGTCTACCGGCTGTCGAGCGACGGCCGGCTCAATTGCCTGATCGGCACCGTCCCGAGCCCGAACGGCCTTGTGCTCAACCGGTCGGAAAGGGTGTTGATGGTCGCGGTCACGCGCGCGAACGCGGTCTGGCTGGTGCCGCTCACGCCGCATGGCGGCGTCAGCAAGGTCGGCCTGTTCGTCCAACTGCCGTCGCCGGGACCGGACGGCATGGCGCTCGATGCGGATGGCAATCTCGCCGTCGCACACCCAAGCCTGGGCGTCGTGTGGCTGTTCGACCGGCGCGGCGTGCCGATCTATCGCGTGAATTCCTGCCGCGGCTCGATGGTCACCAACCTCGCCTATGGCGGCGCGGACGGAAAATCCCTCTTCATCACCGATTCGAGCACCGGCACGATCCTGCGGGCCGATATGCCGGTGGCGGGCCGGACAATGTTTTCCCATACGGACGAAACATAACGACGGCGGCTGCGCCGGACTCGCAGTCAGGACGTTTCCGCTTCCGGCAGATCATCGGTCACCACCGCATGGGCCGCATGCCGCCCGGCGAACCTGCCGGAGGTGAAGACCCAACCCAGGTGGTGGCCGTGGCCGGCCAGCAACACGCCACCCAGCCCGGTCAACCCGGCGGCGTAGAGGCCCGGGATCGGCTTCCCCTCCTCGCCCAGCACGCGCAACCCGTCGTCGACTGCCAATCCGCCGTCGATGAAATTCACCCGGGTCCAGACCGGACCCATCGCGATGAACGGTCCGGGCCCCAGGCTGCGGCGGTTGCCGCGCGCCGGGCCGCCCGCCGGATCCATCGCGTTGTAATCCGCAACGGTCTGCTCCAGCGCTGCCGCGGGCACGCCGATGTGTCCCGCCAACTCGGTCAACGTCGCCCCTTCAAAGACCATGTCCTTGCGGTTGCGCCGGTAGTCCGCGATCGAGGCGTAGGCGAAGCCCGGGACGGTCGAGACGTACCAGGGCCAGCCGGTGAATTTCGAAATGTGGTGCGCGTCGAGCAGGATGTAGCCCTGCTGCTCCGGCTGTTCCGCCAACGGCCCGTCGATGTCGCCAAGCTCGTCGGCGAAGCGTTGGCCCCGCCGGTTCACCAGGATCCCGCCTTCCTGAAACAACTTGGGCGACGGCACCAGCACGGTGGTGAGAAACGCCATCAGGAAAGGCCGCAGCAGCCCACCAGGCAGATGTTTCAGCGCCGCGTTCATCGCCCAGGTGAACGGCCGGTGCGGCGGCAGGTTCGTGATCCATTTCCGCGGCGGCTCGGGAAAGCGGATGCCCGCGTGATAAAGATGCCCGTTGATCACCTGCGCGCCGATCGCCATCGCCATGCGATGCCCGTCGCCGGTGTTGGTCGGGTTCACGCCGGGAAAGGACGCGACGGTTTCGTTCACGAATTGCGCCTTCATGTCCCGGTCCGAGCTGTAATCGCCCGAGGCCAGGACAACGCCGCCACGCGCCCGATAGTCCACCGTCCCGTCGGGTCCGGTCGCCGTCACGCCGACCACGCGGCCGTCTTCGCGAATCAGACTCTGCGCCGCGGTCGCGGTGCGCAAATCGACGCCGAGCCGCCGCGCCCGCCGCGCCAAATGGAAGATATAGGCGCGCGAATTCGGCAGGATATTGTGCATGCGCGGCTTGCGGTGCGGCAGTTCCTTCAGCGGACCGTAAAAGGTGATGCCCATATCCATGAGCCAGCGCAGCGTATCCGGCACGTTCTCGACCAGCAGCCGGCTGAACGCTTCGTGATTGGGCAGGGCCAGCCTCTCATTGAAGCGGTAGAGGTCGGCCAGATGATCTTCCGGGCTGTCGAGAATACCCACGGCGTATTGATGCGGCGTGTTGGTCGCCGAGATCGATCCGATCGAACGGCCCGTCGTGCCGCCGAGCCGCTCGCCTTTTTCCAACACCACGACGCGGCGATTGAGGCTCGCCGCCTCGATCCCCGCCGCAAGGCCGCTGCCGCCACCGCCGACGACGACCACATCGCACGTGATTGACCGCGCCACTGAAGTCATTTCGGCCAATTCACACGCTAAGCCGCCTGCGCGATTTTCAACAGCTCTTCGGACGACCGCATCCAGTCTTCCGCCAGGCGCTGGCGCGGCTGAAACATCAGGTGTTGTATGCCGGCCTCGCGGAACGCGGCGATCTGCCGCTTCACATCGCCCGCATCGTCCTTGAGCGCGTCGCAATGCATACGCAGCGACAGGGTGAAGCTTTTCTCGGGGCGCGCGTCCCGCAGCCGCGCCACGGCCGGCCCGATCTCCTCCGGCTTCCAGCGCGAGCCATGCCAGCCGTCGCCGAGCGCGATCGCCCGGTCGAGCGCCGCCTCCGAGTTGCCGCCGACCCAGATCGGGATCGGTTTTTTCGGCTGCGGCAGCGTTCGCATGGCCTGGAATTTGGCGGGAACCTTATCGCCCTCCAGCGTCACGGGATCGTCCGACCAGCAGGCCCGGAGCATGCGGATCGTCTCGTTCGCCCGCGCGCCGCGCTCCCGGAAGGGCACGCCCAGCGCATCGAATTCCGCTTCGAGCCAACCCGCCGCCGCCCCCACCGTGAGCCGGCCGCCGCTCATCAGGTCGAGCGACGCCAGCATCTTGGCGAGCGGCAGGGGATGGCGCATCGGCAGCACCAGCACCGACGTGCCGAGGCCGATCTTCGTCGTCGCCGCCGCCGCCCATGTCAGGGTCACGATCGGTTCATGGATATACGACGTCGGCGGGTACGGCGCGTCGACCGGAATGGCGAGATGGTCGCTGACCCAGATGTCGTGATAGCCGAGTTCCTCGGCCTGCACCGCAGCCCGGCGCACCGAGTCCGGCCCGCCTGCCCGGCCGAATTGCGGCAAATGAATTCCAAATTCCATCGCGTCCGTCGCCTCCCTAAATGCCGCTCATTGGGACCGCGATACAATCCGGGAGCGATCTTGCGCCGGTTAGGACGCAGCTGCAATTGACGCTAAGATTACCCGTATGGGAACGGACCGCGCAAGAAACCGCATCCGCAGCCCGCATGCGGTAGAAGATTGGAGCAAGAGTGACCATGGAATTGACGGAAACCCTGGCGGATTTCCTGGTTGGAACGCCCAGCCAAAATATCCCGGACGCCGCATACGAAAAAGCGGAAAAGGCGATTGCCGATACGATCGGCTGTATCCTGGCGGGCAGCGTCGGCGATGTGGGCGCCCCGCTGCGCCGCTATCTGGAAACCAGCGAGGCAGAAGGGAATCGGCCCGTGCTCGGCACCGGCAAAACCGCGCCGCCGGAAATCGCGGCGATGATCAACGGCACCTTCGGGCATGCGCTGGATTTCGACGACGTGCTGTCGATGATGCCGGCCCATCCGAGCACGGTGATCCTGCCGGCCCTGTTCGCCTGCATCGGCAAAAAGGCGAGCTGCCAATCCCTGCTCGAAGCCTATATCCTCGGTGTAGAGGTCGGCGCAAAGATGGGCCTTGGCATCGGCAACGGTCATTACCGGCGCGGCTGGCACGCCACGGGAACCCTGGCGATTTTCTCTGCGATCGCGGCGACCGCGCGGCTCCTGGATCTCGACGTCGCGACAACGCGGCAGGCGTTCGGGGTCGGCGCCTCGATGTCCAGCGGGTTGCAATGCAATTTCGGCACCATGACCAAGCCGTTCCACGCGGGCTGGGCGTCGCGCAGCGCGGTCGCGGCGGTGCGACTGGCCGAAGCGGGCTTCTCGGCGTCGGCCACGGCGATGGAAGCGAAGAACGGATTCTTTTCGACATACGGCACCGATCAATCGGACATGGCGCGGTGCATCGCCGGCCTCGGCCGGCCCTACGTGCTTGTGGAACCGGGGCTGGCGTTGAAGAAATACCCGTGCTGTTACGCGCTGCACCGCCCGATCGACGGGCTGCTCGATCTCCGCGAACGCCTGTCGCTCACGCCGGAGACGACCGATACCGTCCATTGCCGGGTCGCGCCGGGCGCCTTGCGCCCCCTACCCTATGACCGGCCGGTGACCGGCCTCGAAGGGAAATTCAGCATGGAATATACGCTGGCGGTCGGCGTGCTGGACGGCCAATTCGATCTCGCCGCCTTCGGCGACGACGGCGTCCAGCGTCCGGCAATCGCCGGGCTGCTGCCGCGTATGCAGAAGGAAGAAGACCCGCGCTGTCTCGGCGATGACCCCGACCCGGGGGCGCGCAGTTCCGGAACCATCGGCTTCGTCGAGGTCACCGCGACGCGACGCGATGGCGTCAGCGAGACCGTTCGCGTCGACAAGCCGACCGGATCGCCGGAGAAGGAATTGACCTGGGACGATTTGGAAACCAAGTTCCACGATTGCGCGGCGCAGACGGGCATGACGCCCGATGGCGCCGCAGCATCCTTTGCCGCCTGGCGCGACCTTCGCCGGTGCACGGACGTGGCGGCGCTGCTTGAACCGTTGTCGGGCGCCGCGGCGAATTCGGCTGCATAGGTTCCCGCCACAGGCCGGTCGGCATGCCGCCGCAAGGAATGTGCGGATTCGGACTGATTCACATCAATGCGGCAGACCGCACGATGGTTTTCGGTGCGTGCGGTGATGGCCGTCGTACCATATAGAGTCGATACCCTTGGTCCTGCATGACTATTGAACGATCCCTCCTAAATTTGACGGGCAAGCTTGGCGTGCTCGTCTCCCAGCGCCTGTGGCTCCAGGTCCTGATCGGCATGTTTGCCGGCGTCGGCGTCGGCTACTGCATCGGTCCGACCGCAGGATTGGTCGCGCCGCATACCGGTCTGCTGATCGGCAATTGGGCGGCGCTGCCCGGCAAGCTCTTCCTTCTGACCATCCAGTTCGTCGTCGTGCCGCTCGTCGTTGCCTCGGTCATTCGCGGCATCGCGGCGAGCGACGCCGATGTGAGCCTTCGGCGCTTGGGAGGGTGGACCATCGGATTTTTCCTGGTGACGACACTGGTCGCGGTCGCGATCGGCCTCACGGTCGCGGTGGTCATCGCGCCCGGCACCTACATCGACGGGACCATCCTCGACTCCGCGATGGCCACGCAGAAACTGAACGAAACCAGCGCCCCAGCGCCGGCCCAACTGCCGAAACCCGAAGAGATTCCCGAATTTATCACCAGCCTGTTTCCGCGCGATCCCATGACCACCTTCATCAGCGGCAACATGCTGCAGATCGTGATCACCGCAGCCATCATCGGCATGGCCCTGGTGATGACGCCAATGGCGGACCGCAAGCCGCTGCTCGACTTATTGTCTTCGATTCAGGCGGCTTGCATGGTGATCGTCGGCTGGGTGCTGCGTTTTGCGCCCATCGCCGTCTTCGGTCTCCTGGTTCATCTCACCGCGCGGGTCGGTCTATCGGCCCTCATCGGCACCGGGGTCTACGTCGCCACGGTGGTGCTCGGGCTCGTGGCGTTGTTCCTGGTCTATCTCGCAATTGCGGTTGTCGTCGGCCGCCGCAATTATCGGAGTTTCCTGAGCGCGATCCGCGAGGTCGTGCTCCTCGCCTTCTCGACATCGAGCTCGGCGGCGGTGATGCCGCTCAGCCTCAACACCGCCGAACACAAGCTTCACGTCAGGACCTCGGTCGCGCGCTTCGTCATCCCGCTCGGGACCACGATCAACATGGGCGGCACCGCGCTCTATCAAGGTGTCGCCACGCTGTTCCTGGCCCAGGTCTTTCAGGTCAATATCGGCTTCTTCGGGATGCTGCTGATTGTCGTGATGGCGACGGGCGCGGCCATCGGCTCGCCGGGGACACCCGGCGTGGGAATTGTCATCCTCGCCACCATCCTCAACAGCGTCGGCATACCGCCGGCGGGCATCGCCCTCATTCTCGGCGTGGACCGCATCCTCGACATGTGCCGCACCGCCGTCAACGTGACGGGAGACCTGGTCGCCTGCGTCACGATCGACCGTCTTTTCGATGGAACCGTCGAACCCGTCGACGTGCATTTGGGAAAGGTTCCGACGCCAGCGATGCCGCAGCCCCGCGAGGCAACGGAAACGCCGCCGGTCGGCTGACGAATTTGTCCATTCGCGCCCATCGCCTATAGAGTGTTCGGTATGTCGGCATCGCGCCGCCGGTGCTTGAAGTCGAACGCACGCGCCGCGACAGGAGGAGATATCGGATGGACAGCGACAATCATTGGGTCGGCACCTGGGCCGCCGCGCCGGCGCCGAGCGTGGCCGGCACCGCGCTCGACAACCACACGATCCGGATGATGCCGCGCGTCAGCATCGGCGGCGACACGGTGCGGATTCGGGTGTCGAACGCCCATGGCGAGGGCAAGCTCGACATCGGCGGCGCGACGCTCGGAATCCGGGATACTGGTCCGGCGATCGCGGCGGACTCGCTGCGCACGCTCACCTTCGGCGGCGCCAAATCGGCGACGGTTGCGGCGGGCGCGCTGGTCATCAGCGACCCGGTAGAGCTCGACGTGGAACCGCTGGCCGATCTCGCGGTCTCGCTCTACCTGCCTGGCGCGCTCCCCACCGACTTTCCGATCACCGGACGCTATGCACGGCAGACCAACTACATCTCACCGCCGGGCGATTTCGCCGCCGAGGTCAGTATGCCGGTCGGCAAGATCACCGACGAGTGGTTCTTCGTCAGCGGCATCGACGTGCTGGCATCGACCGAGACCGGCGGCATCGTCGCGCTCGGCGATTCGCTGACCGACGCCAACATTTCGACCCATGACGCGTACTGCCGCTGGCCAGACGAACTGGCCCGCCGGCTGATCGCGCGCGATGGCGGCCGGCCGTTCGGCGTGATGAACCAGGGGCTCGGCGGCAACCGCATTCTGCACGACGAACGCGGATACAGCGGGCTGCGTCGGTTCGACCGCGACGTGCTGGCGCAGCCGGGCGTCACCCACGCCATCGTCATGCTCGGCACCAACGACCTACGCAACCGCCACGCCCGGCTGGGCGAGGAAGTCACCGCCGACCAGATGATCGCCGGCATGCACCAGATGGCGGTGCGGGCGCGGGCGCGCGGGATCAAACTGTTCGCGGCCACGCTGACGCCGTTCGGTAACGAAACCTTCCTGCCCGGCGCCTGGAACCCGGAACGCGAGACTCATCGCGTCGCGTTCAACACCTGGATCCGCGAAAGTACCGAGCTGGACGGTATCGTCGATTTCGACGCCGCCCTGCGCGACCCCGAACGCCCGACCCAGATGCTGCCCGAACTCGATTGCGGCGACGGGCTGCACCCGAGCGATATCGGCTATTGCAGAATGGGCGAGGTCATCGATCTGGCGCTGTTCGAGTAAGGAACGCGCGGCCGCCCGCACCTAATCCCCCGCCACCGCGACGCCCTGGCGGAAGCCGGTGTTGTAGCGGGTCGCGAAGTCGGGGGCCAATTGGCGGCCTTCGCCGTCACGCCGGTTCACCCACAGGCGCAGCAACAGCCGCCGCCGGTCGCGCTCCGGCCAATCGATGAAGCCGCTGCGCGCATGCAGCACCATGTGATTGTTCAGCAGTTGCATGTCGCCCGGCTGGAACCAGATACCGAGTCGCATCGCCGGATCGAGCGTGAGCCGCGCTACTGTGTCGATCGCCGCCTGCTCCAGCGCGGTCAGCGGCTGGCCCATCTTGGTCGCCGCCGTCTCGATCGCGCGCTTGTTGAAGCGGCAGGACAGGCGGCCGTCGAAGTAGCTGAAGACCGGGACCCGGTTGCGCGTGACCTCGTTGGATTGACCGGTCACCCCTTCGCCGCGCACGTCGTAGTGGAAGCCGGTATAGAGCGCGTCGAGATACTCGGGATGCGATGCCAGGATTTCGTTATAGATCGCCATGGCGCTGGCGATCATGCTTTCGCCGCCCTCTTTTGCCGTCCGGACGCACAGTAGACCGACGATGTCGGAGGAGTCGTTATGCGGATGCAGCTCGGCATTCGTAGTGTAGCCGCGCGCGTTCACCGACGAGATATCGACGCCCTGGTCCTCGACCCGCCCGATCAGATCACCCTTCGCGTTCTGCGAGATCATGTCGCCCAGGTGAACGGCGATCCCCCAATAGAGCCGGTACAGCGACGGTTCGTCATAGCGCTCGACCGGGATACCCCGCAGCAGCGCGAAGCCACGGCCGTTCTCCAATTCCTCGAGGATGCCGGCCAATCCCGCCCCGAACACCGGCAACGGAAAAGCGTCGCGCGTGAACTCCAGCGGCGGCAACCCGGCCTCGATCACGCGCGCCAGCGCGGCATCGAGGTCGTCCACCTCGGATTGGCTCAGACGGTAGATCCACGAGTCGTCAGCCGCAAAATCCGCCCCACGCCACGCGGAGCGGTCGCGCACCGGGCCGTCGAGCCGGGCAGGTTGGGAAGGGGATTGAATCATCTTATCGGCATTCCGAATTTTTTGGCGTCGACCCGAACTTAGCCAAACTACGCATGATAAGACAAATGCGCATCGGTAGGCGTTGATTGCGGAAAATTGGAAGACCGCCACCTGGAATTAGACCTCTCCCCTCGGTTTTGGCTAGAATGACTCCCGGCATAAATTTCACGGACTGGTGTATCGGCAAACAATCACAGATCGGATCGCACGATGGGTAAGGTTACCGGCGCTACTCTCATGGCACGAAGCTTGAAACGGCAGGGTGTCGAATTCATGTTCGGGATCGTCGGGTTTCCCGTGCAGCCAATCGCCGCCGCCGCGCAAGAGGCCGGCATCAAATATATCGGCATGCGCAACGAGCAATCCGCATCCTATGCCGCACAGGCGGTCGGCTACCTGACCGGGCGGCCGGGCGCCTGCCTGGTCGTGTCGGGTCCCGGGGTCGTCCACGGCCTCGCCGGGCTGGCCAATGCGCAACAGAATTTCTGGCCGATGATCCTGATCGGCGGCGCCTCGCCGACCTATCAGAACGGCATGGGCTCGTTCCAGGAAGAACGCCAAGTGCTCATCGCCACCCCCTTCTGCAAATTCGCGCACGGGGTCGAGCACGTCCACCGCATTCCCTTCTACGTCGAACTGGCGGTCCGGCAGTCAATCTACGGCCGCCCAGGCGGCGTTTACCTGGATATGCCGGACGACATCATCTGCGGCGAGGTCGACGAGGACGAGGTGCCGCCCGTGGCGACCATCCCCGACCCGCCGCGCACGCAAGCGATACCGGACGACGTAGAGGCGGCGCTGGACGCGCTGGAATCCGCAGAAAGGCCGCTTGTCATCGTCGGCAAGGGCATGGCCTGGTCGCGCGCCGAGGACGAGGTCCGCGCCTTTATCGAACGGACGCGGCTTCCCTTCCTCGCGTCGCCGCTGGGCAAGGGCGTGCTCGACGACGCCCATCCGCTCTCGGTCGGGGCCGCGCGCAGCCACGCGTTGCGGGAAGCGGACGTCATCTTCCTGATGGGGGCACGCCTCAACTGGATCATGCATTACGGTCTCCCGCCCCGCTTCAACAAGGACGTCCGCATCATTCAGCTCGACGTCGCGGCGGAAGCCATCGGCAACAACGTCCCGACCGAGGTGGCGCTCGTCGGCGACGGCAAGGCGGTGGTCGGCCAGATCAACAAGTCGCTCGAGAACCGCCAGTGGTTCTACCCGTCCGACACGGCATGGCATGCGGCCATCGCCGAGAAGGCAGCGGCCAACGCGGCGGCGATCCAGCCGATGATCGACGACAATTCGAACCCGACGAATTACTACCGCGCACTCAAGGACATCCGCGAGTGGATGCCGGAGAACGCCGTCATCGTCGGCGAAGGCGCCAACACGATGGATATCGGCCGGACCCAGCTTCCGAATGCGGCGCCCCGGCTGCGGCTCGACGCAGGCAGTTACGGGACCATGGGCGTCGGCATGGGATTTGCCATCGCCGCCGCGCTGGTCCATCCGGAGCGTCCGACCGTTTCCGTATCGGGCGATTCCGCGATCGGCTTTTCCGGCATGGAGATCGAGACCGCCTGCCGCCTCGGCCTGCCGGTCAAGATCGTCGTGCTGAACAACGGCGGCATCGGCAGCGGCATCGAGGCGTTCCCGACCGACGGCACGCCCCTGCCGCCGCGCGTCCTCACCATCGGCGCCAGCTACGAAAAGATGATGGAGGCGTTCGGCGGAAAAGGGTTCTACGTCGAGGACCCGAAGGACCTGCGCGGCGCGCTCGACGAGGCCATGGCCTTCGACGGCCCGGCCCTCATCAATGTCCGCCTGCATCCGGATGCCGGACGCAAGCCGCAGGAATTCGGCTGGCGGACGTCGTAGCACGGCGGCGCAACGCGGTCGCGACACCCACAAACAAATCCCTCCCCGGCAAATGCGCGGGGAGGGATTTTTTATCGAAAGTTGCGGTCGTCAGAGCGGCTCAAATAATCTCCCGCTCGCGGAGGTCTTTCACCTCGTCGGGTGAAAAGCCGAGCCAGTCGCAGTAGATGGCTTCGTTGTCGCCGCCATGCAGCGGCGCGGTCTTGATCGGTACATGGCTGTCGGACATGCGCAGCGGCCAGCCGGAAACGGTGACCTCGCCGCGCACCGGGTGATCGATCTTGTGCATCATCCCGCGCGCTTTCAGGTCCGGATCGTTCATCAGCTCGAGCGTGTTGAAGACGGCGCCGCACGGCACCTTCTCTCCCGCGATCGTCTCCATCACCTCCTGTTTCGTGCGCTGCGACGTCCAGGCCGTGAGCGCCTCGTCCACAATGTCCCGATGCTCGTAGCGGGATTCGCCGGTCGCAAACCGTGGATCGTCGAGCATGTCCTCGCGGCCGATCACGCGCGCCAGACGACGCCAATGCTCGTCGTTGCCGCGCGAGGTGAAGATATAGCAATAGTCATCCACCCCGCCCGGCTTGCAGGGGTAAAGACCGCCCGGCGACATGCCGAGAATGTTGTTCCCGGCACGCGGCAGCACGCCGCCGCCGTCGTCGGTCAGGGCCGCCTGCCGGCTCATCGGCGTGCGGCAATAGTTCAGCATCGCGTCTCGCATGGCGATCTGGATGTGCTGCCCGCGCCCGGTGGTAACGCGCTGGAACAGCGCGGCCAGGATGCCCATTGCGCACAGCATGCCCGTTCCCGTATCGCCGATGGTGGCGCCCGGCTTGACCGGCGGCTCGCCGGGGTGACCGTTCACGCCCATCGTGCCGCCGGTCGCCTGGGCGATCATGTCGAAGGACAGATAGTCCCCGTGCGGGCTCTCAGGGGAGAAGCCCTTGACCTGGGCAAAGATGACGCGCGGGTTGATCTCGCGCAGGCGGTCGTAGTCGAAGCCGAGCCGCGCGAAGGTGCCCGGCGCCATGTTTTCGATGACGACATCGACGTTTTCGATCAGCCGCACCAGCAACCCCTTGCCTTCCTCCGACTTCAGATTGCAGGTCACACTGCGCTTGTTGAGATTGTAGAAAATAAAATAATGCGAATCCGCGTCGGGCCGGTTCGAGAAGCCCCATCGCCCGGGCTCGCCCCGTTTCGGTTCCTCCAGCTTGACCACGTCGGCGCCGAACCACGCGAGGGCTTCGGTGCAGGACGGTCCCGCCTCGAACTGCGTCAGGTCGAGAACCTTTATGCCGTTGAGGGCGGGTGGGTTGTCGATGGGGGTGATGTCATTCATCGTGCTTTCCTCGTTTCTGATCGGCTCGTTGTTGAAACCGGCGGCGCCGCCGCGACTCGGGCACGGCGGGCACGCATCGTCATCCCTGTTTCGGCACGCTTTCGATCCCGCTCAAATCATGCGCCCAGGACTGCGCAGAATCCGTCCAGATCTGTTTTTGCGGCGGCAGGTTGTCGCGCTGATCCAGGCTCGCCGGGCGCAAGGCGATGAAGGGCGGGTTTTCCTCGTCCGCCGTGGAATAGAGCGAGGTGCCGCAATCGGGGCAGAAGGCCTGCACCCGCGTCGTGCCGCTGTCCGCGGTCTTGACGTAATGCTTCGGCGTCCCGGAGTGGAGCGTGAACGTCTCCGCCCGCGCCGGCGCGATGCTGCGATAGGCCGAACCCGCGAAGGTCTGACAATCGGTACAGTGGCAGAGAACCACGTGTTTCGGATTGACCTCCGCCGAATAGGTGATTGCGCCGCAATGGCACTTGCCCGTGACTTTCATGATGTGTTCCTCCCTGCCGGTCCGGTGATTGCCATAAGTATAGCGCAAACGGGCGGCGGTGCAGCGGCTTGCCGTGTTGGACGAGAACGGTCGGAACCGCGTCGAACGAAACCTGGGGGACGCCCCAATCGACCCCGACAATCATGTCGGCGCCGACCGGTGAGATCACCGGCCCGAGAACCACCGAGACGGCCATTCAACACGGTTGGGCGGATCAGGCACAGATGGACACGGCCGCACGGGCGCTCAAGGACTGGGGTGACCATCCGGATGCCTTTATGTCGATCGTTTGGTGTGAAGCGGTCGGCTGGAGGGACTGAACGGAACGGCACCATCGAAACGCCGGAACCTGCGTCGAAGCCTGTGTGCCGCAGCCGAATACCTGTCGCCGGAACGACGTATGGCCGCGCCCGAAGGCCAAGGAGAACGCCCTTAACCAGCGAGAAAATCCAGCAGCAGGCGGCAGGTCGCCTCGGGCTGTTCCTGCTGGACCCAATGGCCGGCGCCGGAGACCAGGTGAACGTCTTCCATCCGCGAAAAGGCGTGCCGCTGCATTTTCTCCAGCGCGCCCGGCCTTTGATAGACGCCCCAATCCTTGTCACCGGAAATGAAGCAGGCCGGCAGGTCGATGGTCCTGCCGCCGAACAGCCGCAGCGCGTCGAGCAGCTCGTTTTCGAACCGGCAGCGGTACCAGTTGAGCCCTCCTTGCAGGCCGGTGCGCGAAAACTCCGCGGCATAGACCGCCAGTTCGGCGTCGGTCAGCCAGGTGTTTGCGGCAATTTCCGCCGGTCCCGGCATGAAATCCGCCGCCGTCTCCGCCATGGTCTGATCGGCGTTCATGATGTAGTAGGTCGGCATTTCGGCAATCGCGTCCGCCCGCCAGGCGGCCAGGGGGTGTGGATCGTTGCCCGGCCAGTCGGCGCTCTTGGCATGGAAATATCCGCGCAGGAAATCCGACATGCCTTGCGGACACGCGCACATGTCCCGGTCGGCCTGTGGCGTCGAATAGTATTTTTGGTAATGCTTCCGCGGCCGGTCCAGCGCCGCCAGATCCGCGTGAATATCCCCCAGGGCGGCTTCGCCCGGCACCGGAAATCCGGGCGGCCCGACAAAGGGTGCGCTCATCAAGACGACCTTATCGAACAGGTCGGGCCGGATGACCGCGCAATAGGACGCCACCGACGCGCCGAAATCGTGCCCGACGACCGCGGCCGCCTTCGTCACCCCCATGGCGCCCATCAGGGCGACGACATCGCGCGTCAGGTTGACCATGTTGAACGGCCGGAGGTCCACGTCGTACCCTTGGCTCCAGCCAATAGTGCGGCCATAGCCCCGCTGATCCGGCGCGATGACGCGATACCCCGCTTCGGCCAGCGGAGCCATCACCTTGCGCCAGCTATAGGCCAGTTCCGGAAAGCCGTGCAGAAGCAGTACGACCGGCCTGTCGGCCACATCGTCTCCGGCTTCCAGCACATGCATTCGCAGGCCGTTCACCGATTCGACGAAGCGACCGCGTATGCTCTTCGGCAGGGTATCGTCTTGAAGGGGCTCCATCGCTACCTCAACCTTCCGCTCGCGCTGTCTCTCGAAGAGAAACCTAGCATCCTATGAGCATCCAAACCGACCGCGTCAGTCCGCGGCCAGCGCAATACAGGAGAACCCGACCATCGCCTCCGTCGGGACGCCGAAACGAGCGGTATGGCGCGCCGGCAGCCCGTCCGGAAAGTGCTTCACGTATTCTTCATTGCAGGCGGCGTAATTCGCGGGGTCTGTAATCAACATCGTCACCTGCACAACACGCTGAAGCGAGCTGCCTTGCTCGCGCAAAATCCGGTCAATGAAGGTGAGCGCGTTTCGAACCTGCTCCGCCGCGGTCGCGCCGCGCTCGATACCCCGCGCGGGATCGTGCGGCGCCGAATGCCCGGAAACGAATATCAGGCCGGCGGCGCGTGTCGCGCGGCTAAAGGGTCGGATTGAATCCGGCTCCGGCTGTCCGATGAAATCGATCATGGTGAAATGTCCGTCCGTGTTTGGTGAGAAACCCGAAGTGCGGCGCCATGTTAGCCGAGCGACGCGGGATTCAATATCGTAATGCGCGCGAAATCCCGCCAAAGCGTGAACCGGAGAGGGTTATGATGTCCGCAAATAGCCCGAGGCAAACACTGAAAGTTGGCCGCAGCTGCCTGACCGCCAATTCCCAAAATAATCTGCAGCCTGCATTACCTTTCTCTTTATTCCTGCCGTCCAGAATGCTCTTGTCACATGAGATCACGAACACCACTTTGTGCGGTAGCGTCCGGTCACCGCAAAAGGCTTTTGGTGAGTTTCGCGACAAGTAGAGCCGTAAAAAATTAAACGCGCAGTTGAGGCAGCATCTTCATGATTATGAATACAGCGGGACGTAATCGCTCACTGTTTCGCTGGATTGGCTATTTGGGCTTCCTCGTTGTCGCTGCACTCGTTTTAGGTTTAGGCGGCGCCTCGGCGCACAACGTCACTGAGGGCGACGCCGGGTATATTCAGGAGATATGGGGCGTAAAGCTCATTCCTTTCGCCTATCTCGGCGCCAAGCACATGATGACCGGTTACGATCATATCCTGTTCCTGTTCGGCGTCGTCTTCTTCCTCTACAGGATGACGGATGTCGCCATCTATGTGAGCCTGTTCGCGCTCGGCCATTCGGTGACGATGCTTGCCGGCGTCTGGTTCGGTTGGGGAATAAACGCCTACGTCATCGATGCCATCATCGGCCTTAGCGTGGTCTACAAGGCACTCGACAATCTTGGCGCCTACCAACGTTGGTTTGGCTTCCAGCCTAATACGAAGGCGGCCACGCTGATTTTTGGGCTTTTCCACGGAACCGGCCTCGCTACAAAGATTCTCGACTATCGGATCGCCGGGGACGGATTGCTGCACAATCTGTTGGCCTTCAACGTCGGCGTTGAAATTGGGCAGATCCTGGCACTTGCCGTCATCCTCATTGTCATGGGGTATTGGCGCAAGACATCGAAGTTCTTCAGCCAAGCCTACACGGCGAACGTCGTCATCATGTCCCTCGGATTCATGCTCATGGGCTATCAGATTACCGGCTACTTTGTGGCCACGTAACCGATTGGAGATACATATGTTCAACGCGGAAAAACCCAGCCTCGAAGAACTGCCGAGTTCGGCGCAACTTCTTCGATCGACCATTATCGCCGCCCTATCCGCAATCGTAATCCTCGTGACGATCGTGCTTCCGGCCGAATACGGTATCGATCCGACCGGTGCGGGCAGGATACTGGGTCTCCAGGAAATGGGCGAAATCAAGCGTCAGTTGTCGAAGGAAGCCGCGCGCGACCACGGCGCCGATTTGCGGAAAGATCCGCAACCGATGTTTATCGGCCGGGTGTTCGATGCGCTTGTAGGGGCCGCACACGCCCAGGAATCGGCGGCATGGACTGACAAGGTGAGTTTCGATCTGTCGCCAGGCGATACTCGCGAATTCAAACTAAAGATGAAAAAAGGCGACGTTGCAGAATTTCATATGGTTGTCGAGGGCGGACGTGTGAACTTCGACCTGCATGCTCACGGTAACGGGCAATCCATCACGTATAAGAAGGGTCGCGGCTCTACCGGTTTGAGAGGAGAGATTGTTGCGGCGTTCGACGGAGAACATGGATGGTTCTGGCGAAACCGTGACAAGACGGATTTAACTGTGACGGTGCAACTTCGCGGGACGTACAGCAAACTTAAAGAAAGCAATTAGCCGATTGGCGCTAGAGCAGCGTGCGCCCATTCCGGCGCACATAAGCTGCTCTAACTTTATAGAATCGATCAACTTTTCTGCCTTTAATTGATTCCAATTAAAGGCAGGTTGATCTAGCATCCGGGCTGTGGGTGCCAATCTCCACACGGTGACCTTCAGCCGCCAAGGGTCATGTGTGGACGGCTCCCCTTTGGCAAGAGTTTTTGTGACGTTGATGCAAGACGGTCGGGTGTAGTCATGTGTTCGGCCTGTTGATGCGGCGCACATGGCCGCTGGCCCTAATGCGATCCACGGGATCGGGTCCC